>NZ_JBQUZK010000052.1:0-135671 GCF_056313885.1 Methylosinus sp. DMC45
GTTCGATTTCCTCGATCCCTACTGCAACCCGAACGCGGACGGCGCGATCGGCGGAGCGAGCTTTTTAAATCTCGTCACCGGCGGCGCGGCTGCGCATGTCGCCGGCAGCATCGCCAATCTTACTGGCAAGGCCGGCCTGTCGTTCACGTCTGGGAGCCAATCCAATGGCGTAGCGCTCGCGGCGACGGACTATGATCTCTCCGGTTCCGGCCACTCATTCTACGTCGAGATTTGGGCCAAGGAAGTCGCGTCAGGCTACAATGCGACCGCCTATCATACGCTGTTCGGCTACACGACCGGGACGAACAATGACGCCCAATGGATCTTCGACATGGGCTCGGACGGCAAGTCGCCGCGCGGCTCGGTCGCAACGACGACGGGCGGCGCGGGCGCCATCACAGTGACCGGCTCCTCCGGCGTAATGCTCGGCGCCGTCACACAGTTGGGGCTCGCTTGGGCGCCGGGCACGATATCGATGTTCGTGAATGGCGTGCTGATCGGCTCCGCCTCGAGTGCGCAGATCAACACGGTCAAATCGGGCGGAGCCGCCACGCCCTACATCAATGGCGCGTTCAAGGGGACGATCTATCGTGCCTATGAAGAGGACTTGACGGCTTCTGGCAATGCAGCCGCCGCCGTGGCGGCGAACAGCTATGCGCTCAACAGCGGACGCTTCGCATAACGGGGCTACGGCACCTGACCGGCTATCAGCGCGCCGACGCCCTCATAGCCGGTGAGAGATAGGTGGACCAGCTCCGAAGGCGGGTTGCGATACCAGCCGGCCGCGAGCATTGAGGCATAGTCGGTCAACGTCGAAAGGTCGACCATCGACATGCGACGCTGACCCGCGACGTAGCGGGAGACGATCCGCCGATACTCGACGACTTGCGCATCATCCGGAGTCGAAATCGGATGGCTCGGGACGATACAATATCGGAAATTGTAGATGTCGTATCCGCATGCCAACCAATTCGCATCCATCTTGATGCGGATGGCTTCTGCATTGTCTATGTAGGCTAACGGCCCTGTCGGTCCTCCGGTCGCGAGCGGGCCGAGCGATGGGGTGCTCGTCTCGTTGCGGTCGTTGAAGCCGGAGTCGAGCATCTGGACATACATCGGCGGGAGTCCACGAAGACGCTGTAGGCGTGTGACCGATTTAAAGTAGTTCTGGAGCCGCGCATCCGTGAGCCCTAGCACCGCCGCCGCCATGTCATAGAGAGATTGGCCCCCAACTCCATAGACAGTGTGGAACCCAATGCCTGCGGTACGATCGACATTCTCGACGCGCTGCCAGAGTTGGCATGTCTTCGCCACGTTGGCGGCCCCCGCCCCGAGACGCCATTTGAACGAGATATCGGTCGTGCGAGGGCCGGCCGGAAGATCGAGCGTCGCATAACCGATCGTGTCGCTGTCGCCAGCGCATGAGACCGGCACCCCGGTCAAAAGCGTCGTGTAGGGTGGCGTTTCGATGCGCGCAGCCGGGACGAACGACCCGCCACCGCTCGCGAAAATTCCGTAGCAGTAGTGCGCTCTCAGATTCGCGGTGACGTCGAGACCTGGTGTCGCTTTGCTGAGGTAGATACCGTTGAACTGCCCCATATCGCCGCCTGCTTGGTAGCAATATTGCTGGTTCGGCAGACGATAATCATCGAATGCCGTTGGCGCTCCTGTCGTCGCGCTGTTGATGACGTTCACGATATTTGCCGAGCAGAATCCGGCGGCGGCGTAAGAGTCACCAGCGATCTCCTGCGAGTACAGCGGGGTCGCATAAAGACCGAAAAGCGAGGCCAGCGCCTTAGCGACCCCATGATCGAGCCCAGTGTTGTCCATAAATGCGTTGCTATCGCCAATCAAACCCACATCAATTGGACGAACTCGCGCCTGCGCGAGCAGGCCAAGGGCCCCCGAGTAGCTAGTTATATCGATATCTGGCGTTTCCATCATCACGTCGCCTCCATCAGGAATTAGGAAGCTCCGCCAATCATCTAAGTAAGGAAATAGACAACACTTCGTGCCGTCGCAAATCGTGTTGAAATTGGCCGGAGCAACTCCTAGTCGAAGGAACTTATCCGATCGGACGGCGAGGTCAATGTTCTGATCGGAGGACCGCTCAGCGAAGCTCTGCCAAACCGGTGACCTTTCGCATGACAATCTGAACCGACGCCGACAGCGTCCAGAACAACATGTCGGCGGCGTCGGCGTTCTGTAGCACGCTCAACGCCTTGATTGGTCTGTTGAACTCCTCGTGCAGTCGCTCGATCGCATTCGAGGCGCCAATCGCAATCCGCTGGCTCTGCGGAATGCCCGCGTGCGCGAGGAGATTGCGTTATTTCCAGCATTGCGCTCGCCATACGCGCGAGCGCCTTCGCGCGCATATGCGCGCTCTCTCCCCAAAGGTGAAACATGACCGATTGGAACGCGGTAATTCGCGCGACCGCAGACTCGCGCGGCAAGACGCCCGACCCGAAGATCATCGCCATGATCGCGGATCATGCGGACGATCAATTCCCGACGTGGGGCTTCACGACGATCCGTCGGCAAGCCGCGCTGCTCGCGCATATTTGCGTCGAGACCGCGAATTTCACGGCGCTCGAGGAAAGCCTCAACTACTCGGCCGAGCGACTGACGGAGGTGTGGAAGAAACGCTTTCCGACCGTCGAGAGCGCTCTCCCCTTCGCGCATAATCCGAAGGCGCTGGCGAACAACGTCTACGGCGGCCGAATGGGAAATCTCCCCGGAACCGATGACGGCTGGATTTTCCGCGGCAAGGGGATGTTGCAGGCGACTGGCCGCGATAAGGGCGCGCTGCTCGGTAAAAAGCTCGGCGTCTCGGCCGACGTCGCGGGCGCGTGGTTGATCCATCCCGATCATGCGCTCGAATGCGCCTGCTCGCTGTTCGTTCTGCTCGGCGCTCTTCCCGTGGCGGACAGTGGAGACGTCGTTGCGCAGACGAAGCGCATCAATGGCGGCAAGAACGGCCTCGCGGAGCGTCAGGCGGCCTATGCGCGGGCGATGCGCGCGCTTTCTCGAGAAACGGCGAAGGCGCGCGTCGAGGCGCCGCAGGATGACGCCGAGCCGACGGAGACGCCGCCCTCGGTGGGCGAACTGCGCGCCGCCGGGTCACGGACGATCAAGGGCGCCGACCAGGCGCAACAGGGCGTCGCCGGCGCGATGGTTTCCGTCGCCGGCGCCTCGGCCGCACTATCGCAGATCAGGGATGTCGCCGACCAGGCGCAGGAAGCTGCGACGGCCGTGCGGAGCGGCGTCTCCGCGCTCGAGACGCTGCGCGATTATTGGCCGCTGCTCGCCGTCGTCGGCCTCTCCGCCGCCGCCGCCTATTTCGTCTGGCGCGCCTGGCGCGGCGCATCGCTGGTCAAGGCCGCGCGCGTCGACGACGCCGCCTCCGGCCTCAACATCGGTAGGTGAGCGCCATGTTCGAAATCGTCAAAACCGCGGCTGAGATCGTCGGAGAATCGGTTGCGATCAGCCTCGCCATCGGCATAGGCGGCCCGCTGCTCTATGTCGTCTGGCTCGCCATTCGCCGCAAGTCGATCGGCTGAGGGCGCGCCATGCCGATCCTCGCCCTTCTCCCCATGCTGCTCAAAGGCGCGCTCGACGCGCTCTCGGCGGCGGTGCGCACGCCGATCGGCGCGGCGGCCGTCGCCGCCGGCCTCACCTGGCTCGTCGTCGGCCACAATGAGCGCGCCGCATGCTCGGCGCGCGCTGAGGCGCTGCGCCTCGAGCTCCAACGCGCGGCCGACGCCGAGCATGCGCGGCGTGAATCCGCGATCGGCGCGGCCGACGCCGCCGGCCGCGCCGAATCGGAAGCGCTCGCCCGCAAAAATCTCGGTCTCGAAATCCGAATGAAGGAAGCCGCCGATGCGTCCGCCGCTCTTGATCGCAGCCCTTGTCTCCCTCGCGACAGCGTCATGCGCCTCGACCGGCGCGCCCGATAGCAGCCGGACCGAGCCCGTGCGCGAGCTCGCGCACTCCATGGCGCCGGGCGATCTCGACAAGCCTTGCGAGCGCCCGGCCAAGCTGCCGCCGCTCGCGCTCGCCGCCGGCGAGGTCGAGCGCCTCTGGGGGCGGGATCGCGTGGCCCTGACGACGTGCGGCGATCGGCACGCCGCGAATGTTCAGTGGCGTGAGCGTCGGGATTTGGGGCTGGCCGGGGAAGCGAGATGAGCGAGCTGACGAAAGAGGATGGGAAGGCGGCGGTGGGCGAGGTGATCGCCGAAAAATTCGAGATGACGCTCGGCATTGATTGCCGCTCGCCTGAAGAAAGGGTGGAAACGCGAAAGGATATGGAGTTTCTGCGCTACGCTCGGCTCGAGGATCTGCGAGAGGGCGATGAGATCGCCGAGGATCGAAAATTCGTGCGGGCGCTCCGCGCCGGCGCGCGCAAGGGCGGCGAGAAAATATTCTGGTGGGCGGTCGCGCTGCTCGGAACGACCGCGCTCGGAGTTTTCTGGCCCGATATCAGCAAGCATATCGGCCGATAGCGCCGCCGAAAATCGGCCGGGCCGACCGCCATCGCCCACAATGTGGGGTGGCCCCTTCACGCTCGACGACTGCTATCGGGCCAACGCTGAGCGCATCGCGCGGCAACAGGTCGCGCTCGCTGCCGCGCGGGATACGGTTTGGTAGAACCGAAGCCTCGACGAGGAACATCGTCACTCGGTCTATTTATCGTCAGCAATTCGAAAGCTTCTCAAGAATTTTGTCGCTCTGAATCGTTCCCAGATAAGGACGCCTACGACCCCTTAATTGGCCTTTTGAAAGATGTTCGGCTGCGCTTAGTTCGTGAACAAAAACTTGGGCAATTTTCATTCCCGGCCTAATCTTGATCGGGACCTCCCCGACATTTGCGAGTTCGAGTGTCAAACACCCGTTGAAGCCGGGGTGTATTCCTGCAGCGGTTTCGATAATCAAACCCCTTCGCGCCCAGGTCGATTTGCCGCCGACATACCCTCCGAGACTCGCTGGGAAGCTCAACCATTCTAGCGTACTCGCCAATACGAACCTTCCGGGATGCAAAACAAACTCCTGACCGAAGGGCACGAAATATCGCTTCGCAGAACGTGCCTCAGAAAGGGCCTCGCTTTTCGTGGCCATAACGTCGAAATAGGGGTGGCTTGATTGTCTTAATGTAATAAACCAGCGGCCTAGGCGCAACGTGACAGAAGCGTCGCCACTAGTTTCCACCTCTCCAATTTCAGGTTCAGGAATGATAGAGAGACCGTTTGGCTCACCATTGTTCCCGGATTCAATGCGCTTCGCCAGAGCTACGCAATCAAGCATCGAGCCGCCTCCGAAATTCTAGCACTTCTATGCTTTTAAGCACCAGTTCAGATGTCCACTCGAATAGTGCTCTTTCCTGGGTATCGTGAGCCTCCCCCTCCGCACGTACAAACTGCCATCCGGCATTCAGGATATCAGGAAGAGAGCGGGGGCGGCGGGAAGGAATTCCGCGCTTGAACAAAGTAAGTATGTCTCCTGCTGCGCTCGGTTCCGGAAGCAAGTCATGCGCCGCTTTGAGGACCTTGCTCGAAGCTTCCGAATACAGTTCCTTTGCTAGAGAACTTGCGATCTCGTCGGCAGCTCGAGAAATAAAACTTTGATCTAAGCTAAGTCTCGGTTGCCTTTCTTGAAACTCCAATGGAAAGTTAGAAAAACCTAAACTGTCAAAGTCGAGCCCGCTATGATCTGCCATAAATTGAGCGCGCGAGCGTAATGGAGGGTAATATAAAGAGCGATCGCCTCCAAGACCGGGAGCGAGAAGATAGTGAAATGAGTAAACAAAACTTTGCCCAAAAATTTTGAGGCCGATAGCATCACAGTACGTTTCTTCCATTTGCCCGAGCGTCAGGCGGCTGATATCATCGACAATTAAGGTTAGAAACATATTAGACGAAAGCTCAGCGTAGTCGATCCTAATTTTAGCAAATGTCGTAAACACTGCTTTGAATGCTATTTGTTCTTGAATTATATAGTCGCGGATTTTTTGCTGAACCTTTGGTGCCCAATCGCTTTCCAAACCTTCGGCCGTCCAAATCGAGTGTCCAAGCTCATGTCCGGTCAGAGGTAGTATTAATGCATTGGACGATTCGGTAGCAGGCATTCCCAATAGTACATATCCGGGAAGGACAGGAACACTGAGGGCGTAGGTCAGCGGCGACATATCCCATTCAGAGGAAATTACGATTCTTGCCTCTGGACCGATTAATCGCTGGGCTAACTGCAGAAGCGAATCATAACATTCAAAGTTGTTACGAACATTTGTTGATCTCAATAAAAACCCAAGCAAAGGAAGGTATGAAGAAATTCTGCTGTTTGCAGTAGTGCACGCAGATACAAGCAAATCTCTGTCTACACTAGCCCGATCGACTCTAAAAATTTGATCATTAAAAAAGTCTTTGAATAGAATAAGCGCGTCTTTCGCGGAACTGTGAGGAAAATCAGATAGAAGAAGACCATCTATCTGATTTACGACTGCCCTTAGCTTCTCAATTGTGTGAGCGTGAAGTCCAATGGTCATAGTGCCATCGACCTCATTCTCGAAGCACGGACGACCACCGGCTCCGGTATGCGGTTGGCTACTTCAGAGACCAATTCGCGATTGAGCCCAAGACAAAAATCCCGAATACACTCAAGATCATCCTGCGAAAAATTAGTTAGCCCAGCCTGGGCAACTTGTACAAGCAAATCAAGAATCGGACTAAGATCATGCGTAGAGGAAGGTTGCTTTCCCGTAGACAACTCAGCACGAAAAGAAAGGCTCGCAAGCTGCGAGTTGTTCAGAAGCTCTCTCTTTGAGAGGGCAGCATCAGGCTGAGTGCCTATCAAGGAGGTCGCCAATTTTAACAGCGCCGGAGCATCTTTACGCTTCTGGTGGAGGACCTCATTCAACTCAATAGCTGCATCAAGGCTTTGCTCCACGGCCAAATCTCGGGCGACTCGGTTGAGGTGATGGTTCGCCATATTGAATTCCTATCCTCGTTCACTTGTCCTCTTACGGGACAATTGTTCACATTCCCCTCCATGGGAGCATCATCATCATATTTGATTCGACGTTCTTAGTCTCGAAGCCACGGCGACGCCTTCGTACGCATCCGGTGACTAATCGACGTTGGCACCTTATTCCTCTGGCCCAGGTGACTTCAAGTTGGCATGGTAGCCTTCGGCGAATAGCCCACGTCCAAATTTGTCCCTAAGTTAGGGCGCAAAAACGAGAACAGCTACTTGGCCGGCTTTGCGTTTTGCAAACGGCCGGATGAGACTGCGCCATGGCCGACGCGCTCACTCTGCGGACATATCCGTTCAACCCTGTAGAGATCGTATGCGAGCGCTGCGGTCGGGCCGGCCGCTACGGCCGCGCCGGGCTCATCAAGCGATTCGGCGCCGATATCGCTCTGCCCGATCTGCTCCGCCGCCTCGCCGCCTGTGACCGCGCCAGAGATATGAGCCATCCCTGCGGCGCTCTCTATCCCGCATTGCGGCCGCCCGTAGAACCGCTAATTGAGCGGCCCGGATCGTTGGAAAAGTGAGGGAGCCAAGCGGCTATTCTTTGACCTAAAGCGGCGAGAAAAAATCCCTCCTCGGCGCTCTAGGTGTTTGAAAAATAGAGCTTGGCGAAGTCCCTCCGAGGCCTCCAGCCCCACCCTCGCTCTTTTCGGCCGGTAAGACGTCTCTTCGGGCCGCTCCGGCAAGAGCGGATAAGCCTCAGAGACGCTCGACGATCAGCGATTTCTCGAGAGCGCCGAGCTTCTCCGGCAGATCGGCGACCGTATCGGCGAGAGCGGCCGCCAGCAGGCTCTCCGCAACCTCATGCTTATATTCGTCGAACACCAATTCCAGCGCGTCATAGGAGTCGTCCTGAATCGGCCGCGCCAGCGCGATGCTGGCGTGATCGTCGACCGATTGCGCGAGGCGGTCGAAACGCGCGCGGGTCGTCTCCGGCAACATCGACAAGACCGCCCGCTCATAAGCGCCGTCGAACATGTCGCGCAACGCGAGCAGCTCGCGCATCAGTCGATAGAGCTCTATGACCTCGGGGCTGCTGGATGCTCGGAAAAGTTGATCCATAGGAAATCCTACTCTCTTGAATTCAATAATTTCGAGTTCAACCCGGTTCGGAACGCTTGTCAAGGTTGCGTTTTTGCCGGCGCACGCGCGTCACGGCGCGGTGACCGGCCGATGATGGCGGCGCTTGATCGCATCGATCTCCTTCAGCATCGCCTTCAGCGCGTCGATCGCCTCGCGTTCCTGCGCGGTGAGCTCGCATTGCGGATGAAAATGCGCCAGCAGAACGGCCATTGCGTCGCCGATGCGGCCGAGCTGCTTGCCATAGCTGCCGACGTCGGCGAGCACGTCCTCCTCCACCTGCGGCGCGCTCGAGCGGCCGAGATTGATGTTGATGAGGCCGAATTGACCGCCATAGGGGCTGAAGACGGCGGTCCAGGGGTTGATGGTCTGAGCGACGTCGCCCGACAGCGGGAGCTTGAAATTGGCCATGAGAAGCGGAGCCTCGTGAAAAAGAAACGAAGGCCGAGCTTAGCCCTTTTTCACGAATCGGTCAGCGGATGCGTGAGCGGCTCGGCGCGCCGCCGCGATGCGATCCACAGCACCAGCGAGCCGAGCAGAATGGAGGCGGCGGAGCCCGCCAGCACGCCGATCTTGGTGGCGCGCATGGCCGCCTCATCCGCCTCGAAAGCGATCTGGCCGATGAACAGGCTCATGGTGAAGCCGACGCCGCAGAGCACGGAGACGCCATAGAGCTGGATCCAGCCGGTCTTGGGCGGCCGCGAGGCGATTCGCGTCGCCAGGGCCAGAGCGATCGCCGTGAAGACTCCGAGCTGCTTGCCGAGAAAAAGGCCGAGCCCGACGCCGAGCAGAATGGGCGCGCCGGTCGTCGCGAGATCGCCGCCGCCGAGCGCCACGCCCGCATTGGCGAAGCCGAACAGCGGCAGCACGATAAAGGCGACGAATGGCCCGAGCGCATTCTCGAGCCGGTGCAACGGCGTATGCTCCTCCGGGTCCGGCCCGGAGAGGCGCAGCGGAATCATGGCCGCCAGCAGCACGCCGGCGAGCGTCGCATGGACGCCGCTGAGCTGCACGAAACGCCAGAGCGCCACGCCGAGCAGGAGATAGGGCGCGAGGATCGTGACCTCGAAGAGATTGAGGCCGAGCAGCAGAAACAGGGTCACGCCCGCCCCTAGCATGGGCGGAGCCGCCGGATCGCCGGCGTAGAACACCGCTATGATGACGATGGCGCCGAGATCGTCGAGAATGGCGAGCGCGGTGAGAAACACTTTCAGCGCGCCCGGCACGCGGTCCCCCAGCAGCGCCAGCACGCCGAGCGCAAATGCGATGTCGGTCGCCGAGGGAATCGCCCAGCCGCGCGCCGCCGACGAATCGGCGTTGAAATAGGCGTAGATCAGCGCCGGCGCGGCCATTCCGCCGAGCGCGCCGACGCCGGGCAGCACGCGCGCGGACCAATGGCGCAAATGGCCGTCGAGCAGCTCGCGCTTGATCTCGAGGCCGACGAGCAGGAAGAAAACCGCCATCAGCCCGTCGTTGATCCAATGCAGCAGCGAATGGCCGGCGATCGGCGTCGCCAGCAGGCTGTGATAGGATTCGGCGAAAGGCGAGTTGGCCAGCGCGAGCGCCACAGCGGCGCTCGCCATCAGCACGACGCCGCCCGCCGCCTCGCTGGCGAGGAAGCGACGCAGAGTCGAAGGCGCGGCGTGATGCGGATGCTGTTTCATGGCGAGCGCCGCCCAAGATGAGAAGAACGCGCCACACTTGAGCGATTTGCATTGCTCTGGCAAGAAAATCCGGCTCTGCGCGCGAGCCGCCGAATATGCGTAGGCAGGAGACACAAATGACTCTCTTTCGCGCCATCGGCCTCATGTCGGGCACCTCCATGGACGGCGTGGACGTGGCCCTGCTGGACACGGATGGCGAAAAGCGGCTCGACTTCGGCCCGACCGGCTTCCTTCCCTATTCCGAGCAGGATCGCGAGCTGCTTCGCGCCGCCCTCGCCGAGGCGGCCCGCCTCACCGACCGCGCCGCCCGCCCCGGCGCGGTCGGCGCGGCGGAGCGCCTCGTCACGGAGCGTCATGCGGAGGCGGTCGAAGCCTTTTTGCGCGCGGAGAGCCTCGATCCGGCGAGCGTCGATATTCTGGGGTTTCACGGTCAGACGGTTCTGCATCGGCCCCAGAGCCGGCTCACGATCCAGATCGGCGACGCGCCGGCGCTCGCCGAGCGGCTCGGCGTCGATGTCGCCTATGATTTTCGCGCCGCCGATGTCGCCGCCGGCGGCGAGGGCGCGCCGCTCGTGCCGGCCTATCATCGCGCTCTGGTTGCATCCAGCGGGATCGAGGGGCCGGTCGCCGTCATCAATATAGGCGGGGTCGGCAATGTCACTTTCGTCGATGGCGACGCGGAGC
Organism: Methylosinus sp. DMC45; assembly: GCF_056313885.1. NCBI lineage: Bacteria > Pseudomonadati > Pseudomonadota > Alphaproteobacteria > Hyphomicrobiales > Methylocystaceae > Methylosinus > Methylosinus sp. DMC45. The sequence continues at coordinate 10,452 of NZ_JBQUZK010000052.1, forward strand.
CCCTCGCCTTCGACACCGGTCCCGGCAATGCGCTGATCGACGATCTGATGCTCGCCCGCACCGGCTCGCCGGTCGACCGCGACGGCGCAACCGCCGCCGAGGGCCGCGTCGACGAGGCGATTCTGCAATCCATGCTGCTTCATCCATATTTTCAGAAACTTCCGCCAAAGTCTCTAGATAGAAACGATTTTTCATTTCGTGCGACAGACGAGCTCTCGCTTTGCGACGCGGCCGCGACGCTCACCGCCTTCACCGCGGCGTCCCTCGCCCGCGCCTTCTCGCAGACGCCCTCGGCGCCGCAGCGGGCGATCGTCTGCGGCGGCGGCGCGCATAATCCGACGCTGATGCGCGCGCTCGTCGACCGCCTGCCCTGCCCGATCGCCACGGCGGCGGAGGTCGGCTGGAAGGGCGATGCGATCGAGGCGCAGGCTTTCGCTTTTCTCGCTGTGCGTGTGCTGAAAGGCCTGCCGCTGACCTTCCCTGGAACCACCGGGGCGCCCACGCCGACCAAGGGCGGCGAGATCGCCGCCGCGCAGCGCGGCCGCCGCGCCATCGGCCGAGGGAGCAGATAGCTCTGGCTTTAGCCGCCTCTTTCATTCCGCATTGAGGGTCTGATCTTCAAATGCGCGATGGGAGAAGGAGCGAAGCATGACCGAGACGATTCAGCGAGACGAGGACGCCGCCGCCTGGCCGAGCCGGCGCAATCTTCTTCTCGGAGCGCTCGGGGCCGTCTCCGCCGGCGTCGGGGCCGCGGTCGCCGAGCAGGTCTGGAAGCGCAAGGACCTCTCGGCCCGCTTCTTCAACACAATGTCGATCGAGGCCTTCGATCTGCCGCCGACGCCGGGGCTGACCTTCGCGGACGGGCGACCCATGCCGGGCTTCGGCGCCGCCGATCTCGCGAGCAAGCGCTCGCTCCTCTATCTCTGGGCCTCTTATTGTCCGAGCTGCCGCGCCGAGCATCACCTCTTGATGGCGTTGGCGCAAAAAGGCGTCGTCATCTACGGCGCCGATGTGAAGGACGATCCGGCCCACGCCCGCAGCTTTCTCGCCGAGCATGGCAATCCTTTCGTCGCCGTCGGTCAGGATCAGCGCGCCTTTTTGCAGCGGGCGCTGGGCGCGCGCGGCGTTCCGGCGAGCTTCGTGGTGGCGCCCGGCCCCAAAATCGACGTCGCCATTCTCGGCCCGATAGACGAGAGCGCGATCACGACGCGAATTTTGCCGGCGCTGGCGAAAAACGCCTGAGGCGCGCGCGGCGAGCGAAGGCTCTGAGCACATTGCCGAAATTTCATAATATTAAATTTTGTTAACAAGTAGATTTTCGACTCTTCTACAATATTGCCAAAAATTAACTTGAGATCGGGCCGCATAGAGCAGAGCCTCCGCTCGCTCCCGCCGGCATGCGGCTCGTGTTTTTCGAGAACCGCCCCCGCCTTCCGGCCCGCCCCGGCCCCGTCTCAGCGGATCGTGGGGACGGCGGGAGCGCTATCGAAACCGAGGTCCTGTCCCATGACGAAATCCATCGTCGTGGCGAGCGCGCTCGCGCTCGCCTGCGCTGTCGCTCCGGCTATCGCCGCCGACCTTCCCTCCACCAAAGCGGCGCCCGCCTTCATTCCGCCGCTCGCGCCGCCGCCGCTCTGGACCGGCTTCTACGTCGGTCTCAACGCCGGCTATACATGGTCCAACAGCGATACTGTCGCCCAGAGCTATTGGGACACAGACGCGGCCGGCCTCGGCGCCAATGCGCTCATCGGCAATTTTCCCGGCTCGATCAACGCCAATGTCTCCGGCTTCATCGGCGGCGGCCAGATCGGCTATAATTCCCAGGTCTCGGACAAATTCCTCTGGGGCGTGGAGGCCGACATTCAGGGCGTCGCCACCAGCGGCTCCACGGCAGCGCTCACCGGCGCCTCGGCCTACACCACGCTCTCGCGCGGGATCGATTATATCGGCACGGCGCGCGGGCGGCTCGGCTATCTCGTCACGCCGACTCTGCTCGCCTATGCGACGGGCGGTCTCGCCTATGGCCAGACCAATCTCTCCGCGAGCTATCTCGGCGCGCCGACCATCGTCGCCTCCGATTCCTATTCCGATCTTCGCATCGGCTATGCGGTCGGCGGCGGCCTCGAATGGCTGTTCGCGCCGCGATGGAGCGCCAAGGTCGAATATCTCTATTACGATCTCGGAACCGCCTCGACACCCAGCGCCGTCTACGCCTACACATCGGCGCTCGGCTCGCAGATCTCGGGCGCGCAATCCTCGACGCGCTTCGACGGCCATATCGCCCGCGCCGGGCTAAACTATCATTTCGACTGGCTCAAGCCGGCGCCGATCGTCGCCAAATTCTGAGCATAAAAAAAAGCGCGGCGCCAAGCGCCGCGCTCCGCCGTCGCAGATATTTCCCGCGATCAATCGCCCCGCGCGGGAATGGCGATGCGGGGCGGATTGCCGAGACGCTTGTCGAGATAGGCGTCGACATGGGCGATCAGCGGCTCGATGCGGTTCTCGAAGAAGTGGTTGGCGCCCTGCACCACCGCATGCTCGATGACGATGCCCTTCTGAGTCTTCAGCTTCTCGATGAGCCCGGTCACTTCCTTCAGCGGCGCGACGCGATCGATGTCGCCGTGAATGAAGAGGCCCGATGACGGGCACGGCGCGAGAAACGAGAAATCGAAACGATTGGCCGGCGGCGCGACCGAGACGAAGCCCTCGATCTCCGGCCGGCGCATCAGCAATTGCATCCCGATCCAGGAGCCGAAGGAGACGCCGGCGATCCAGCAGGCGCGCGCCTCGGGATTGACGGCCTGCGCCCAATCGAGCGCCGCGGCCGCGTCGGAGAGCTCGCCCGCGCCATGATCGAAAGAGCCCTGGCTGCGGCCGACGCCGCGGAAATTGAAGCGCAGGACGGAAAAGCCGCGCTCGGCGAAAGCGTAATAGAGGTTGTAGACGATCTGATTGTTCATCGTGCCGCCGAACTGCGGATGCGGATGCAGCACGATGGCGATCGGCGCGCCGCGCTGCGCCGATTGATGAAAGCGGCCTTCGAGCCGGCCGGCGGGGCCGGTGAAAATGACCTCGGGCATGAAGTTCCTCGTCTCCCCCGCGCGAAAAACGCGCTTTTTTCGTCGGGCGGTTTTCGCCGGCGCCGAAAATGCGTTATGCTCCAGCCGGAGCGCCCCTTGCCGGGCGTCCACGCGTCCGGCGCGCACCGAACCCGCGGCTCGTTTTCGGCCGAGCGGGCCTTCTAGCATGTGTGACGGCGCTCATTGCAAGAGTTTTGAAGGGTCGCGGCGCATTCTCGCCCCACCGATCCATAGCTCGGCTGCATGCGGCGTTTCGCGAAGGGTCGAGAATTCTTGGTCGATATCGTTCCTTGTCCCGCTCCGCTCGAGATCGAGGCTTCGCTGGCGAGGACGGCCAAAAGCCGCGATCCGGGCCTCGACTTCATCAAAGGGATTTTGATCCTCCTCGTCGTCTTCGGCCATTCGATCCAATGGATCGTCCATGCGGGAACGGAAGACTATTGGGACGACGGGCTGTTTCGGGCCATCTATCTCTTTCATATGCCGGCCTTCATCGCCGTCTCCGGCTATCTCGCCGCGCGCCGGATCGACGCCGCGACGCGCCTCGAGCAATTCCTCTTTCGCCGCACGCTGCCTCTGCTCCTCGCAATGGCGGTCTGGGCGGGAATTTTGGCCTGGCCGAACCTCGAGCGCGCATTCCTCGGCCTCGAGACCCATTTCCGTTCGGATGTGTGGAGGGATTTTCGCGACTCCTTTTGGTTCTTATGGGCTGTCGTCGTCGGCTCCGCCGGAGCCTTCGCCGCGACGCGCTTCGGCGCCTATGAGCGAGCGGCGCTGCTGCTGATCACGGCCGCGCTGCTGCTGGCGCCGCTGCCTGATTTTCCACGCTCGGTCATTCGCTACACGGCCGCCTTCTATCTCATCGCCTTTCTCGCCGGGCGCGCCGGCGTGACGATCCGCGGCATCCCGCCCCACTTCGCCGTAGCGGCCGGGGCGGCGGCCACGGTCGGATGGCTGTTCTGGACGCCGGACACTTACATCTACAACAATGGCTTCGCCTATTGGCGGCCGGGCGTCGCCGGCCAATTGGCCCTGATGCTGCCGGTCTCAGTCGCAGCGACGCTGGCCTTTCTGCGCGGGGCGGTCGCCCTGCACGACAGGATCGCGCCATCGGCGGCGGCGCGGATCGTGATCGCCATCGGCGGAATGACGCTGGAAATCTATCTGGCGCAGACAGTGGCGTTTCGCGCGACCTCGCTGCCGCCGGAATTCGCCGCCGGCTATCTCGACGCGGCGGCGGCGACCGCGATCACTGTGGCCGGGACGGCGGCGCTCGTCGCCCTCTCCCGCCGCCTTCCGGGCGGCGAGCTGCTATGGGGACGCCTGCCGGCTCTCCCATTCCGCGCGCGGAACGATTAGCTTCACATCATGTCCGCCCCGCGCGCCTATCTCGACCATAACGCCACCACGCCGCTGCGACCGCAGGCGCGCGACGCCATGCTCGCGGCGCTGGAGACGCTCGGCAATCCCTCCTCCATCCATGCCGAAGGCCGTGCCGCACGGGCGCTGATCGAGGCCGCGCGCGGGCAAATCGCCGCGGGACTTGGGACGAAATCGCGCAATGTCGTCTTCACGTCCGGCTCGACCGAGGCCGCCAATCTGATTTTGACGCCTTTCTTACAACGAGACCAAACTACGGCGGAGATCGATCTGCTGCTCCTCGGCGCCGGCGAGCATCCGGCCGTTCTGGCCGGCCATCGCTTCCCCGCCGCGCGCGCCGAGACCATAGGGTTCGACCCGGATGGCGCGCTGTCGCTCGACGCGCTGGCCGATACGCTGCAGCGCAACAAAGGCAGGCGAATTCTGCTCGCCCTGCAGGCCGCCAACAATGAGACCGGGGCCATTCAGCCGGTCGCCGCCGCGGCCGATCTCGTCCATGCGGCCGGCGGGCTTCTCGTCTGCGACGCCACACAGGCGGTCGGGCGGCTGGAGACCACATTCGCGGCCCTGCGGGCCGATGCATTGTTCTTTTCCTCACATAAGATCGGGGGCCCCATGGGCGCCGGCGCTCTGGCGCTCGCGGAGGACCGCCTCCATATCAGAGAGGCGCTGCTGCGCGGCGGCGGCCAGGAGGGCGGACGCCGCGCCGGCACCGAGAATGTGGCCGCTATCGCCGGCTTCGCCGCGGCTTTCGCAGTCGCGAAAGACAGCAGGGCGGAGGAGGCCGAAAGGCTCGGCGCGCTGCGCGACCGGCTGGAGGCGAAAGTCGCGGAAATCTGGCCAGAAGCCCTGTTTCTCGGCGCAAAAGGCCCGAGGCTCGCCAATACCTCGGCCTTTCTGACCCCAGGGCAGAAGGCGCAGACCTTGCTGATCGCGCTGGACGTCGAAGGGGTCGCCCTCTCCTCCGGCTCGGCCTGCTCCTCGGGCAAGGTGAAAGCCTCCCATGTGCTCGCCGCCATGGGGCTCGAGGACAAAGCCGCGCTCAGGGCGAGCTTGGGTTGGAGTTCGACCGAGGAGCATGTAGATTTGTTTGGTATCGCTTTTGCAGGGGTCGCGAAGAGGATCAGGGCGCGGCGGACGGCCGCCTGAAGGGCGGCTTCGGCGGCTCTAATTTCGGCCGGCGGGCCTTGAACCCGTCGAGACGAGGAGAGGACACATGGCGGCTCGCCAGGAGACGGTGGCGCGCGTCGAAGAAATCGACGTCGACGCATATAAATACGGCTTCACCACCGATATCGAATCCGAAAAGGCCCCGAAGGGCCTCAGCGAGGATATCGTCCGCTTCATTTCGGCGAAGAAGAACGAGCCCGAATGGCTGACCGAGTGGCGGCTCGAGGCCTATCGGCGCTGGCTGACGATGGAGGAGCCCAAATGGGCTCGCGTCGACTATCCCGCGATCGACTATCAGGATCTCTATTACTATTCGGCGCCGAAATCGACGCCCGGGCCGAAGTCGCTGGACGAGGTCGATCCCGAGCTGCTGCGCACCTATGAGAAGCTCGGCATTCCGCTGCGCGAGCAAGAGGCGCTCGCCGGCGTCGAGCAGCGCAAGGTCGCCGTGGACGCGGTGTTCGACTCGGTCTCGGTGGCGACGACCTTCCGCGAGGAGCTGTCCAAGGCCGGCGTGATCTTCTGCCCGATCTCGGAAGCGGTGCGCGAGCATCCCGAGCTGGTGCGCAAATATCTCGGCTCGGTCGTGCCGGTGACGGATAATTTCTACGCCACGCTGAACTCCGCCGTCTTCTCGGACGGGTCCTTCGTCTACATCCCGCCGGGCGTGCGCTGCCCGATGGAGCTGTCGACCTATTTCCGCATCAATGAGAAGAACACGGGACAGTTCGAGCGCACGCTCATCATCGCCGACGCCGGCTCCTATGTCAGCTATCTCGAAGGCTGCACGGCGCCCAAGCGCGACGAGAACCAGCTGCACGCCGCCGTGGTCGAGCTCGTCGCTCTCGACGACGCCGAGATCAAATATTCGACGGTGCAGAACTGGTATCCGGGCGACAGCGAGGGCAAGGGCGGCATCTACAACTTCGTCACCAAGCGTGGCGATTGCCGTGGCAAGAACTCGCATATCTCCTGGACGCAGGTGGAGACGGGCTCCGCGGTGACGTGGAAATATCCGTCCTGCATTCTGCGCGGCGACAATTCGCAAGGCGAGTTCTATTCGATCGCAGTGTCGAACGGCTATCAGCAGGTCGACAGCGGCACGAAGATGATCCACCTCGGCAAGAACACCAAGAGCCGCATCATCTCCAAGGGCATCTCCGCCGGCAATTCGCAGAACACCTATCGTGGTCAGGTGTCGGCGCATCGCAAGGCGGAAGGCGCGCGCAATTTCACAAATTGCGACAGCCTGCTCATCGGCGACAAATGCGGCGCGCATACGGTGCCCTATCTCGAGTCGAAGAACGCTTCCGCCGTGTTCGAGCATGAGGCGACGACGTCGAAGATCTCCGATGATCAGCTGTTCTACTGCATGCAGCGCGGCCTTTCCGAAGAAGAGGCGACGGCGCTCATCGTCAATGGTTTCGTGCGCGACGTTCTGCAGAAGCTGCCCATGGAATTCGCAGTGGAAGCGCAGAAACTGATCGCAGTTAGCCTCGAAGGCAGCGTCGGTTGACGTATCGATGAGCAAAGAGGCGCTCTGCGTTTTTTGAGCGCCTCTTTACGAGGCAGGCGAGCGACGAAACGGCCCACAAAGAGCGGCCCCCGAATTGCAACGTCCCTCGCAAGACAGCGAACAGCCAACAGGACGAGACCATGATCGAAATCAAGAATCTCCACGTCTCCATCGGCGAGCGCAAAATTCTCGACGGGCTGAACCTCACGGTGAAGGACGGCGAGGTGGCGGCCATCATGGGGCCGAACGGCACCGGCAAATCCACGCTCTCCTATGTCATCTCCGGCCGCGAGGGCTATGACGTCACCGAGGGCGAGGTGCTGCTCGACGGCGAGAATATTCTGGGCCTCGAGCCGCATGAGCGCGCCGCCAAGGGCGTGTTCCTCGCCTTCCAATATCCGGTCGAGATTCCGGGCGTCGCGACGATGACCTTCCTCAAGGCCGCCGTGAACGCGCAGCGCCGCTCGCGCGGCGAGGAAGAGCTGCAGACGCCGGACTTCATGAAGCTGATCCGCGAGGCGTCCGCCAAGCTCGGCATCAACATGGACATGCTGAAGCGCGCGCTGAACGTCGGCTTTTCCGGCGGCGAGAAGAAGCGCATGGACATTCTGCAGATGAGCCTGCTGCAGCCCAAGTTCGGCATTCTCGACGAGACCGACTCCGGCCTCGACATCGACGCTCTGCGCATCGTCTCCGAGGGCGTGAACGCGCTACGCTCGCCGAACCGCGGCTTCCTCGTGATCACCCATTATCAGCGCCTGCTCGACTACATCAAGCCGGACACTGTGCATGTGATGGCCAAGGGCAAGATTCAGAAAACCGGCGGGCCGGAGCTCGCGCTCGAGCTCGAGAAGAGCGGCTATCGCGATTATGTCGGCGAAGCGGCGTGAGGGTGAGATCATGACCGTGCAGGCGATCGACAAGAAGAGCGAGGCCGAGACGGCCTTCGCCGGCGCCTTCGAGGCGATGAAGGGCAAGGGCGCGCCCGCGTTGCGCCAGGCCTCCTGGGAGTTCTTCACGCGCAAAGGGTTGCCGACGCGTCGCGTCGAGGCGTGGCACTATACCGATCTGCGCGCCTCGCTGCGCATAGTCGCGCCGCTCGGCGCGCCCGGCGCCGTCACTCTGCCGCCGGCGAGCCTCGACCGCGTGCGTCTCGTCGTCGCCGACGGCGCCTTCCGTCCCGATCTGTCCGATGTCGCGTCTCTGCCGGCCGGCGTCGAGCTCGCCTCGCTCGCCGACGTCCTCGCCAAGGAGGACGCATCCGTCCTCACGGCGCTGGGCCTGCCGGAGAACGCCGGCGCCGACGCGGTGGTCGCGCTCAATGCGGCGCTGATGCAGGACGGCGTGGTTCTGCGCGTCGCTCCGGCGACGGAAGTGGCCAAGACGATCGAAATATTGCTGGTCTCCACCGGCGACGAGGCGCGCTCCTCCTTCACGCGTTCGCTGGTCGTCGTCGGCGACGGCGCCAAGGCGAAGATCGTCGAGACGTCGCTCGCCCTCGCGCCCTCCGGCGCGCAGGAGAATCACGTTCTCGCTTTCGCGATCGGCGCCGGCGCCGAGGTCGAGCATATCGCCGACATCGGCCCGCAGTCGGAAGCGGCGATACGGCTGTTCAGCCTGCTCGTCACCGCGCAAGCGAAGGCGTCGTTCAAATCGCTCGGCTTCGTCGAAGGCGGCGGTCTCGTGCGCCGGCAAATCTTCGCGCGGCTCGCCGGCGAGGAGGCGAGCGTCGCGCTCGACGGAATTTCCCTGCTCGGCGGCAAGGACCATGCGGATACGACGCTCGTCGTCGAGCACGCCGCGGCCCATTGTCAGAGCCGTGAGCGTTTCCGCAGCGTGCTCGACGGCCAGTCGACCGGCGTGTTTCAAGGCAAGGTGGTGGTGCGCCCGGGCGCGCAGAAGACCGACGGCTCCATGCAGTCGCGGGCTCTGCTGCTCAGCGAGAACGCCACGATGAACAATAAGCCGGAGCTGGAGATTTTCGCCGACGACGTCGTTTGCGGCCATGGCGCCACTTGCGGACGTCTCGACGCCGACCAGCTCTTCTATCTGGTGGCGCGCGGCCTGCCCAAGCATGAGGCCGAGGCGCTGCTGATCGAAGGCTTCGCCGGCGAGATCGTCGAGGCGCTCGGCGAGGAAGCGGTGCGCGACGTCTATTTCGAGCGCATCCGCAGCTGGCTCGGCAAGCGAGGGGGAGCGAAGTGAACCAGCCGCTCTTGGCCGAGGCCACGCCCGCCTATGACGTCGAGGCGATCCGCCGCGACTTTCCGATCCTGGCCGAAAAGCCCTATGGCAAGGATCTCGTCTATCTCGACAACGCCGCCTCGGCGCAGAAGCCGCGGCAGGTGATCGAGCGCATCTCCCAGGTCTACGAGCACGAATACGCCAATGTGCATCGCGGCCTGCATTATCTCGCCAATGCGGCGACCGACGCCTATGAGGGCGCGCGCGAGACCTTGCGCCGCTTCCTCAACGCCGGCGATCGCGAGGAGATCATCTTCACGCGCGGCGCGACGGAGGCGATCAATCTCGTCGCCTCCTCTTTCGGCCTCGCCAATATCGGCGAGGGCGACGAGATCATCCTCTCGATCATGGAGCATCACTCCAACATCGTGCCCTGGCATTTCCTGCGCGAGCGCAAGGGCGCGGTGCTGAAATGGATCGAGACCGACGATGACGGCGTCTTCTCGCTCGAGGATTTCGAGAAGCTCATCACGCCGCGGACGAAGATCGTCGCGCTGACGCATATGTCCAATGTGCTGGCGGCGCCGACGCCGATCGCCGATATCGTGCGCATCGCCCATTCTCATGGCGTGCCGGTGCTCGTCGACGGCTCGCAAGGCGCGGTGCATCTCGATGTCGACGTACGCGCGCTGGACGTCGATTTCTACATCATCACCGGCCATAAGCTCTATGGGCCGACCGGCATCGGCGCGCTCTATGGCAAGCGCGAGTGGCTGGAGAAGCTGCCGCCCTTCGCCGGCGGCGGCGAGATGATCGAGACGGTCACGCGCGACTATGTGACCTACAACACGCCGCCGCATCGCTTCGAGGCCGGCACGCCGCCGATCGTGCAAGCGGCGGGGCTCGGCGCGGCGCTCGAATATATGCAGAAGATCGGCCGCCCGGCGATCCGCGCCCATGAGGCCGATCTCACCGCCTATGCGCATGAGCGCCTCTCGGTTATACCGGGGCTTCGAATCTTCGGTCACGCCAAGGACAAGGGACCGATCGTCGCTTTCGACATGCCGGAGGCCCATGCCCACGACATAGCGACCGTTATCGACCGCTCGGGCGTCGCTGTGCGCGCCGGAACCCATTGCGCCATGCCGCTGTTGCAGCGCTTCAACGTCACCTCCACCTGCCGCGCCTCTTTCGCAATGTATAATACGCGCGACGAGGTCGATCGCCTGGCGGAAGCGCTGCTGAAAGCGAAGGCGCTGTTTTCTTGATAAGGAGACAGAATCGTGACCAAGACCGATGACGCGGTGGAGCCGCAGGAAGTCGTGACCGGTCGGGAGCTGACGCGGGAGGAGCAGCAGCCCCTGCCCGCGGGCCGGTCCAAGGAAGATGTCGAGCGGCTGACGCAAGGCATCATCGCCGCGCTGAAGACCGTGCAGGACCCCGAGATTCCTGCCGATATTTTCGAGCTCGGCCTCATCTACAATATCGACATCACGCCCGAGGACGTCGTCTATATCGACATGACCTTGACCGCGCCGGGCTGCCCCGTCGCCGGCACGATCGTCGAGCAGGTGCAGAGCTCGGTGAGCCTGGTGCCGGGCGTGATGGCTGTGATCGTCAAGCTCGTCTTCGAGCCGCCATGGGATCAGAGCCGCATGTCGGACGAAGCCCGCATGACGCTCGACATGTGGTGAGAATGAGGAGAGCCGATGGAAGCGCCCGCGCCGAAAATCGACGGGTGTCTCGAGACGGCTCTCTATGTCGAGGATTTGGCGCGCGCCTCGCGTTTCTATGAGGATGCGCTCGGCCTCGAGCCCATGTTCTCCGATCCGCGGCTGATCGCCTATGATTGCGGACCGCGCAGCGTGCTTCTACTGTTCGCGCGGGAAGCGATGGGCGAGGCGGTGGTTCTGCCGGGGGGCGAGATACCGCCGCATGAAGGCCGCGGGCGCTTGCATTTCGCGCTCGCGATCCGGCCCCAGGATCTCGGCCTGTGGGAGCGGCGGCTCGCAGAAAAGAATGTGCCGATCGAGGCGCGGATGCAGTGGCCGCGCGGCGGGCGGAGCCTCTATTTCCGCGATCCAGACGACAATCTCGTCGAGCTGGCGACGCCGGGCATATGGAAGAATTATTGATCGCGACGTCGAGCCGCGCATCCACGCGGCGGACGAAGGGATGTAGGGAGCGAACAGATGAACGTCATGAGCCTCAGCGACTCCGCGGCGGAGCGCGTGCGCGGCCTGCTCGCCGGCGCCGAGAACCCCAATATCGGCCTGCGCATCTGGGTGGAGAAGAGCGGCTGCGCCGGCATGGCCTATAAGATGGAGCTGGCCGAGCCCGCGCCCGGCGACGAGGTGATCGAGGAAAAAGGCGCGCGCGTCATCGTCGCCGGCCAGGCGGTCATCTATCTGCTCGGCACGCGCATGGATCTCGACGTGCAGCAGTTCTCGTCGAGCTTCGTGTTCCAGAACCCGAACCAGACCTCGGCCTGCGGCTGCGGCGAGAGCGTGGAGCTCAACCCGGTCGATCCGAGCGTCGCGGAGAAGCATGTGGCCGGCTGAGCCCGGGAATAAGATGCGAGCCTGAAGGCTCGCGGTCCAATGTGCGCCCTGGACCGTGAGCCTTCAGGCTCGCTCTATCGGCCGGTCGGTCCGCAAAACGGATTGCGCCGGGCCGCGTAAGGCGCTAGGCCGCAGGCTCGAAATCGAGCGCGGGATATCGCAATGGCGGCAGGACAAAAAGGTCTCACTTACGCCCAGGCCGGCGTCGACATAGACGCCGGAAATCGGCTGGTGGACCTCATCCGTCCCGCCGTGCGCTCCACGCGCCGGCCGGGAGCGGACGGCGAGATCGGCGGCTTCGGCGGCCTCTTCGACCTCAAGGCGGCTGGCTTTTCCGATCCAGTGCTGGTCGCCGCCAATGACGGCGTCGGCACCAAGATCAAGATCGCGATCGAATCCGGCCTCCATGGCACGATCGGCGTCGATCTCGTCGCAATGTGCGTCAATGATCTCGTCGTGCAGGGCGCCGAGCCTCTGTTCTTCCTCGACTATTATGCGAGCGGCAAGCTCGAGCCGGATGCGGCGGCCTCCGTCGTCTCGGGGATCGCCGCCGGCTGCGTCGAGGCCGGCTGCGCGCTGCTCGGCGGCGAGACGGCGGAAATGCCGGGTCTTTACTCCAAGGGCGACTATGATCTCGCCGGCTTCGCCGTCGGCGCCGCCGAGCGCTCCCGCCTGCTGCCGCGCGCGGAGGTGAGGGAAGGCGATCTCTTGTTCGGCCTGCCCTCCTCCGGCGCCCATTCCAACGGCTTTTCGCTCATTCGCCGCATCGTCGCCGAGTCGGGCCTCACCTGGGACGCCCCCGCGCCCTTCGCCGCCGGGCGGACGCTGGCCGAGGCGCTGCTCACGCCGACGCGCATCTATGTGAGGCCGCTGCTGGCGGCGCTGAAGCGCAGCGAGAAAATCCTCGCCCTCGCCCATATTACCGGCGGCGGCTTTCCCGACAATCTGCCACGCGTGCTGCCCAAGGGCCTTGGAGCCGCGCTCGATCTCGGCGCATTTCGACCGCCGCCGGTCTTCTCCTGGCTCGCGCTGACGGGCGGCGTCGCGGAAGCCGAAATGCTGCGCACCTTCAACTGCGGAATCGGCATGGTCGTGGTCGTGGCCGAGGACGGCGCGGAGGAGGCCGTGGCGGCGCTGCGCGAGGCCGGCGAGACGCCGATCGCCATCGGCGAAATCACATCGGCGGGCGACGGGCCGCGCGTCGTCACGCGCGGGACGCTGCCGCTATGAGCCGGCGGCTGCGCACGGCGATCCTCATTTCCGGGCGCGGCTCCAATATGGACGCGCTGATCGAGGCGGCCCGCGCGCCGGATTTTCCGGCCGAGATCGCGCTGGTCGTCTCCAATCGCCCGGAGGCCGCCGGCCTCGCCAAGGCCAAGGCGGCGGGAATCGCCGTCGCCGCGGTCGATCACAAAATCTACGCCGGCCGCGAGGAGTTCGAGCGCTCGCTGCAGATCGTGCTGGAGACGCACAGAATCGAATTTCTCTGCCTCGCCGGCTTCATGCGGCTGCTGACGCCCTGGTTCATCGGCCAATGGCGTGGGCAAATGCTCAATATTCATCCAGCGCTGCTGCCGTCATTTCGCGGCCTGCACACGCATGAGCGGGCGCTCGCCGATGGCGTGAAAATCCATGGCTGCACCGTGCATTTCGTGGTTCCAGAAATGGACGAAGGGCCGATCGTCGCCCAATCCGCCGTCGCCGTGCTCGATTCCGACACGCCCGACAGTCTCGCGGCGCGCGTGCTCGAGCAGGAGCATCTGCTCTATCCGCGCGCCTTGCGGCTCGTCGCCTCTGGCGCCGTCAGGGTGGAGGGCAATCGCGTCGTCGGCGCGAGCGCGTCGCCAGCGCCGGCGCTCGCCGTCCCCTCCTCCGGCTGATCCTGCCGCGAACATCCGGCGCCCGGGCGAAAGCCATGGCCGAAGGGATAGGCCGCGCCGCCCTTGCAGGGGCTCGGCAGCGCGAACCAGCAGAGATAGACGCCGATAGCCAAAAGCTTTGCGAGGCCGAGCGCGCCGTCGAAGGGCGTCGCTACGAGCAGAATCGTGAGCGCCAGCAGGCCTGCCGCCCTCGCCCCCCAATAGACCCAGCGTTTCGCCATCAGATCGCCCTTGCCGCCGTCATGCGGATCAGCCCCAATGTTAACGCAAAGATACGAGACTTACTAATCTTTGTCGGTTACGAATATGATCTTTGAAGTTTCTCGATCATATTCTCGAAGCGGCTTCCGCAGAGAGGTTTCGACAATGATAAAATTATACTCGTTCGGCCCTTATTTCGGCCTCCCGGATGCAAGCCCCTTTGTGCTCAAGACCATGGCGCTGCTGAAATTCGCCGGACTTCGCTATGTCGAGGATCATTCGGGCTTCGGCCGCGCGCCCAAGGGCAAGCTGCCCTTCATCGACGACGAGGGGACGATCGTCGCCGATTCCACCTTCATCCGCCTCTATCTCGAAAAAACCTATGGCATAGATTTCGACGCCGGCCTCACGCCCGAGCAGCGCGCCGCCGGCTGGGCGATCGAGAAAATGCTGGAGGAGCACTATTACTGGCTGCTGGCGCAGGCGCGCTGGATCGACGACGGCAATTTCGCGCGCGGGCCGGCGCAATTCTTCTCGCGCGCGCCGGCGATCTTGCGACCGCTGGCCAAAGCGCTGATCCGCAAGAAGATCGCCCGCACGCTCACGGCGCAGGGCCTCGGCCGTCATACGAATGAGCAGCTCGCCGAGCTCGGGCGGCGCGACATGGACGCGCTCTCCACCCTGCTCGGCGACAAGCCCTATCTCTTCGGCTCGGCGCCGAGCGCGGTGGACGCCGCCGCTTTCGCCATGGTGGCGCAGACGCTGGTTTCCGAGCTCGTGTCGCCGCTCCGCGATGCGGTGGCGAGCAAGCCAAATCTCGTCGCTTATCGCGACCGGCTGCTCGCCGCCTATTTTCCGAGCTATGCCGCCGGCTGACTCAGCCGACGATCTCATTGCCGGAGAAGAACTGCGGGATCTCGATCGCCGCCGTCTCCGGCGCGTCGGAGCCATGCACGGAATTCTCGCCGATGGAGACGGCGAATTCCTTGCGGATCGTGCCCGGATCGGCGCTCGCCGGATTGGTCGCGCCCATGACGGCACGATATTTGGCGATGGCGCCCTCGCCTTCCAGAACCTGGACGACGACCGGGCCGGAGGTGATCGATTCGATCAGCTCGCCGAAGAAGGGGCGCTCCTTATGGACGCCATAGAAGGTCTCGGCCTGCGCGCGCGTCAGCTGGATGCGCTTCTGCGCCACGATGCGGAGCCCAGCGTCCTCGATGAGGGCGTTGATCTTGCCGGTAAGATTACGCTTGGTGGCGTCCGGCTTAATGATGGAGAATGTGCGTTCGATCGCCATGGGCGCGTCGTCTCGTCGAGTTCGAGGATGGGATTTAAGATCGCGGCGCTTATAGCCGTCGGCCGGGCGCCCGGCAACCCGGCGCGAACGGCGACAATTTTCCATTCGGCCGCAACCGCGCGGCCCCGCGGCGAATTGCCCATGGCGGCGAGCGCTGATATGGCCAGAATTGCTCGCTTCATCGCTCTATTTGAGAGGAACGCCCGGACATGCCTTTCACGCCGCGCCCGCTCGTCGCCGGTAATTGGAAAATGAACGGGCTTTCGGCGTCGCTCGGCGAGATCGAGACCATCGCCGCGCGCTATGACGCCGCTTTGCACGAGAAGGTCGAGCTGGCGATCTGCCCGCCCGTCACTCTGCTGGAGCGCGCGGCGCGCATTCTCGCCGGCGCGACAATCGCGCTCGGCGGACAGGACTGCCACGAAAAGCCGAGCGGCGCGCATACGGGCGATATTTCCGCCGAAATGCTGGCCGACGCCGGCGCGTCTTACGTGATCGTCGGCCATAGCGAGCGGCGCGCCGATCATGGCGAGGGCGACGCGCTGATCCGCGCCAAGGCGCAGGCCGCTCTGCGCGCCGGGCTCACGCCCATCGTCTGCGTCGGCGAGACGCGCGCCGAGCGCGACGCCGGCCGCGCATCGGCGATCGTCGAAGCGCAGCTGGACGGCTCGCTGCCGCAAAGCGTCGCGCCGGATCATATCGTCGTCGCCTATGAGCCCGTATGGGCGATCGGCACCGGCCTCACGCCGACGCCTGTCGACGTCGCGCAAATGCACGCCGCCATCCGCGCCCGGCTCACCGCCCTCTTCGGCGCCGGCGCAGAGGCGACGCGCATTCTCTATGGCGGCTCGGTGAAGCCCGCCAACGCCGCCGAGCTGCTACGCGTGAAAAATGTCGATGGCGCGCTCGTCGGCGGCGCCTCTTTGACTGCGAAGGAGTTTCTGGAAATCGCCGAAATCTATCGCTGACCGGCGATAGTCTCGCAATCGTTTCGCGATAGAGTCTCGGCGCGTAAGAGCGTCTTCGTCACTTTTTCATTCGCTTTCATTGCTCGCGAGGAGATTTTCAATGTCCTACACGCTCATCGTCGCGACCTTCGTCGTCACCACATCGCAGGCCGCCGGCGCAGTGGCGACCAACGCCATTCCCGGCTACGCCACGGAGGAGAAATGCGTCGAGGCCGCGCGCAAGCTGCAGCCGCGCGCTTCTCTCGGCATAGCCGCGGAAGGCAGGGAGAACGGCACGCCGCTGAACACGCGCATGACCGGATATTCGGGACTTTGCGTGCCGGCGCCGTGAGGCCGTCAGAGGGCGCGCCGCGAACCGCGGCGACGCGAGGAGTGAGAGAAAGCAATGGTCTCCTGTCCCTTCTGCTCGAGGCATTCGCTCGAGCTCCTCGGCGAGAATGGGCTCGCTTTTGCGATTCGCGACAAGTTCCCGGTGCGCCCTCTCCATTCGCTGATCGTCACGAAGCGGCATGTCTCCGATATTTTCGAAGCGACGCCCGACGAACGTGAAGCGTTGCATCGGCTCGCCGCCGAAATCCGCGCAGTGATCCGCCTCGAAGATCCAAAAGTCGACGGATTCAATTTCGGCTCGAATATCGGGATCGCCGCGGGGCAGAAAATCTTTCATGCGCACATCCATTTGATTCCTCGACGCTCGGGGGATACGCCGCCGCCTGCGGCGCGACCGGACCAATAGAACGCCGGCGCATCGCGGTTGACACCCTGCCCCGCTCCGCTTAACTCTGCCGCCATGACCCTCGTCCGCTCTGCGCGCTACTACTGGTATTTTAGCTATCCTGCGCCGGCGGCGACGGGAGGCGAGCGCGTGTGAGCAAAAGACGCGAAGCCTGAAAACCCCGAGAGCCGCCAGTCCCGCTGGCGGCTTTTTTGTTCCGCCGGCGTGACGCAAAATAAAAAAAGGAACCCGCCGTGCCGACAGAGACCGACGACCTTCGCATCGTCAAGATCACCGAATTGAGCCCGCCCGCCGAGATCATGCGCGAGCTTCCGCGCAGCGAGAAGGCTAGCGCCGTCGTGCTCGGCGCGCGCGCCGCCCTGCGCGAGATTTTGCGAGGGCGCGACGATCGCCTCGCCGTCGTCATCGGCCCCTGCTCGGTCCATGACCCCGACGCCGCGCTGGAATACGCGCGCCTGCTCGCCGAGGCCGAGCGCGAGCTCGGCGACCGGCTCGAGATCATCATGCGCGTCTATTTCGAGAAGCCGCGCACCACGGTGGGCTGGAAGGGCCTCATCAACGACCCGCGTCTCGACGGCAGCTTCGACATAGAGGCCGGCCTGCGCCTCGCGCGGCGGCTGCTGCTCGAGGTCAATGAGCTCGGCCTGCCGGCGGGCTGCGAGTTCCTCGATATGACGACGCCGCAATATATCGCCGATCTCGTCGGCTGGGGCGCGATCGGCGCGCGCACCACGGAGAGCCAGGTGCATCGCGAGCTCGCCTCCGGCCTCTCCTGCCCGGTCGGCTTCAAGAACGGCACCGACGGCAATGTGCGCATCGCGCTCGACGCCGTGCTCTCCGCCTCGCAGCCGCATCATTTCCTCGCCGTCACCAAGGACGGCCGCTCCGCCATCGCCTCCACCAGCGGCAATGAGGACTGCCACATTATTCTGCGCGGCGGAAAGACGCCCAATTACGACGCCGCCAGCGTCGACGCCGCCGCCAAGGAGGCGGAGAAATCGCGCGTCTCTCCCTATCTGATGATCGACGCCTCGCACGCCAACAGCAGCAAGAAGCCCGAGAATCAGCCCGCCGTCGTCGAGGATGTGGCGCGGCAGATCGAGGCCGGCGAGCAGCGCATCATCGGCCTGATGATCGAGAGCCATCTCGTCGCTGGACGGCAGGATATCGTCGCCGGCAAGCCGCTGGTCTATGGCCAGAGCGTCACCGACGGCTGCATCGACTGGGCGACCTCGCTCGCCGCGCTGCGCCGGCTCGCCGCCGCAGTGGAGCAGCGGCGCGCCGCGGGCGGAGCGTCTGCGGGTCTGGCCGCGAGCGCCTGACCCCGCGACGATCCGCCGCAGCGCCCTGGGACCGCCCCATATGCGACACAATTAGGGCGCGACGGCGGGAGCGGGGCTCGGCCCGCCTGCGAGAGGAGTTGACGTCATGGAAATTTCTCTGGAACAGGCCGTCGAGATACATGCGCGCGCGCTCACCCGCCGGCTGCGGCGGGACGCGCCCACCAATGCACGCGAGCGCGCCGCCGATCTGCAAACGGCAGGCGACAGCGACGGCCATGGCGTTTGGCTGCGCGTCGCCGAGACGGCCGAGCGTCTGCTGAGCGAAAAGGACCGCGCCGAGGCTGCGCCGAATAGGTAGATTCCACGATAGGAACTGTCACAAAAGGTCATCGTCGTCGGTTTAGCGCTCTGCGGCAGAAACGAGTCGTGGAGCCGACCGATGATGCAGATCGCCGAAATGCTGGCGCCGAGCGGCCTCGATCCATTGCCGCTCGCCCGAGTCGCGCCTTCGAAGGCGCATGAGCGGACGCTGGCCAGCTATCTCCTCAACAGCCATCGCGGAGCCGCCGCCGTGCGCGATATTCTCATCGCGGATATTCGCGGCTTCGTCGATCTCGGCCAATCGCGCGCGGCCGCCGATCTCCTGGTCGTGCTGAGCATGCTGCTGGCGCGCTGGCCGGAGACACGCCGGCGCGCGCCGCGTCCGCTGGCCTGGGACGCGACGGCGCCTTCGCCCCACAACGCCTGAGCCCGAGCTGGCGATTCAGGCGCGCGGCTCCGCTTCGAGCGCGCGCGTCAGCTCGCCGATGATGCGCTCGACCAGCGCATTCTCCGCGTCGAAATAGGCGCGCTCCTCGCGCTCCAGCTCATCGAACTCGTCGGGCTCGCAAATCTCCTTGCGAATGTCGCAGAGCCGCTCGAAGCGTCGGCGCAGGCTGCCGACCAGCGCCTCGGCGTCGCTGCGCGCCAGGGTGAGCATGATATCCCGCTCCATCTCCTCCTCCCCTTTCGTCGCTCCCGCCCTCTCGCCAGAAATGGCGTGCGACGCGCGGGCGCGCAATGAAACGTCGCGCCCGCCTGCGGGAAAAGGATTGAAGCTTCTGCGGTCCACGCCAGTTAGAGCAAAACTTTTCTCGCCCGCCGGACTCGGGCCGAAGCGAAAGGAAGCTCCCATGGAACGTCGCGAATTCGTCGCCGCCGCCGTCGGCGCGGCCGCCGCCCTTTCCGCCACGCACGCGGTCGCCGAGGATCGCGCCGCCGATCCGCATGCCGGGCACATGATGCACGGGCCGAAATTTCTGGCGCTGATGAAGACCAGCGCCGAATGCGTCTCCACCGGCAATGAATGCCTGCGCCATTGCTTCGGCATGTTGTCGATGAACGACGCCAGCATGGCCGGCTGCACCAAGGCCGCCTATGATCTCGTCTCCGCCTGCGCCGCGCTCGAATCGCTGGCGGCGGTGAACTCGACCTTCACGCCGACTCTGGCGAAGGCGGTGGGCGATATTTGCATGGCCTGCAAGAAGGAATGCGATCGCTTCCCGCAATATTCGGAATGCAAGGCCTGCGGCGACTCCTGCAAGGCCTGCGCGGACGAATGCCGCAAGGTCTCCGTCTGAAGTCTCAGTAGCGAATGAGCGTGCGCAGGCCGACGACCAGAGCGTTGCGCAGGCTCCTGACGCCATTCGGATCGCGCGGATCTGCGATATTGCCGCCGGGGCGGCGGATATATTGCAGATCCGGCTGCAGCGTCCAGCCGGGAACGAGGCTCGCGATATAGGTCGCCTCGACCAGCGCCTCGCCGGAGCGAATGGGCGCGAATTGATTGCCGAAAGCCGCCGTATCGCGATCGAGCCCACGCGCGCCATTGGAAACGCGCGCATAGCCGACGGCGACGCCGAAGAGATCGTCCGGCCGCGCCGGCGCGCCGCGGAAAGAGACGCCGGCGTCGGCGTAGAAATTCACCAGATTGCGATCATTGGGCGCGACCTCGGCGCGCGCGAAAGCGCCGGCGCCGCCCGCCTCCGATTTGAAGATCTGCTGATCGACCAGCGCATAGAGGCCGAAATTGCCGCGACGGCGCAATGGAACGCCGACGCTCGCGGGATCGGCGAGCGAAAGTCCGTCGGCGTCGAAACGCTCATCGGCGAAGACGCCGAAATGCCGCCAGCCGCCGATCTTGGCGACGCCCGGCAGATCGTCCACCGCATATTTCCACTGCCCCTCGCCGATGACGAACGGCGCGTCCTTCAGACGAAAGCGCAAGCCGTCGGGATTGCGTCGCTGCGGATCGGGAGACTCGAAAGCCCCTTGCGGCCCGGCGGGATCGCCATCGAAGACCGCGGCGAGAAGAGCGAAACGCTCCGTCTCCCATTTCGCGCGCGCGCCGAGATTGGACAGCGGAAAAGCGGCGCCGCCGGCCGGCAGATCGGCGATCGCGAGCGCCGGCCAGCCGAAGCTGTTGTTGACGAAAATCTTCGCCGATGCGCGCGTCATGAATTCCTGATCCGCGCCCATCTGGCCGAGGCGAATGGAGCCGCCCTCGGCGACGCTCTGCTCGAGCCAGGCCTCGAAGAGACGGGTCGTCGGCGTCGCCTCTATGTTGCTGACCGGCATCAGCGCGCCCGTGTAGAACTGATCTATGCCGCGCCCATGCAGCTGCGAGGCGTTGGCGTGGAAGACGAGGCCCGTGAAGCCGAAAGCCTTGTCGAGATCGGCGTCCAAGGCGATGCGCAGCTTGCCGTCATAGATCGTTCCGCGCCGCAAGCCGCCGGAGACGTCCGAGAAAGTCTCGCCGATATATTTGAGGCCGAACTCGAAGCCGCGCGCCGCGAGCGCGTCGCGCGCCGCCGCGGGCTGCGCCAGAGTGTCGGGAAGGCTCGTCGCGACGGTCGGCGGATTGTCGCTCTGCGGCGTCGGATCATGATGATCGCCGCCGCGCGCCGCAGCGGCCTCCGCGAAGACCAGCGCCGCGCATGTCGCGCCGAGGCCGATGATGATCCGAAGCGCCCGCATTCTCGTCCTTCGCCTATTCCCCGCGCCGCAACGTAAAGGCCGCGACGCGGGAAATCAACGCGAGCGCGGCCGTTACTTAGTAAGATGAGAAGCGGAGGAAACGGCGTTCATGAAAAGGGTCGAGAGCGCCGAGCTGATGTCGCCGCCCGTGTTGACCTCGAAGAAGAGATCGGGGGAAGAGGCGCAGCTCTTCATATTGTCGGCGATCTGCGAGGCGAAGGTGGCGACGGTTCCCTGATAGAAGCCATTGCTCGGCACGGGATAATAGGTCGTATAGAGAACCGCGATCCGAATTCCGCGGTTCTTGATCGTCGTGCAGAAGGATGTGTCCACCGGCTGCAAGCAACGATAAAACGAGCCATAGGCGTTCGAATAATTCCAATTCAGCGAAGTCGTGCAGGTTCCGCTGGAATAATAGCTCGCATCGATGACGCCGTCCGTCACCAGCATCAGCACTTCCTGCGGCTTGTCGCCGGCGACGCGGGCGCCATTGCCGGGCGCAGGCATGATCGCGTTCAATCTGGTGAGCGCCTGATTGAGATCGGTCATCGCATCATTGGTGTTCAACGCGCCGCCCGTCGTGACCGTGTCGTATGTCGAGTCGCTGGTCGGATAGGTGTAGGGCATATTGGCCGCGAGCACATTGTTCGAATCCATCAGCGGCGGCGTCATCGTTCCGATATTGGACTGGATGAGGCTCACATTGCCGCTCGTCGTCGGGACGAGATTCTGCATCATCGTCACGCCGTAATTGAAGCTATAGGCCGCCAAGCGATAGGTCGCGCCATTGGAGGCCATCGTCGATTGCGCGGTCGTGGCGAGGCTCTTCGCCGCGTCCCGAACATTGTCGATGCGCAGCTTTATTCCGTTGTTCTCGGCGTAGGAATAGCTGTCGACCGTTCCCCAGCCGGGATAATGCGTCGAATATTCATTGTCGCTGACATTCTTCTCATGGCAGGCGAAGGCGCATCCGAAGGCGTTCATCGCCGTCACGCCCGCCAGCGTGGCGGGCAGCTCCATAGACGGCGAATTGTCGAGCAGCAGATAGAAGTCGATATTGCGCGCCGTCGTCGCGCTCGCCGAGGCGGTCACTGTTATGTTCGATGTCCGCAAGCCGTAGAAGGCGCCGAAGGAATTCTGCACCTTCGTCGTATAGGTGACCGACACGCTGCGCGTCATGGAGCCGGGCGCAGGATCGTCGCCGCCGTTGACCTCGAGGCTAGCGGCGTCATAGGTCACTCGCGTGATCTGCGTCATCTGAGCGGCGAACATCGTCCTCGCCGCCGCCTGGGCGACGGTCCAAGACTTCAGCATCATCGGCGGCGTCGTCGCGGCGAGCGCGGCGGCGTCGGCGGCGGCGTAGAGCTGCGTCTTGATGCGCCCGGCGGTCGCATAATCGATCGCGCCGCCGGCGGCGATCATCAGCGGGATCGCCGTCAGCGCGAATATGATCGCGACATTGCCTCGGCGATGAGCGAAAAATCTGCCGAGGGCCCGAAAGATCGTCATGCGTCGCGCGGCCTTTTGGTTCAATTCACCCGTGGCACGGATGAGGTGATGCGGGGGTTGATGTAGAATGTGTAGCGGATCGGCACCACCGGGATCATTTTGGCGCCGAAGGGCGGCGTGTAATCATAGCGCACATAGGCGTAGATCAGCGACGTGTTCGCCTGCGTCATGCCGGTCGGAAGCACGAAGGTCGAGCCCTTGACGAGACCTGTCGTGTTGAGGGGCTCGCTCCACGTGACAGTCGTATTGCTATCTCCATCGGTCGTGAGCTCGGCGAGGATGATCGTCAGATTGGCGGTCGAAAAAGGCGCGATGACCTGCGTCGACGCGTTCAAGATCGTCGTGAGATCGGCCGTGGACACGCTCGCGCGCCGCGCGACGAGATCGGTCAGCGTGCGGCCGGTGATCGCCACCTTGCGGCTGATGGTGATCGCCTCGCCGAGGGTGAACTCGCTGACGAGGATCAGCACGGCGATCGGAATCATCAATGCGAATTCGACCGCGATCATGCCGCGCTCATCGCGCCGAAGCGCGCGCGCCGGACGAAAGAAGATCGAGAGGGGGCGACAAAGGCGACGCATGCTCAAGAAGCCGACTCCGATGCTTACGAGTAGGGCTCCACCTGGAAGACGGCTGTCGCCATCAGCAAGCGCTTGCCATTGGGCAGATTGGCGAGATTGAATCCGAGCGGCCCGCCGACGACGGGGAACTGATAGATGACGCGCAGCACGAGAATGCTGCCGACGCCGCCGGTCTGGAATTTCCAGCTATTGGTGACATTGCCGCTGGAATCGTAAGTGAGCGTCGGCGCCGATGTGTCGACGGAGGAGAAGGCGCCGGCGGATTGAAGATCGACCATCACCTGTGTGCAGGTGAAGAGCGCGGTGAGGCCGCCGCAGACCGTGTTCTTGAATTGCGTCTGGTCGAGCTTGCCCTTCTGCACCGCGCCCGTGAGCAGCGTGCGCGCCGATGTCTCGACGGCGGATTCGAGTTCCTGCTGCGCGAGAAACACCACGCCGACCTGGCAGATCGCGATCAGAATCGCAAACAGCGGAGCCGCGATGAAGGCGAATTCGACGATCGCGGCGCCGCGACGACAGGCGAGCAGCCCCGCGCCACGGGCGCGCGGCTTCGCCGCTCCTTCGTCTATGTCCTCGCTGCGCATGCCGATTCTCGCTCCCTGCCGCAGCATGACCGGAGCCGACAAACAAAGAGTTACCAGAGCTCGGCTATTACGGCGCCTGCGGCGGGCGCGCGCTCGGCGCTCGCACCCGAAGAGCGAGCGCCATGAGCCTTCGTATTGACGCGCCGCGCACGGGGCACTTATCTACTGCGGCTTCGCGCCCTCTCAGGACGAGGACATTCGAGATCGATGTCGTTTTTCCGTTCCGCCGGCCTCTGCCTCTCGCTCTCTCTCCTGCTCATGGGGTGCGACGGCGGCTCCAACCTCGGTCCTGTCTCGGCGGAGGAGCGCGAGGCGCTGATTCGCAATGCGGCGACCACTGCGCCGAATCTGCAGCCCGGCGAGAAAATCCGCGTCACCGTCTTCGGCGAGGACCGCCTCTCCGGCGAATATGAGATCGACCCCGCAGGCTTTATTTCGCTGCCTCTGGCCGGCACGGTGAAGGCGGCCGGCTTCAGCAAGCCGCAGCTCGAGCAGGAATTGGCCAAAAAATTCCGTGGCGAATATCTGCGCAATCCCAAGGTGACAGTCGATGTCGCGAGCTTTCGCCCCTTCTACATCATGGGCGAGGTCGGCAAGCCCGGCGAATATTCATTCAAGAGCGGACTCAATGTGATGAGCGCGATCGCGCTCGCCGGCGGCTCGACCTATCGGGCCAGCCGATCGACCATTCTCATCCAGCATGTGGGCGAGCAGGGGTTCAAGGAATATCCGCTGGCGCCCACAATTCCCGTGCTGCCGGGCGATCTCGTGCGCGTGCCGGAGCGCTATTTTTGACGGCGCCGCCCCGCGCCGCGCCCCAAGAGACTAAGGGGCGCAGGCTTGACTGCGGGCGCGTTTCACTTACAAGCTGAACGCCTTCGAGAGGGCGTTATGAAGAGCAATTTGCTGCCGAATGGCGTCGCGGCGGGGATCGCGCTCATAATTTCCGGCGGTTCCGTCGCCCGCGGCGAGGAAATTCCGGCCGGCGTCACCGCCATGGGTCCAAGTCCCGAGGAAGGCCTCGCGATCGACGGCTGGATCGTCTATCCGTCCCTCTTCATCGGCTCCGTCTTCAACGACAATATCTACTCCACCGCCACGGATCGGCGCTCGGCCGTCGGCGTGCGCGTGCGGCCGTCGGTCCAGGCGGGCCTCGACAATGGCCTGCACAAGACCACCGCCTATGTGAGCGCCGATGCGCAATTCTATCCGGGGCTCGGCTCACAATTTCGGCTGTCGCCGACGCCGACGACCGATGTCGACCCCACCAATGTGGCCGGCCGCGCCGGGATCAATCACATTTGGTCGCCTTTCAGCGACCTCAACGTGTATCTTTCCGCCGATTACACGCGGCAGAGCGGTCTCTTCGGCTCCAATTTCGGAGCCACGGCGCCCAATGTCACTGTTCCGACCGGCTATACAGTGTCGGCCTCGCAGCAATTCTCCAATCAGATCACCGGCTCCATCGCCGTCGAGAAGAAGATTGCCGATTGGTTCGTGCGCGCGACGACCGGCGTGCAATATGTGTCCTACGACAGCCGTCCCATCGCCTCGCTCGCCGCGAGCGGCGATGCGCAGAACGGATTGAGCTATCGAGCCTCGCTGCGCGGCGGCCTGTGGCTCTCGCCGATGTTCTACGGCTTCGTCGAGCCGACGCTCGATCTGCGCCGCTATGAGAGCTCGATCTCCGACACCAATGGCTATCGCATCGTCGGCGGTTTCGGCTCGGAACTCATCAGCCTGTTCCGCGGCGAGGTCTATGGCGGCTATCAGAGCCAGTCCAGCGTGCAGAATTTTCCCGGCGGCGAGGTCGCCAAGCCCGCCTTCGGCGCAAGGCTGCATTATTATCCGACGCCCTATCTGACATTGACCGCGACGGTCGACCAGATGCTCGCCGCCGCCGCCGCGCCGACTGCGCTCGCGGGCCGTCTCGGCCAATGGTCGCCGGCGACGCTCAACACGCAATCCAAGCTGCAGATCGACTACGCCATCTCCCCCTTCTGGACCGCCTATGCGCGCGGCGGCTATGGCGAGACGCGCTGGACCAACTCGCCGCGCGCCGACACGATCTGGGCGGCGGGCGTCGGGGTCAGCTACACATTCTGGCGCAATATCGCGATCTCGCTGGACTATCAGCTCCAGAAGACCAGCTCCAACGTCAGCGGCGTCTTCGGCGCCATCGGCTATTCCACGGCGAGCTGGGGATTTGCGCAGAATGTCGTGTCGGCCGGCGTGACCTATCGCTATTGAGCGCGCCGCGCCCGGCAGCCGGCCGCGCATGCGCCGCCCTCGACCCGCCCTCATTCGTGGCGATATGATCTCCCCTCCGCAACCGCGCCTTTGGGGTGAAAACGCCGCATTCACCCCTCGGCGGCAGCATGGACAAGCGCCTTTTGCAAAAGCACGCGCCCTTTTCGCGGGAGTCCTCGCTCCCGACCGAAAACGCCCATGAGCCGGGGCGCGGAGCTTTCGCCGCTCTCAGGGCGGAGGGCGGCTTCGAGGCGCTTCTTCTCCTCGGCCTCGTGCTCGGATTGGCCTTCGCGCCCTTTTGGCTCGGCGGCAATCGCCTGCCGGCCTGGGGCGTGAACGGGCTGTATTTTCCGGCGCTGGCCATTCTCTCCGAGCTCGGCGTCCTCCTCGCCGGCCGCCGCCATGCCGTATCGATTACAGCCATCGCCGGTCCGGCGGCGCTCTTTGGCGCGGCGCTGCTGTGGATTTGCATTCAGGCCCTCCCGCTCGCCGCGGGAGCGCTCGCGCATCCGATCTGGGCCGTGGCGAGCGAAGCGCTGGAGCGTCCGATCGACGGCGCGATCTCGGTCGATCGCGGCCAGACGCTCGTCTTTCTGCTCCGCCTCGTGACGGCGGCCAGCGTCTTCTGGCTGGCGCTCCAATTGTCGCGCCGCTCGCATCGCGCGCATTTTCTGCTGCAGGCGATCACCGTCATCGTGGCGGCCTATTCCGCCTATGGGCTCTTTCTGTCGGCCTTCTTCTCGGCCGCCATTCCTTTCTTCGACGCGCCTGCGCAAGGCCTTTTCGTGCGCTCCACCTTCGTCAACCGCAACAACTTCGCTACCTATGCGGGCATAGGGCTGGCGACGACGCTCGCGCTCCTCATTCCGCTCGCCGATCGCGACGCCCCACGCGAAACGGGCGCGCTCGCCGCTCGGCTGGCGCGGCGCCTGCAAGCGGCGGGCCTCGCCGGCTGGCTCCTGCTGGCGGCGGCTTTCGTGATCTTCGTCGCTCTGCTCGGCACAGTGTCGCGCGGCGGCATTCTGGCGACGATGCTCGCCGCCGGCGCCCTGCTCGCCCTCGCCTATTCGCGCGGCCGGCGCGGCGGAGAAAGCGCCGGAGCCGTCGCCCTCGTCGCCGCAGGGCTGGCCGCGACGATTTTCTATTCCGGCGATCTCATCATCCGCCGCGCGCTCGACGCCGGTCTCGACGATGGTGGGCGCCTGGCCGTCTTCTCCATCACGCTTCGCGCCATTCTCGACACGCCGCTGCTGGGCTATGGATACGGCGCCTTCGCCACGCTGTTTCCGCTCTATCGCGACCGCTCGATTCCGACCGCCGATATATGGGACAAGGCGCATAACGCCTATTTGGAGGCATTCTTGGGGCTCGGTCTCGTCTTCGGCGCGGCGCTCGTCGGCGCGCTTTTCTGGCTCGCGGCGAAATGCGTCATCGGCGCGGCGACGCGGCGACGGGCCTCGGCTCCGGCGGCGGCCGCCGCCGCCTGCTCGCTGCTCGTCGGCGTCCATTCTCTCGTCGATTTCGGCGTTCAGATAGAGGCCGTGGCGCTCACCTACATGGCCATTCTCGGCGCCGGCGTCGCGCAGGCCGAGAGCTCGCGCATCTCCCTCTCCGACTAGCCCGCTGGAACACGCATTCGATGCTGAAACGTCTCGAGACACAAAGGGAGGCGCCCGCGCCGGCCGAAGCGGAAGCCGGCTTCGACATCCATGGCTATGTCAATTTCGTCTGGCGTCAGTGGAAGCTGATCGCCGGCGTGACCGCGCTTTTCCTGCTCGTCGCCGCCGTCGAGACGGCGCGCACGACGCCGCTCTACACCGCCTCGGCGCAGCTGCTGCTCGATCCGCATAAGGAAAAAGCCGGCGGTCAGGACGCGATCATGACCGACGCCGCTCTCGATCTGCCGACGATCGAGAGCCAGATCGCCATCATCAAATCCAGCGCGCTGCTCCGCCGCGTCGTGGAGAAGGAGCGGCTCGTCGAGGACGCGGAATTCGGCGCGCGGACCCGCGACGGCGGCGGCGGCCTCCTCGACCGCCTGCGCGAGCTGCTCTCCCGCAATTCGCCGCAGCAGGCGCCCGCCAAAACGATCGCCTCCGCGCTCGGCGGCTCTCCCGAGACGGTCGCCACCGTCGAGAACGTCAAGCAGGCGGTGGCCGTGGCGCGCGCCGGCCAGGCCTATGTGATCAACGTCTCCTTCACCTCCGCGGACAGAGAGAAGGCCGCCAATCTCGCCAATGCGATCGCCGACGCCTATGTGGTCGACAAGCTGGACGCGCGTTTCGAGGCGGCGCGGCGCGCCTCCGCCTGGCTGTCCGATCGCCTCGTCGAGCTGCGCCAGCAGCTGCGCGAATCCGAGGAGGCCGTGGCGCGCTTTCGCGCGGAGAACAATCTCACCGGCGCGACGCCCGGCGCGACGCTCAATCAGGATCAGCTCGCCCAGCTCAACGGCCGTCTCGTGCAGGCGCGGGCGGAGACCGCCGAGAAGAAGGCGCGGCTCGACATGCTGCAAAAGCTCGAGGCGCGCGGCGGCGGCATAGGGCAGCTGCCGGACGTCTCCAGCGGCGCCAGCGCGGAGCTGCGCCGACAGGCGAGCGATCTCTCGCGCCAGGAGGCGGAGCTGCTCGCGCGCTATAATCCGAGCCATCCCTCCGTCGTCAATCTGCGCGCGCAGATCGCCGACGTTCACCGCGCCATCGCCGCCGAGTCGCAGCGCCTCGCCGCCAGTATTCGCAATGAGCACGAGCTGGCGAAGGCGCGGCAGGAGGCGATCGAGAAAACGCTGCGGGAAGTGACCGGCGCCAATGATCTCGACAATACGAAGGCCATAACGCTGCGCGAGCTGGAGCGCACCGCCGCCGTCAACAAGAGCCTGTTCGAGGATTTTCTGCAGCGCGAGCGCGTGACGCAGGAGCAATCGACCTTCGAGGCGCGCGACGCCCGCATCATCACGCCGGCTCTGGCGCCGGTGACGCCGACCTCGCCCAAGCCGCTTCAATCCCTGCTCGTCGCTCTCGTCCTCGGCCTTATGGCGGGCACGCTCGGCGCCTATGCGCTGGAGATGCTCAACGCCGGCTTCGCGACGCCGCGCGAGATCGAGGATTTTCTCGCTCTGCCGCTGCTCGCCTCCATCTCGCGCATGGACCACCGCGAGCTGTCGGTGAACGGCGCCGTCGTCTCCATTCCCGAATATCCGCTGGCCAAGCCGCTGTCGCGCCTCAGCGAGGCGCTGCGCTCATTGCGCAGCGCCATTCAGATGAGCGACGTGGACAATCCGCCGAAGATCTTGCAATTCACCTCGACCATTCCCGGAGAGGGCAAATCCACGCTGGCCATAGCGCTCGCCGGCTCGGCGGCGCAATCGGGACAAAAAGTGCTCGTCATCGACGGCGATCTGCGCCGTCCCTCGGCCTCGCGCTATTTCGGCGCCGATAAGAAGCTCGGCCTCGTCGATTGCCTCACCGGCGCGGCGGAGCTGCATTCGGCGCTGGTCTACAATGAGACATTGAAACTCTGGTTTCTGCCCGCCGGCGGCAAGACGCAGAACCCGCCCGATCTGCTCTTGTCCGAGCGGCTGCGGACGCTGGTCGCGAGCCTGCGCGAGCAATTCGATCTCGTCGTGATCGACACGCCGCCCATGGGTCCGGTCGTCGATCCGCTCATCATCTCCAATCTCGTCGACAAGGTGATCTTCATCGTGCGCTGGTCGTCGACGGCGCGCGAGATGGTGGCGCATTCGGTCGAGCGGCTCTCCGGCCACAAGAAGGTCGCCGGAGTGGTGTTCAATCAGGTGATCGATTCCAAGGCGCAGAAATACGGCAAGCACGCCTATTCCTATTATTATGGCGGCCGCTACTACAAGAAATACTACGCCGAATGAGCCGCATCGCGACCGCCGTCGTCGTCATCGCGCTCTGCATGGCCGCCATGGCGGCGGCCGCGCGAGTCCTCTCCTTCGGCCTCGCCGATCTTTCCGCCGAGGCGAGAACAGCGCGAAAGACTCTCGCGCCTTTCCTCGAGGATCCGATGGTCGGAACATTGGCGCGCGCGCGGCTGCTCGAGCTCGACGCCGGCGCGAGCGACGAAGAGCGGCGCGAGCGCGCGCGCAATCTGCTGATGCGCGCCCCGCTCTCCGGCGGCGCCTGGCTCACTTATGCGCAGGCCGGATTCGACACCGACGAGCCGATGGCGAAGGTCGAGCGCGCGCTTCTCATGTCCGCCCTCGTCGGCCGCAATGAGGGCTGGCTGATGGCGCGGCGCGCCGCTTTCGGCATTCCGCTCTGGCCGCAGCTCTCCGCCGCCGCGCACCACAGCATCGTCGACGATCTGCTCGGCGGATGGGCGGGGGCGACCGGCGCCGATCGCGAGGCGCTCGTCGCCATCGTCTATCTCTCGCCGGACCAGACGAAGACCGAGATACGCGAGGCGCTGCTGCGCGCCGGCGCCGCGGGCGAGACGATCATCGCCGAAATCGGCCTCACGCCCGCGGCGAGGGAAAGATGAGCCCGATGGACGAGCGCGCGACGGCCTCGATGCGCGACGATGCGCGCAGGCCCATCGCCATCATAGAGGCGCGCCCCGGCTGGCGCCTCTATGATTTTCGTGAGGCTTTCGCCTATCGCGAGCTGCTCTATGTGCTGGCCATGCGCGATCTCAAATTGCGCTACAAGCAGACCGCGCTCGGCGCCGCCTGGGCGCTGCTGCAGCCGCTGACGATGATGATCGTGCTCTCCATCGTCTTCGGACGTCTCGCCGGGCTTCCGTCCGATGGCGCGCCCTACCCCGTCTTCGCGCTGGCCGGCCTATTGCCCTGGACCTTCTTCGCCAATGTCGCGCCGACGGCGGGCGCCTCGCTCATCGCCTCGTCCAACATCGTCACCAAGGTCTATTTCCCGCGCCTGCTGATCCCGCTGTCCACGGCGGGCGCGCCGCTCGTCGATCTCGCCATCTCCTCGCTGCTGCTCTTCGCCGTCATGGCATGGAACGGAGTCGGCCTGTTCTGGAGCCAGCTCGCGGCGCCCTTCTTCGTGCTCGGCGTCGTCATCGCGGCGCTCGGCGTCGGCGTGCTGCTGTCGGCGCTCACCGTCGCCTATCGCGATTTTCGCCATATCGTGCCCTTTCTCATCCAATTCTGGATGTTCGCCTCGCCAGTCGCCTATCCCGTCTCCCTCGTTCCGGCGGAATGGCGCTGGCTCTATTTCCTCAATCCCATGGCCGGCATGATCGACGGCTTTCGCCACGCGCTCATCGGATCGCCACCGGACGCCTTCGGCGTCGTCGTTTCAGGAGCCTCGGCGCTCGTGATCTTCTGCCTCGGCATCGCCTATTTCGCGCGCGTCGAGCGCAGCTTCGCGGATATCGTGTGATGCGCGGCGGAATTGCGATCCGCGCCGAGGGCGTGTCCAAGCTCTATCGCATCGGCGCGCCGGCGCGCGCCTATCGCACGCTGCGCGAGGCGCTGATGGAGGCCGCCGCCGCGCCATTCGCGCGGCTGCGCGGCCGCGCGCGCGCTAGCGAGGCCGACACGCGCTTCTGGGCGTTGCGCGACGTCTCCTTCGAGATCGCCGAGGGCGAGATCGTCGGCGTCGTCGGTCGCAATGGCGCCGGCAAATCCACTCTGCTGAAGATACTCTCGCGCATCACCGATCCGACGCAAGGCCGCGTGACCCTCGCAGGCCGCGTCGCCAGCCTGCTGGAGATCGGCACGGGATTTCATCCCGAGCTGACCGGCCGCGAAAACATTTTTCTCAACGGCGCCATTCTCGGAATGCGCCGCGCCGACATTGCGAAGCGCTTCGACGCCATCGTCGATTTCGCCGAGATCGAACGCTTCATCGACACGCCGGTGAAGCATTATTCGAGCGGAATGTATGTGCGCCTCGCCTTCGCCGTGGCCGCGCATCTCGAGCCGGACATTCTCGTCGTCGACGAGGTGCTCGCCGTCGGCGACGCGCGCTTTCAGCAAAAATGCCTCGGCAAGATCGACGAGGTCTCGCGCAAAGGCGGCCGCACGGTTCTGCTCGTCAGCCATAATCTCGCGGCGGTGAAGAGTCTCGCGACGAGCGGCCTCGTCTTCGACCGCGGACGGCTCGTGCTGCAGGGCGGCGTGGACGAGGCCATCGCCGCCTATGGCAGGCTGCAGCAGGACGGCGGCGTCGACGAGGCCGAGCGCGACTGGGGCGCCGGCGCGCATACGCGCATACGCTCGGTCGAGCTGATCGGCGACGACGGCCCGACGCGCGTCTATCTGCCGGGGACGCCGCTGCGGCTGCGCATCATTCTCGACACGGACGGAACCCCGGGCCTCTCCGTCGATGTGTTTCTCGCCAATGCGCAGCGCGCGCGCATCGCGCTCTGGTCGTTGAGCCACTTCGACGCCATGTCGCTGCCCGCAGAGCCCGGCTGCTATGAGCTGACGATAGAGGCGGCGCCGATCCACCTCGCCTCGGGACAATATTACATCGATGTCGCCACGGCGGTGACGATGGTGAATTGGGACCACCAGGTCCATGAGGCGATCGCCTTCGAGACGCCCTTCTCCAATGTCGGCGGCGGCAGCTGGGACTTCAGGCAATCCTTCGGCTTCGGCTTCGTCGCCCTGCCCTCGACGACGCCGCCCAAGCTCGCGCGGCTCGGCGAGAGGCGCGCATGAATCTCCTCTATTGCGGCTGCGCGCCGGTCGAGCGCTCCTGTCACGGCTCGCTGTTTCTGTATCGGCTGCTCGAGTCGTGGCCGGCCGAAAATCTGCAGATCGTCGAGGGCTATCTCGGTCCCTCCGACCCGGCTCGCCGCCTGCCGGGCGTGCGCTATGCGGGCTTGACGCGCAAGCCGCCGCGCCTGCAATTCACACGCTTCGCGCCCTATTTCGAGGCGGCGGTCGAGCGCTTCGCCCCCTATGACGCGCCGCGCGTGCAGCGGCGCGTCGGCGATTGGCGCGTGGACGCCGTCGTCACTGTGGGACAGCATCATTCCTGGCGTGCGGCGGCGGCCTTTGCGGCGCGGCGCGGCCTGCCGCTGCATGTCATCATGCATGACGATTGGCCGCGCACCGCTCTGCGCGACGCGGCGCATGAGCGCGCGCGCGATCGCTATTTCGGCGAGGCCTATCGCAACGCTGCGTCACGGCTCTGCATCTCCGCGCGAATGGCGGAGGACTACGCCGTCCGCTATGGCGCGCCGGGCGATGTGCTGCCGCCGTTCCGCGCGCGCGAGGCGACGCCGCCTGCGCCGCAGGCGCGGCCGGAGCGTCCCTTCACGCTCGTTTTCGCGGGCAGCGTTCATTGGCCGGGCCTCGCGGCGGCGCTGCGCGATGCCGCCGCGGCCATGGCCGCCATCGGCGGGCGCCTGCTGATCTTCGGACCGCTCAGCGCAGCGGCGGCGCGATCCATCGGTCTTTGCGACGCCTCGACCATCATCGGCGGCATGGTCGCGGGGCAAGATTTTCTCGCCGAGCTGACGGCGCGCGCCGACGCTCTGTTTCTTCCCGTCTCCTTTTTCGAAAACGAGCGGCGCGCCATGCGCCTCTCCTTTCCGAGCAAGCTCGTCGATTACACGCTCACGCGCCTGCCGATCCTTCTCTATGGCCCGCCCGACTGCACGGCGGCGGAATGGTCGCGCGCCAATGGCGACGCGCTGCTGCATGTCGAGACGCCGGACGTGACGACGCTCGCCGCGGCGCTCGCCGAATTGGCGCGCGATCCTCCGCTGCGCCGACGCCTCGGCGAGACGGCCGGCGATGCGGGCGACCGCGATTTCTCCTATCGAAGCGCGCAGGCGAAATTCGCTGCGGCGCTCGGCCTCGGAGAGGCGCGATGCTAGAGGCCAGCGACGCCGCGCCGACGATCAGCGCGATCGTGCCGACCTATGGCCGCGCACAATCGCTGCGACGGCTTCTCGAAACCCTCGCGACGCAGACGCTCGGCGTTTGCGAGATCGTCATCGCCGATGGCGGCGGCGATGCGGAGACACGCGCCGTCGCCGAGGACCCGATCTGGCGCGCGCGCGGCCTCGCCATCCGCCTCCTCGCCGTCTCGCCGCCCAATGCCGTGCGGCAACGCCGCGCCGCGATCGAGGCGTCGCGGGGAGCGCTGCTGCTGCTGCTCGACGATGATGTCGCGCTCGAGAAAGATTGCGTCGAAGAGCTGGCCCAGGCGCTCGCATCGCGGGCCGACAGCGTCGGCGTGATGGCGAATATGAGCAATGACGGCTGGCCGCCGCCGACGCGCGTCTGGCGCTTCGTGCTGCGCCGCCTGCTCGGCTTTCGCGAAGGCGAATGGCAGGGGCGCGTCATCGGCCCGCTGCTGCGCTACGGCTTCTCGCCGGCTCCGCCGGATATCGCCGAGATCGAATGGATCGGCGGCGCCGCGGCGATGATCCGACGTTCGGCCTATGTGGCCGCCGGCGGCTTTTCCGATTTCTTCCTGCATCGCTGCACGATGAGCGAGGATGTCGATCTCTCCTTGAAGCTGCGCCGCTTCGGCGCGCTCTATTTCGCGCCGCGCGCGCGCATGGCGCATTTTCACGCGCCGGGCGGGCGCGTCTCGCCGCGGATCGCCGCCGAGGACGACATATTCAATCGCTATATGATCCTGCGTCGCACGCTCGGGCGCTCACGCGCGCATGCGCTCTCGCTCATCGTCGCTTACGCATTTCTCGAATCTCTCGGCTCGACGATGCGGCTGCTCGGCGCCGCGGGGCCGCTCTCGCGCGAGATTTTGCGCGGGCGCACGAAAGGCCTCGCCCGCATCGTCGCCGGATGGGCGGAACGATGAGCGAGCCGCCGCAGATCACCGCGACCGTAGCGGCCTTCGCGCGCGTCGCGCAGACGCTCGACACGCTGCGGCGGCTCGAGGCCTGCCGTCCGCCGCCGGCCGAGATCATCGTTCACGTCGACGCCGCGCGGCATGATTGCGCCGGTGCGGTGCGCGCGGCTTTTCCGGCGGCGCGCGTCATGGTCAGCGAGACGCGCGTCGGACCGGGCGGCGGACGCAGCCGGATGACAGCGGCCGCGCGCCACGAGTTCGTCGCCGCTTTCGACGATGATTCCTATCCTATGGACGCGGATTTCTTCGCCCGCGCCGGCGAGATTTTCGCGCGCTTCCCCGACCTCTCTCTGGCGACGTCGCAGATCGTCCATCCCGGCGAGGCGCCGGCGCCGGATCGGCGCGCGCTGCGCGAGACCTGCGGCTTCAATGGCGGCGGCGTTGTGTTTCGGCGCAGCCATCTTCTCGAGGCGGGCGGCTATCTGCCATTGCCGCTCGCCTATGGCGTCGAGGAGGAAGATATGGCGCTGCGCCTCATCGAGCGCGGGCGCCGGCTCGTCTTCACGCCCTATCTGCGCGTGTTTCACAATTCCGATCTCGCGCATCACGCCGAGCCGGGCGTCAATGCGGCGAGCATCGCCAATATCGCGCTGCTCGCCTTTCTGCGCTATCCGCCGCGCTTCTATCCGCTGGCGGCGCTGCAGATCGCCAATCGTGTCTTCTTCTGCCTGCGGATGGGACGCAGGCGCGGCGTTCTCGCCGGGCTGGCGATGATCCCGCATCATCTTTGGCGAATGCGCGCGCACAGGCGCCTCGTGTCGAAGGCCGCGGTCGCCGCCAAGCTCGCCTTGCGCAAAGGAGGCTGGAGCGATTTCTGACGCGCATGACCCCACGGATTGGATCGTCTGCCAGATCGGCGCGCGCGAGCATTACGCCCTGCCCGCCGCTCTGCACGAGCGCGGCCTGCTGCGCGCGTTCCTCACCGATATATGGCTGCCGCCCGATCGTCCATGGAGCCGCGCGCTGCGCGCCGCGAGCCCCCGTCTCGCCGCGCGCTATTCGGCGCGGCTCGAAAGCGCGCGCGTCCTCGCCGACACGCTCCCCTCCATCTCCTCGCGGGGCGTCGCGCGGCTGACGCCGGGCGCGAACTGGTCCGGCCTCCACGCCGATAATCTGCGTTTCGATCGTTTCGCCGCGGCGCGGCTGCAGAGCATGCGCGCGCCAACGGGCGGCGTCGCGCTCTGCTACAGCTACGCCGCCGCGCAGAGCTTGCGCGCAGCGCGGAGCCGCGGCTTCGCCGCCATACTGAATCAGATCGACGGCGGCCCACAGGAGGCGGCGCTGATCTCGGCGCTGGCGCGAAGTGATGGCGCGCGAGCGGATGCGCCGCCGGAGGCCTATTGGCGCCGCTGGCGCGAGGAATGCGAGACGGCGGATATGATCCTCGTCAATTCCGCCTGGGCGCGCGATTGTCTCGCCGCCGAGGGCGTCCCGCGCGAGAAGCTCGCCGTCGCGCCGCTGATGTATCGCGCCGAGACGCCGAGCGCGGCGCTGCGATACCCGGAGCGTTTCGATGCGGATCAACCGCTGATCGTGCTTTTTCTGGGGGCCTTCTCGCTGCGCAAAGGCGCGCGGACGCTGCTGGAGGCGGCCGCCATGCTGCGCGGCGAGCCGATCCGCTTTCTCGTCGTCGGACGCGATGAGCTGGGCGCCGCCGCGCAAAAGGATTATGCCGATATTCGCTTCCTCGGCGAGGTTCCGCGCGACGAGACCTCGGGCTTCTATCGAAAGGCGCATGTGTTCGTCCTGCCGACGCATTCCGACGGCTTCGCGCTCACCCAGCTCGAGGCGCAAGCGCATGGGCTGCCGGCGATCGTCTCGCGGCGCTGCGGCGACGTCGTGCTCGACGGCGCGAGCGGCCTGCTGCTGCCGGATCAGAGCGCCGCATCGCTCCGCGACGCCCTGCTCTGGGCGTTACGTCATCCGCAGCGCCTCGCCGCAATGTCGGCCCGCGCGATCTCCCGCGCCGCCGATTTTACGCCCGAGGCGGTGATCGCGCAGCTGCGCGAGATCGGGCGGGAAGCGCTGCGCCGGCGCGACGCGGCCGCGGGAGCCTAGCGGACATGCGGCCGCTTCCCGGCGACGCCGGCGTCGCGCTCGCCGGCTCGGCCATCATCGGCGCCGGGGGCGTCCTCGCCGTCGCGCTGACGCCAATCGACTACGCGCCGCAGGGCGCCATGTTCCTGCCGGCGGCGGTTCTGGCGACGAGCCTTCTCGCCATCCCGCTCATGCGCGCTCTGGTCGAGGGGCTGCACGGCCTGCTGCATGCGGAGAATCTTCTCCTCGTCGCGATCATCTACTGGATCCTGCTCGATCTGCTGCAGGGCGCCTATCCGCTGGACGAGCTCGGCCGCGACGATGTGATCGCCGCGCTGGAGACGATCGCCGTCTTCGCCCTCTTCATCCCGCTCGGACGGCTCATCCCAGCGATCGGCGCGCCGAGGCCGATCGCGCGCGCCGCGCGAGCCGATCTGCCCGTGCAAAACGCCTTCATCGCGGTCTGCCTCTGCTTCGCCCTGTGCATCTCCTCCTATGGAATACCGGCGAGATTCGATCCGGCGCGGATGATCGACGGGCTGTTTCAGCCGCGCTTCGCTGCGCCCTGGTCGCGCGGCGATCTCGGCGGCTGGGACGCCTTCATCGATCATCTCGCCTATTTCGGCTATGTGCTGCCGGCGGCGACGGTGCTGGTGGCGACGCGCGCCAAGGCGCGCTGGGCCGATCCGCGCGTCTGGATTTCCGTAATGCTCACCGCCATCGTCTGCGCCTTCATCGCGCAGAGCGGCGGCCGCCGGATCATCGGCATGATGCTGGGCTCCGGCCTGCTGCTGTGGATGATATTGAAGGAGCGCTTTTCCATCGTGCGGGCCGCGGTCGTCGCCGGCGGCGCGGTCGGCGTGCTGAGCCTGCTGCAATTCATTCTGCTCATCCGCAATGTCGGGCTCGACGGCTTTCTGAGCGGCGACGTCGGCCTCGAGGATTTCGAGTTCGCCGGCCAGTTTCATGTCGACGACAATTTCCTGCGGCTCGCGCAGATCATCCATTACTTTCCCGATGTCGTCGAATATGTCGGCTGGAAGCAGATTTATTACGTGCTGGTGCGCCCCATTCCGCGCGCGCTCTGGCCCGACAAGCCGATCGACGCCGGCTTCAGCCTGCCGGGGCTGGTCGGCAAATCCGACGTCTCTCTCTCCAGCTCGATCATCGGCGAGCTCTACGCCTCCTATGGAATCGCCGCCGTCGTGCTCGGCGCGCTGCTGCTCGGCTGGGCGGCGGCCTCCTGGACGGCGCTGCTGCGCGAGCGCAGCGAGAACGCCCGCGTTCTCTACTGCCTCGGCCTGATGGTGTTCTTCGTCGGCATGCGCTCGATGCAGGAAATCATTCTGATGACCTACGCCGTGCTCGCATGGACGGTCGTCAGCCTCGTCACCTCCAAGAGATCCAGCGCCCGATCCGGCGCAACGGCGCCGTCTGAACGAGACGATAGCGACCAGAAATGCGAACCATCGTCATCGTGACCAACATGCCCTCGCCCTATCAGGCGCGCCTGTTCGATCTCCTCGCCGCGGATGGGCGGATCGCGCTGCGGGTTATCTATGAGCGCATGCGCGCGCCGGACCGCGAATGGCGCGCGCCGACGCTGGCGCATGAGCACGCCTGCTGCGGCGAGACGCCTTTCGAGCGCCTCGCGCAATGGATGCGCGACAGCGATCTCTGCGTTTTCGGCGCCTATCGCAATCCTTTCACGCGGCGGCTGCTGAAGCTGCGCGTTTCCTCCGGCCGTCCTTTCGCATTCTGGGGGGAGCGCTTCGGCTATCAGGCGCCGCCCCTTCTCGGCGCGCTCTATCGGCGCTGGGCCATGCGCGCCTTTCACGCGAGCGCCGCCGAAATGTGGGGCATGGGCGAGATGGCCGTCGCCTCCTATCGGCGCGAGTTCGGCCCGCGCCGGCGCTATCGAAACTTGCCCTATACATCCGATCTCTCGGGCTTTCTGGCGATCGAGCGCGGCGACGCCGCGCCGCGCGCGCCGCGCCTCCTATTCTCCGGCGCGCTGATCGCGCGCAAAGGCGTCGATCTCCTTCTCGCCGCTCTCGAGCGAATGCTCGCCGATGGCGTCGCGCTCGAGGCGATCTTCGTCGGCGACGGACCGCTGCGCGCGGATGTGGAGCGGCTGGCGCATCGCTTTCCAGATCACATCGAGCGCGTCGGCTTCGCTCAAATGGAGGCGTTGCCGCAGATCTACGCCCGCGCCGATGCGCTGATCGCGCCCTCGCGGCACGACGGCTGGGGGCTCGTCGTCATCGAGGGCATGGCCGCCGGCATGCCCGTGCTGGGAAGCGATCGGACCGGCGCCGCGGTCGAGCGCGTCACCGCGGAAAATGGATGGCTGATTCCGGCCGGCGACGGCGCCGCGCTCGAGTGGACGCTGCGTGAGATCGCGCGCACGCCGATCGCGCGGCTGCGCGCCATGGGCGCGAATGGCCGCGCGCAGAGCCTGGACTATCGCGTCGAGGTCGGCTGCGAGCGGCTGGTCGAGGCGATGCTCGGCTGCCTCGCCGAGGCGCTCTGAGGGAGGCACGAAATTGCGCATCCTCCATGTCACGCCCACCTATCTGCCGGCGGTCCGCTATGGCGGCACGATCCATGCCCTGCATGGGCTCGCCAAGGCGCAAGCGGCGCTCGGTCATGCGGTCGAGGTCTATACGACAAATGTCGATGGTCCCGGCGTCTCGCCGACGCCGCTCGGCGCGCGCGTCGATCTCGACGGCGTCGGCGTCACCTATTTCGCGACCGGGCCGGGACGGCGCCTCTACCGATCCCCCGCAATGGGCGAGGCGCTGCGGCGC
The DNA here is from genome assembly GCF_056313885.1 of Methylosinus sp. DMC45. Classification (NCBI taxonomy): domain Bacteria; kingdom Pseudomonadati; phylum Pseudomonadota; class Alphaproteobacteria; order Hyphomicrobiales; family Methylocystaceae; genus Methylosinus; species Methylosinus sp. DMC45. Next base: position 50,319 of record NZ_JBQUZK010000052.1, read on the forward strand.
CATGCGGTGGATTTCGATATTCTGCATCTCCATTCCGTCTTTCTGTGGCCGACATTGGCGGCGGCGCGCATCGCGACGCGCCGCGGCGCGCCCTATGTGCTCTCGCCGCATGGAATGCTGGTCGCCTCGCTGGTGCGCGCCAAGAGCGCGCTCATCAAATCCGCCTGGATCGCTCTGTTCGAGCGCCGCACCATTCGCGAGGCGGCGGCGCTCCATCTCGCCTCACGGCGCGAGGCCGAGGATTTGCGCGCCTTTCGCTTCGATCTGCCGCCTCTGGCCGTCATCGGCCACGGCGTCGACGCCGCCGAATTGCGCACAGAGCAGACGATCGGCGGCGATATCGCCGCGGCCATCGCCGGCGGCCCTTTCGTCCTCGCCTTCGGACGCATCGACTGGAAGAAAAATCTCGCCGCTCTGATCGAGGCCGTCGCTCTGACGCCCGATCTGCGCTGTGTCATCGCCGGCAATGAGGAGCATGGCCAGGCGGGGGAGCTGGCGCGGATCGCGGCGCGGATCGGCGTCAGCGGGCGCATGACCATCGTCGCGCGGCAAATCGGCGAGCCGGACCGCTCGGCGCTCTATCGCGCCTGCGCCTGTCTCGCGCTCGTCTCGCTCAATGAGAATTTCGGCAATGTCGCGCTCGAGGCCATGTCGCATGGCCGGCCGGTCGTCGTTTCCCGCACGACCGGCGCCGCCGAGGCGGTCGCGTCCGCGCGCGCGGGCGTCGTCGTCGCGCCGGACGCCGGCTCTATCGCGCGCGGGCTCGCGATCATCGCAGCAGACGCCCGCGCCGCGGAGGAGATGGGCGCGCGCGGACGCGCCGCTGTCGAGTTACGATGGAGCTGGACCGCCGTCGCCGCGGAAATGGTCGCGCAGTACGAAGATGTGCTAAAGCAATCTTCCCTGCGAGGCGTCCCGTAATGACCCGCCCTTCCCTGCTGGATCGGATCACCCCGGTTCTCCTCACCTATGACGAGGAGCCGAACATCGCCCGCATTTTGTCGCGGCTGCGCTGGGCGAGGTCCATCGTCGTCGTCGACAGCGGCAGCGCCGATCGAACGCTGGCGATCCTGCGCGCCGATCCACGGGTGCGCGTCTTCTCGCGGCCTTTCGACAATCACGCGAGCCAATGGCGCTTCGCCATGACGCAGACCGGCGTCGCCACCGAATGGATCTTGCGCCTCGACGCCGATTATCGGCTCGGCGACGCGCTCATCGAAGAATTGCGCGCGCTGCGGCCGGGGCCGGATGTCGCGGCCTATGAGATCGGCTTCGATTATGAGATTTTCGGCCGACCGCTGAGCGGCTCGCTCTATCCGCCGAAAGCCGTGCTGCTGCGCCGAGGACGCTTTTCCGTCTATGATCGCGGCCATGCCGAGGGCTGGCGCGTCGACGGCCCGGTCGAGACGCTCGCGGGCAAGATCACCCATGACGATCGCAAATCCACGGCGCGCTTCGTCGCCTCGCAAATTCGCTATATGGCGCGCGAGGTCGAGCGGCTGGACGCGGACGAGCCGCCCGCGCTGATCCGCCGTCTGCGCAGCGTTCCGCCGCTGGCGCCGATCGTCGTCTTCCTCTACGCCTATTTCGCCAAGGGCCTGTTTCTCGACGGCCGCGCCGGCCTCTATTACGCGCTGCAGCGGCTCGTCGCGGAGTCGATCCTCGCCTTGATGGCGCTGGAGAAGCGGATGACCCCGCCGACCAAGACCGCGCCGGCGCCGCAACAGGCCGCCGAGCGCGAGCAAGTCCGCTAGCCGCCCCTCAGATCGATCGTCCCGGCGCGAGCGCGGGCGATTTCGCGCGTCCCTGCGCACGCAGGCCGACCGTCTCGGCCCTGCCGCGCGCGCCTTCGAACTCCCGCCGATACCAGCCGGTCGCGTGCTCGACCGCGGCGCGATTCAGCCTTTCCCCGGTGAAGGCGATGGCGAGCGTGCCGAAGGCGATGGCCAGATCGAGCCGCCAGGAGGCGTGGCGAATATACCAGACGTCGAGCGCGTTTTTCTCCTCGGGCGTGACCAGCGTTCCGCCCTTGATCTGCGCCCAGCCGGTGACGCCCGGCCGCACGCTGAGCCGCCGCCGCGGATCGGCCGGCTGATCGACAGGCAGCAGAGGGCGCGGGCCGATCAGCGACATATGGCCGATAATCACATTGTAGAGCTGCGGAATCTCGTCCAGCCGAGCGGCGCGGATGGCGCGGCCGATCCTCGACAGGCGCCGCTCCTTGGGCACGCGGCGGCCACGGCGGTCGAAGGGCGGCCGAAAAGTGCGGAACTTATAGACGAAGAAGCGCTCGCCATTGCGCCCCACCCGCTGCTGCCAGAAGACGATGGGCGCGCCGACGTCGATGAGGATGGCGCAAGCGACGATCAGCGCCATCGGCGCGGCGAAGACGAGCAGCAGGCTCGTCGCCAGAAGATCGATCACGCGCTTGGAGCCGAAATAACCCGGCATGTCGAAACGCCCGTCCGGCGGCCCTCCGAGCCGCGTCTCCGGCCGCGCCTGCCGCGGGGCGAGATTGAGCGCCTCCGCAATAGGGATGCAATCGCGGCCGCGCGCGTCGCATTGCGCGGCGACGTCCTTCAGCAGCTCGGCCGGCAAGGCCTCCTTGTCGTCGGCGAGCCACACCTCGTCGATCTCGACGCCATGCTCGGCATATTCGTCCAGCACCGCGCCGATGTCCTGCGGCAGGGCGACGATCGAGACGCCGCCGACCTTGCGCCCCACGAAGGAAGACCGCGCGTCCAGAGCGGCGACGATCTGCGTCGTCCGCGGCAGCTGATAGTCGATGAGCTCGATCGCCGCCGAGGCGAAGCGATCGACGCCGATCAGGATCACACGACGCAAGGCCGTGGACGGATCGGCGACGCTGGTCTCGAGCTCCCTGCGCCAGACCTCCCGGTGATGCAGCCGGCTCACCCCCCGGATCGCGACGAGGCCGGCGGCGAGCACGAGGACATAGATCAGCGGCGTGGAGCGCGGCACGCCCTCGAGGCGCGTGAGCGTGAAGAGAACCACGCTGCTCGCGGCGACGGCGCAGGCGGAGGCGACGCAAATGTCGATAGCGTCGCGCAGCGAGAAAAACTGCCCCATGCGGTCGCCGAGACGGAAGCCCCACATGACCAGCAGCGTGCAGGCGATGGAGAGAAAGGCGTAGCGAAAAGGCGCGGGAATGTCGCGCGTGAGATCGCCCGCCTCGAGCAGCTGAGGGTCGCGCAGGGCGAGGGCGATGAAAGGCGCCGCCGTAGCCCAGCCGATGTCGGCCAGCCGGAGGCGAAAGGCAGTCCCATCCCTCGATGCCGGCGACGCTACCCTCATATTGAAAATATTCCCAGCGCAAACAGATAGTTGCGGCCAAAAGTGGGCGCTCGATCTTGAGCATAGCCGAGATAATATGTCAACAATGGGGCGGCGGCGCTTCCACGCCTGCGTCAGCGCATGCAGAAAAGCGCGACGAAACGCGGCCCGTCGCGATTTCGTCGACGGACGATATGCTCTAGACTTGCGGCCCGTCGCGGCGGGATTCCCAGCGCGGCGAGGACCGGGCCGGTGAGATGACGATTTCGAGATTGACGCAATTTTTGGCTTTGGAGACCGGGCTTCCGACTGTCCTTCCTCCCAATCTGCGCATTTACGCCGTCGGCGACATTCACGGACGCGCCGATCTTCTCGACACGCTCGCGCGGCGGATCGAGGCGGAGCTCGACGCCGCGCCGACGGAGACGCTGACCATCTTCCTCGGCGATTACATCGACCGCGGGCTGCAATCCTCGACCGTGGTCGAATGGCTGAGCCGGCGCGATTTTCCGACGCCCTTCATCGCGCTGCGCGGCAATCACGAGGAGATTTTCATGCGCTTCCTCGAGGACGAGTCCGTGCTCGAGAACTGGCGCAAGTTCGGCGGCGTGGAGACGCTGCATTCCTATGGGGTGGACGTCTCCGCCGTCATGCGCGGCCGCAATTACGAGGAGGCGCGCCGCGCGCTGACGTCCCGGCTGCCGGATCACCATCTGCAATTCCTGCAGGAGACGAGGCTGACGGCGAGCTTCGGCGATTATTTCTTCTGCCATGCGGGCGTGAAGCCCGGGGTCCCGCTCGCCCAGCAGAAGGCGGAGGATCTGCTCTGGATCCGCGAGGCGTTTTTGAGCTTCGAAGGCCGCTGGGAAAAAATGATCGTCCACGGCCACACGCCGGTCTCCGAGCCGGATATTCAGCCCAATCGCATCAATGTCGACACGGGGGCTTTCGCGACCTCGGTGCTCACCGCCGTCGTGCTCGAGGGCGACAGCCGCCGCATGCTGTTCGCGGACCGCTTCTGACCGCGCCGCGAGCGATGCGCGAGCGCGCGAGGACGGCGTTCTGGCTCGATGCGCGCAGCCGCAAGCTCCGCGCCGCGGCGCAATTCCTCCGCCGGCGCTGGCCGCCGCTGCTCGGCGCGATATGTCTCGCGCTCCTCGCCGGCGCGGCGTTCCTGACCATGGCGACGCCGCGCTACACGGCCTCCGCGCAATTGCTGATCGAGATGCGGCCGAATCGCTCGATCGGCGCCGATGCGATCTTGGCCCATGCGCCGATCAATCGGCAGACGATGAAGAGCGACATCGCCGTCATAAGATCGGCCGCGCTGCTGCGGCGCGTCGTGGAGCGGGAGAGGCTCGCCGACGATCCCGAATTCGGCGCCGCCGCGCTCGACCGTTTGCGCAACGCCCTCTCCGTCGCCCAGCTGCGCTATTCGCCGGTGATAAAAATCGCCGTCACCGCGACCGATCCGACGAAAGCGGCGCGGCTCGCCGATGCGATCGCCGACGCCTTCGTGGTCGACAGGCTGGACACGCGGCTCGAGGCGGCGCGGCGCGCCTCCGCCTGGCTCGCCGAGCAGCTCGTCGCGCTGCAACGCCAATCGCGCGCCTCCGAGGAGGCGCTGGCGCAATTTCGCGCCGCCGCCGGCCCCTCCACGCCAGCGGAGCAGAAGTCCGCCATCGCGCAGCGCGCGGCGGAGGCGCGCGCGGAGGCGACCGAACGAAAGGCCCAAATAGAGCTCGGGCGGCAGCCCAGCCTCGGCGGAGCGCTCGACGAGCTTCGCCAGCGCGCCGACCAGCTCTCCCGTCGCGAGGCGGAGCTGCGCGCCCGCTATACGGCGGCGCATCCTTCTGTGATCGCGCTGCGCGCCGAGATCGCCGATGTCCAGCGCGCCATGGGCGCCGAGCGACGCCGCCTCGCGGCCGGCGCGCGCCAGGAGCTGGAGCTGGCGGAAAAAAGCAGCGAGGCCGCCGAGGCCGCGCTGCGCGAGATTTCCGCATCCGAGGCGCGCGGCAAGGAGCGGCTGGCGCGGCGAAACGAGCTGGAGCGCGCCGCCGCCGCCGATCGCAAGCTGCTCGACGAGACGATGCGCCGCGCGCGCCTGGTGGAGGAGCAAGCCAAATTCGAGCCGCGCGACGCGCGAATCATATCGCCGGCGCTCGCGCCGAGCGCCCCGTCCTGGCCCGACGCCGAGCAGACCCTGCTGATCGCGCTGGCGCTCGGCGCGATCCTCGGGCTCGGCGCCGCCTATGCCTGCGAATTGAAGGATACGGGATTCACGACGATCGCGCAGATCGAGACGACGCTCGCCCTGCCCCTGCTCGGCTCCATTCCCAAAATCGCATCGAGCGACCCCGCCCTCGTCGATCTCGTGCGCGCAAAACCCCTGTCGCGCGCCAGCGAGGCGCTCCGGGCGCTGCGCAGCGCCATCGCCATGAGCGATGTGGACGATCCGCCCAGGCTGATTCAGCTCGCCTCCGCCGTCCCCGGCGAAGGAACGACGACGATCGCCGCGGCGCTCGCCGCCTCCGCCGCGCAATCGGGCCTGCGCACGCTGCTGATCGACGCCGATCTGCGCCGCCGCGCCGCGTCGAAGCTCTTCCGCGCCGAGGAGAGGCCCGGCCTCGTCGAGCTGCTCATCGGCTCCGCGAGCCCGATCGCCGCGATCTTCTTCGACGAGACGCGGGGGCTGTGGGTTCTTCCGGCCGGCGGGGAGATACAGGCTCCCGCCGATCTTCTCGCCTCCGAGAAGATGAAAACGCTCCTGGCCGCGCTGCGCGGAAGCTTCGATCTCGTCATCGTCGACACGCCGCCGCTCGGCCCTGTCGTCGATCCGATCGTCGTCGCTGGCCTCGTCGATAAGACAATCGTCGTGATTCGCTGGGCCACGACGGCGCGCGAGACGGTCGCCCATGCGATCGAGCGGCTTCCCGATCGCGGCAGAATTGCGGGAGTCGCGCTCAATCTGGTGAGCGAGGCGAAGGCGCGCAAATACGGCCCCTACGCCTATTCGCCCTATGCGGGCGGAGGCGCCTTCGACGCCTATCATATCGAGTGAGACGCGCCGACGAGCGAGCTCCGCGGCGCGGCTTCTGTCAGGCCTCGGCGGCGGCTCTGCCGCGCGCCGGCGCGCCGCGCTTCTTCGCAGCGGCGGCGCCTTTCGCCGACGGCTTGCGGCCGAGACCCAGCGATTTGGCCAGAGCCGAGCGCTGCGCGGCGTAATTGGGCGCGACGATCGGATAATCGCTCTTCAGATCGAAGGCGGCGCGATACTCCTCCGGCGTCAGCTTGTGCTCGGCCTGAAGATGACGCTTCAAGGATTTGAACGGCTCGCCACAACAAAGGCAAGAAATCGCATCCGCCGTGACGGATTTCTTCACAGGAACGGCAGGCCGCCACTGCTTGGCCTCGCCCTCCGTTGCATTCGTCGTCTCGGCGTCGCCGCCGCCGAAGGCTTTTTTCACGGCCGCGATGACAGAGGGAAGATCGAGAGGCGCAACAGTATTATTCGAAAGATAGGAAGAGAGTATCTGCGCGACGAGCGCTTTGTCTTCGGCTTCGGACATGGCTTTTTCCTCCGCGGTCGAATCTTATCGATTGGAGCCGATATCGAAGTCGATTGCAATCGGCGACTTCCCGCGTCGAGAGATTCGGCCTCAGTAACAAGCTCAATTTCGATGATATAGGCCGCGGAACGTCGAATTGAAATAGAAACTCCGCCGAATATCGCCGCGGCGCAGCCACGCAACGAAGGAGACGCCACGCGACCGACAAAAAAAATCGCCCGATGTGTTTTCGTCATCGGGCGGCGGAACAGATCGTGCGTAGGGTGGATCAGAATGGTGGGCGCGACAGGGATTGAACCTGTGACCCCTACGATGTCAACGTAGTGCTCTCCCGCTGAGCTACGCGCCCCCGGCGCCGTTCGGATGCTTGCTCCGTCCAGCGCGAGTGACGCCCGTATAATGGCAGTCGGGCCGAGGCGCAAGCGCCCTTCGACAGTTTCCACGCTCTGTCGCAAAACCCCGGCCCCAGCTCGCCAAGCATTAAGATTTCCTTCCGCGAACAGCGGCTTTGGACGAAATAATTCATTTGCCTGAGACATCTTCGCCTCTTGCGGGCCTTGGAATTCATGTCACACTGACGTCGTCCTTCTGTCATCAACCAAAGGAGGCGCCGTATGTCGCTACAGACCCATCTCGTCGAGCTCGAACGCCGCCATCAGGCGCTCAAGAAAGAGATCGATCAGGTTCAGCACCATCCCCGATACGACGATTCGAAGCTCCACGAATTGAAGCGCAAAAAGCTTCAGCTCAAGGACGAGATCAACAAGCTGCGGCAGGGCGTCAGCCTGCACTGAGCAGATTGCGATAGAGGTCTAGCGTCGAGGCGGAGAGCTGCTCTCCGCCTTTTTTTGTGGCGGGGGACGGCGCCCAGGCCGATGCGGGCGCCCGGCTTGCTTCGCGGCGTCTATGGTCGCAGAATTTTCTGCCATAGCGAGAGCCGAGAATCCCCATGCCCCCTTCCCCGCGCTATCGCGCCGAGACCCTCCACGCCACGCTCGGCGACGGCTTCTTCGACCCTGTGGAGCCCGCGCGCTTTCCGCAGCACATATTGCGCTATCGCAATCAGCGCTGGGCGGCGCGCGTCGGCCTGGACACGCTGACGGAAGAGGAATGGATCGCCCATCTCGGCCGTTTCGAGCCGCTGCCCGGCGGCTTTCCGCAGCCGCTGGCGCTGCGCTATCACGGCCATCAGTTCCGCACCTATAATCCCGACATAGGCGACGGCCGCGGCTTTCTGTTCACGCAGCTGCGCGACGCCGGGGACGGACGCCTGCTCGATCTCGGCACAAAGGGCTCGGGCCGCACGCCCTGGTCGCGCCAGGGCGACGGCAAGCTCACGCTGAAGGGCGGCGTGCGCGAGATTCTCGCCACGGAGATGCTGGAGGCGCAGGGCGTCGACACCTCCAAGAGCTTCAGCCTGATCGAGACCGGCGAGCCGCTCTATCGCGGCGACGAGCCCTCGCCGACGCGCTCCAGCGTGCTGGTGCGGCTCTCCCATTCGCATATTCGCATCGGCACGTTTCAGCGCCTCGCCCATCTCGACGATAGCGAAGCGCTCGGACGGCTCATCGACTATTGCGTCGCCAATTATTTTCCCGAGCTGGCCGGCGAGGAAAGCCGCGCCGGCGCTTTTCTGGAGCGCGTCGTGGCGCGGGTGGCGCGGCTCGGGGCGCGCTATATGGCCGCAGGCTTCGTCCATGGCGTGCTCAACTCGGACAATATCAACATCACCGGCGAGAGCTTCGACTATGGGCCGTGGCGCTTCGCGCCGCGCTATGATCCGCAATTCACCGCGGCCTATTTCGACGACAGCGGGCTCTATTCCTTCGGCCGTCAGCCGGGCGCGCTCGGCTGGAATCTCACGCGCCTCGCGGAGACCATTCTGCCGCATGTCGGGCTGCAGCGCGCCGAGCAGATTCTCGGCGGCTTTCAGGCCGTCATCCAGCGCGAGTTCCAGCTCGCTCTGCTCGACCGCCTCGGCCTGCTGCCGGCGGACGATCCCGAGCAGGACGCCGCGCTCGCCAAAGGATTGCTGGAATTTCTCGGCAAGACGCAGGCGCCTTTCGAGCAGACCTTCTTCGATTGGCGCGGCGGCATGGCGAGCCGCGAGCGCGCCGCCGCGAGCCCGGAGGCCGCCGCCTATGACGCGCCGGAATTCCAAGGGCTGCGCGCGGCGCTCGCCGCGCATGAGACATCGCCCGCCGCCAATCTCGACCATCCCTATTTTCGTCGCCCCGTCCCCTGCACTATGCTGATCGAAGAGGTCGAATCGATCTGGGCGCATATCGCGGAGCGCGACGATTGGAGCGCGCTCGCCGACAAGGTCGCGCAGATCGCTTCGATGCGCGAAGCCTATGCGCCGGCGTCTGCCGGGGGATGACATTCGGAAAATGAAGCGCTCGCTATGCGTCTCTCTGTTTCTCGCTCTTTCGAGCGCCGCCGCCGCCAAAAATCTGCTGATCGACAAAGTCCCGCCGAGCGGGGCCTGCTTCTTCCGTCGCTATGACGAAGCGCATCTGCGCGCGCATCCCGGCCAGACCGTCGTCTCCGTGCGGCTGTCGCTGCAGCGCGAGCTCGCCACGACGCCGGAGGACGCGCGCGATCTGCGCATCGAGCTTCGCCACAAGGGCCATGGCAAGCCCTTCTATGTCGTCGGCGGCTGCGTTTGGAGCGAGGAGGCCAATCGCGACGTCTCCGGCGCCCGCCTCGTCCGCTCCTTCCGCAAGGACGCCGCCGCCCGATGCATGGCGCGCGGCGGCCTCGGCGGATCGGCCGAGGAAGGCGGCGAATTTCCCATCGATCTCGCCGAGGATGGCGCTTCGGTCACGCTCTACCTGGACGAGGGCGTGAGCGGCTGGCGCGGCCCGGACCAGAAGAAGAAATCCGTCTATCTGGAGCTGACGCGCCAGAACCGCGTCTTCGAGCTGGAGCGCGTCGATCCGGCCGCCTGCGTGGAGCTGGACAAGTCGATCGCGGTCGATTGAGACGGAAGATTCGCGGGAAGGCGTCGCCGCCTTCTCATTAGGACTTGAAGATGAACATGATGCGAGGCGATAATCCTCGCGTCACGACTCGCCGCCGAGCGGCGCTCGGGCAGGTTGGCGAATGGTGGATGAGCTGAACGAAGCCGAACGCGATGCGATCCGGCAAGAAGTCGAGCGGCTGAGGCTCGAGCACAAGGACCTCGAGGATGCGATCGACGCCCTTCTCGCGGTCGGCGCCGTGGACCAGCTGCAAATTCAGCGGCTGAAGAAACGAAAATTGCTGCTGCGCGATCGCCTGGCGTTTCTAGAGGATCAGCTCACGCCCGACATCATCGCCTGATGCGGGCGAAAGCGGCGCTACTTCCACATTCGGAGGCCGACCGCCACGGCGAGCGAGACAATGGCGACGATCGCGAGGACCGCCACGAGCCTTACGGTTTCCTTGCTATCCTGGGCGCTCCCCATACGGTCCTCCGCCGTTCTTTTTTCAATTTTGGCGAGCCTATGCCTGTCCTAGAGAGATACAATATGCCGAGATGCGGCGGAACAGCGCAGCAGGTTCCCGACTCGGACAGCATTTGCGCCGCCCGAGGCTTCAATCATCCTATATTACACGTTTAGCGCCGGACGGCCAAAACCTCCCGCCGCCGGCGGGCGATTTTCTTTTTGAAATCTCCGCCGCTCCACCGCCGTTGACACGCAAGGCGGAAGAGGCTCCCCTCTGCGCGGCGACGCCGAGCACGAGCGACATCTCGATCTTTCGGCGGATCGGAGGCGCGCATCATGGGTCGTAACGAGCGGGGCCGCAAAATATTTCTGGCGGTCCATCGCTACATCGGCCTTTTCGCCGGCGCGGTTTTCGTCCTCATCGGGCTCAGCGGCGGCCTGCTCGCCTTTCGCGAGGATATCGACGAATGGCTGAACGCTCCGCTCATGCGCGTCGAGCCGCCGACGCCGGCCGTCATGCGTCCGCTCGACGAAATTCTCGCGGCGGCGACCGCGGCCATGCCGGCGGAGAGCCGCCCCGAGCGCATCACTCTGCCGCGTCATGCGAAAGCTGCGGCGGTCATCGCCTATATGATCGAGACCGACGATCTCGACAGCTCGTTCCGACAGATTTTCGTCGATCCCTACCGCGCCGAAGTGACCGGCGACCGCTTGCTCGCGCATGGCGACGATGTTTTCGCGCAGCCGTTCGTGCAGATCGTCATGGCCTTTCATTGGACGCTGCTGCTCGGCGTGAACAACGCCTATCTCATCGGCTGTCTCGGAATTGCGCTCTTCGTCTCGATCATGCTCGGACTCTCTCTCTGGCTGCCGCGCAATGGCGATTGGCGGATGGGGCTGACGATCAAATGGGGCGCGAGCCGCGAGCGCATCGTCTATGACGCGCATCGCAGCGTCAGCGCCTATTTCGCCATTCTGCTGCTGGCGACGCTCGCCACCGGAATCGCGATGATCTTCAAGCCGGCCACGCATTCGCTGGCGACGCTGATCTCGCCCGTGCGGCCCGAGCCGGACTTTGGACGATCGACGCCGATCGACGGCCGCGCGCCCATCGGTCTCGATGCAGCCGTCGCCAGCGCGGACAGGATTTTCCCGGAAGGTCGGCTGCATTGGATTCTGCTGCCGAGCGGCGACGATGGCGTCTATGTCGTCGGCAAGCAGTCGGAAAGCGAGCCCAACCGCGCCAAGACATTCCGCAATGTCGGCGTCGATCGTTACAGCGGAAGCGTGCTGCAGATTCAGGACCGCGACGATTTCACCGCGGGCGAGAGGCTGCTCGAATGGCTGTTCCCGCTGCATTGCGGCGAGGCTTTCGGCCTTCCCGGCCGCGCGCTGGTCGCGCTGACCGGGCTCGCGCCGCTCGCCCTCTATGTGACCGGGTTCCTGCGGTGGCGGCAGAAACGCCGCGCTCGGCGTAAATAGATCACTGACCGACAGAGATCGGCATGGCGATCTTGTCCTCCTCGCCCTTGCCTTCGCCGAAAGCGAGCTCGAGGAGATATTTGCCCTTGTGATCGACCGAGGATTCCAAGGTCACGAAGCCGGCCGGATGCGGCTTCGAAGGGACAGAGGTCAATAGCTCGAGGCCGCCTTTGGCGTCGCTCTTGTAGAAGGCGAGCGCGACGGATTGGCTCCGCACATCCTTCTCCATCAGCGTGACGGAGAAGATCACCTTGCCGGTGCCCGGCACACGATCGCAATATTCGTCATATTTGCTGAGGTCGGTGGTGGGGCCGCCGGCGCTGCTGTCCGAATCCCCGAGGAAATAGGTGGTCAGCCGCGCCGAATAGAAATCGCTGACCTTGAGGCAGTTGGCCATCGTGCGATCGCCCGCCTTGACCGCCGGCCGATAGAGATGCGCGTCCAGAAAATCATTCCAATAGAGGCTGAAGGACGGCCCCCAGAGCGAATAGGTGAAAGCGGCCGCATTGCCGGCGGCGATCGCCACGACGGCGAGGAACAACAACAGATTCATCCGGCCGTTGGGACTCATCGCGGCGGCTTCCTTTCCCTTAAGCTGCGCTCGATCGGCGCTATTGCGGCCGCACCTCGAACTCCCAGGCGCCGCTGACGAGATGGCCGTCGGCAGATAGCGCGCGGTAGCGGACCGTATATTTGCCCGGGCCGAGCGGATTGACGCCGACCGAGACATGGGCCGGATCGGCGCGATCGATCGCGGCGTCGCGCTTGTCGACCCGCTCGCCGGAGGCGGCGATCACCGCCAGCGCCGCGAAAGCGTCCCTTATGCCGGCGTCATACCAGACATCGACCTTGCCGATGTTTCCGGGCGCGACGCCATCCTGCGCCGGCGAAGTGCGCACGACGATGGCGTGAGCCCATGCGCGCGGCGAGGCGAGACAGACAGCGAGGCCGAGCAGGAGAAGCGCGGCGCAGCGCGGCGCGACGGCGGTTCGACGAGAAGCGCGATGAGGAGCGGCGGCGGGAAGGTTCATGGTTTCCGTTTTGTCGTGCGTCCCGTGATGCTAAGCGCCCTCTCGGGCGTGAGCAAGGCGCTCGCGCCGCCACCGATTGTGCGACGCAGCGAGCGCGCCGGCCCGCCTCGGCCCTATCCGCTTCGGCCTTGTCTCGGCCGGGCTGATATGCACTATTTCAGCTTCTTGCATACGTCGCCGTGTCACGAAGCGTCAAGAGAGACGATGGCGAAGGAGAGATGATGAGAATAACGCCTTCGCCCTTCGCCCTGCTCCTCGCCATTCTCGTCCTTCTCGGCGGCGGGGCTGCCGCGCGAGCGCATACGGCGGACATTTCCAGCAGCCGCATCGTGCCGGAAGGAGGCGGCCGCTATCGCCTCGACGTCGGCTTTCTCGGCGCCGATATCGAGCGCATGTTCGCCGAGAGCAAGCCGAGCGCCGCCGATGTCGATCTGACCGAGCCCGGCGTGATCGAGGCGATGATCGGCAAATTCATCCAGAGCCGCGTCGCCCTGCGGAACGAGGCTGGCGAAACCTGCCCGAGCGAGATCGTCTCGGTGGGCTCGGACCCCGCCAATCCGCGCGATTCCAAGGTCGTGCTGCGCCTCGAGTGCAGCGCCGTCGCGGGACAGATCTTCTACGATCCCTATCGGCTGCTGGAGGCGCAGGGACGCCGCGCGAAGCATCTCGTCGGCATAGGCGAGCGCGACGCCGACGAGCGCCTCACCGAGGCGCAGCGTCTCGGCGCGGAGCCGGCGCCCGGCGAGGCGATGGTCTTCCCCGGCGACGCGCCGATCGATCTCTCCAAGCCGCTGCTGACGCCCTGGCAGCTGGCGCCGAAATTCTTCGCCGCCGGGATCGAGCACATAATGACCGGCTACGATCATTTGTGCTTCCTCATCGCGGTGATGCTGTGGGCGACGCGCGTCTTGCCGGTCGTGAAGCTGGTGACCGCCTTCACCGTCTCGCATTCGGTGACGCTGTCGCTGGCGGCGCTCGGCCTCGTCGATCTGCCGAGCCGCTGGGTGGAGATCGCGATCGCGCTGTCGATCATTTATGTCGCGGTCGAGAATTTCTTCACCTGCAAGGTGGAAGGCCGCTGGCGCGACACTTTCGTCTTCGGCTTCATCCATGGATTCGGCTTTGCGAGCGGGCTCATCGAGATCGGCGTGCCGCAGCGCGCCCTGGTGCCGGCGCTGGCGAGCTTCAATCTCGGCGTCGAGGCGGGGCAGATCGGCGTGGTGCTGGTCGCGCTGCCGCTGCTTTTGGCGATCGACCGATTTTTCACCCATGGGCTGCGCGATCCGCGCCTCGTGCGCGCCGTCTCCGCCGTCATCGCCTGCTTCGGCGCCTATTGGCTGGCCGAGCGCATTTTCGGCGTCGGCTGAGGCCCCGCGACCAATGCGCGCATGAATTGCAACGCGCGCCCTTTTCAATAGGGACATCTACGTATATAGCGTTACGTAACGGCTTGTCGTGACAGCGCTTGCCGCGATGGAATTCATTCCGCGCGAGCGCGGGCGGTGAAGCGTTTTTGGACAGTAGAGCCGATTATGCTAGAAAATTTCACCCAATTTCGAGAGGCCGACGATAAGGACGTAGATTTCGTCAAGCCGAATCCTGGCCGCGCTTTCGGCGGCCGGCTCGCCTATGAGCTGCCGCTCGTGAGCGTCGTCATCACCAATTACAATTACGGCCGCTTCCTGCTCGAGGCGCTCAATTCGGCGCTCACGCAAACCTATCCGCGCATCGAATGCATCATCGTCGACGACGCCTCGACAGACGAGAGCGATCTCGTCCTTCGCGCCATTCGCGCTCGCCATCCGCAAGTCGCGATCGTCGCGCATGCCGAAAACCTCGGCCAGACGGCCGCCTTCCATACCGGCTTCGCCGCCAGCTCCGGCGCTTATGTGGTGTTTCTCGACGCCGACGACATGCTCCTCCCCAATTTCGTGGAGACGCATATCTTCGTGCATTTCTCGCTGCGGACAGCGGTCGGCTTCACCTCCTCGGACATGCTGCAATCCACCAATGAGGGCGTCGTCCGAACCTCCTGGAGCGCGTTCGGCGACTTCATCGCCTCTGGGCGCGGCGTCCGCAAGGAGCGCCTGCGCCCCTTCCATCTTTGCGGCGATCTCTGGCCCTTCGCGCATGCGCCGCTGGACGATGTGAGCGCCCGCGTGCATTTCATCGACGCGCATGAGTGGGGCGATTGGGTCTATGCGCCGACCTCGGGCAATTGCTTCCGGCGTGACGCGCTGACCTTGCTGCTCGGCGGAGGCGGCTCTATGCCGCTCCGGCTCCATGGCGACACTTATCTCAACAAAGGCGTGCGACTGCTCAGCGGCGTCGCGCTCATCGACGCCCCGCTGACCATCTATCGCATTCACGGCGGCAATGGATTCGCCGGCCACGCCGAGCTCTGCGGCGTTCACAACGCCGATCCGACAAAGGCGTTCAAGGCGGAATATTTCGCCTGGCGCGCAGTCGTCGATCGGCTGATCGACGATGTCGGCGCGCTGACCGATCGCCTCGGCGTGGACCGCTATGTCAGCGCGCTGATCTGCCTGCAGAAATCCCACATCGTTCACCCCGACTTTCGGGAAAACGAGAGCCTCTCGCGCTATATCGAGACGCGATTGGCGGCGCAGGCGGATCGAATTCGCGCCAGCCTCGGCGCGGACGCGTTCGCCGAGTTGTCGAGACGCGTGACGCGCGCCCGCAAGCGCCATATCGGCGCGAAGAGACGCGCCCCGCGCGCCTGGGTGAGGCCTATTGCCGAGTTTTGTCTGACCTTCGGACGCTTGCTCAGTCTCCCGGGACTGAGCAAAATCGGCGATCAGCTCTGGCATTACTGAGGAGCGCATCGCCGAGAGCGGCGACGCGCGAGACTCGGCGCCCACGCTTGCATCACAGAACTCGACCGCCTATTCTGTGAGCAAGCCGAAGGTTTCCCGGAACCAGACGCAACAGCGAGACGCCCCGACGCCGGATGTAAGCGCGGGGCGTTTTTGCATTTGGCTCTATGTCGGCTCGGACGGCTCGACGATAGACGCATCAGTAATAGCGATAGTGGCGATGCCGGTGAGCGTGGCGACGCCAACCGTAACGCCGGGGCGCGGTGACAGCGCCGATGATCGCGCCTCCTGCCGCCCCGACTGCCGCGCCAGCGAGCGTAGGGCCGGCAAGGCCTCCAGACGCCAGAGCGCCGATGCCCGCGCCACCGAGTCCGCCGATGATCGCGCCGCCTGTGGCGCGTTGTCCGGGAGTGTAACAGCCCGAGAGAGACAGCGCAGTGACGAGCGTGACTATGAGAATCAAGACCTTCCGCGGCAGCTGTCCATTCGCGAGAGCAATCATTGCAACAACCTTCCACTCTCTGCGAGCCGTCGCCTTAGGGCTATTCCGGCTTCGCTTCTCAGCCCAGGCCAAGCTTCGGATCGAATTGCGCCGATTACGTGGAGTCGCGCGCTGACGCTTCAGGCTCGAGGAGAGTGCGCCTGCAGCCAGCGGCATATTATCGACGTCTCGGAGCTGCCGGGCTCGATCTATGTCTCGGACCTCGCCGGTCGATTCCGATGCGCAGCGTGTGGCGCGCGGCCGATGGACGTCAGGCCGAAGGCTGGACAGGAAGTGAGGGCGGAGCGCGCGGACGTGCGCAGCCGTTCGCGGGCATATACTCGACGGATATTCGACGAGTTCGCCGCCACCGACCTTAAGGCGTTGAAATTATTGGCGCGCCCAACGGGAATCGAACCCGTGTTTTCGCCGTGAAAGGGCGACGTCCTAGGCCTCTAGACGATGGGCGCGGGCTGCGCCGACCGGAAGGCGGCGCGAAGCGGGCGCAGATATAGAGGGCTGCGCTCGGGCTGACAAGCGTCAAGACGGCCTTCTCACAGGCCGAGCGCGAGGCTTCGGCGGCGCCGACGTTGCACATCGCCGGCAAAGGCCCTAGAGGCGAGGCCATGCTCTCCATAGACGATCTCACTTACAGGCTCGGCGAGAGGCTGCTCTTCGACAAGGCCTCGGTCTTCGTGCCGCCGCGGACGCGCGCGGGCTTCGTCGGCCGCAATGGCGCGGGCAAGACGACGCTCTTCCGAATCATCTGCGGCGAGATCGCCGGCGAGAGCGGAACCATCTCCCTCCCCGCCAGGCTGAAGATCGGCCGCGTCGAGCAGGAGGCTCCCGGCGGGCCGACGGCGCTCGTCGATTTCGTGCTGGCCGCCGACACGGAGCGCGCGACCCTGCTGGAGCGCGCCGAGACCGAGACCGACCCGCATGAGATCGCCGAGATCCAGACGCGCCTCGTCGATATAGACGCCCATGCGGCGCCGGCGCGGGCGGCGGCGATTCTCTCCGGCCTCGGCTTCGACGCGGAGGCGCAGCGGCGCCCGCTCTCGGAATTTTCGGGCGGCTGGCGCATGCGCGTCGCCCTCGCCGCGGTGCTGTTCTCGCAGCCGGAGCTGCTGCTGCTCGACGAGCCGACCAATTATCTCGATCTCGAAGGCACGCTCTGGCTCGTCGATTATCTCGCGCATTATCCGGCCAATGTCGTCGTCATCAGCCATGACCGCGATCTGCTCGATGCGGTCGCGACGCATATTCTGCATCTCGAGCGCGGCAAGCTGACGATCTACAAGGGCAATTACAGCTCCTTCGAGTCGCAGCGGCTGGAGGCGCGCGCGCTCGCCGCCAAAGCCGGCAAAAAGCAGGAGGAGCGTCGCCGCGAGCTGCAGGCCTTCGTCGATCGCTTCCGCGCCAAGGCGACCAAGGCGCGTCAGGCGCAGTCGCGCCTCAAAATGCTGGCGAAGCTGGGACCGGCCACGGCGGTCGTCGACGACGAGGTGCTGCCGATCTATCTGCCCTCGCCGGAAAAGCCGCTGTCGCCGCCGATCGTCGCTTTCGAGAATGTGAGCGTCGGCTATGGCGAGCGCACCGTGCTGTCGCGCCTCTCGCTCAGCCTCTCGAACGATGATCGCATCGGATTGCTGGGCTCCAACGGAAACGGCAAATCGACCTTCGCCAAGCTGCTGGCGGGGCGGCTCGAGCCCAAGAGCGGCAATATGGTGCGCGCCGCCAAGCTGGAGGCGGGATTTTTCGCGCAGCATCAGGTCGACGATCTGAACGAGAAGGACTCGCCCTACTCCGTCTTCGCCGCGCTGATGCCCGGCGCGCCCGAGGCGCGCATTCGCGCGCGGGCGGCGCAGACCGGCTTTTCCGGCGCGCGGGCGGACACCAAGGTGGAGCGCCTCTCCGGCGGCGAGAAGGCGCGGCTGCTGCTCGGAGTCGCCTCCTTTTATGGGCCGCATCTGCTCATCCTCGACGAGCCGACCAACCATCTCGACATCGACAGCCGCGCCGCGCTGGTCGAGGCGATCAACGCCCATGAGGGCGCGATCGTGCTGGTCTCCCATGACCGCTATCTTCTGGAAGCCTGCGCCGATCGCCTATGGCTGGTCGAAGGCGGCACGGTGAAGGCCTTCGACGGCGATGTCGACGAATATGCGCGTTACGTTCTGGCGCGCGCCAATGGCGACGCCCGTGAGCAGCGCAAGGAGGAGGAGCCGCGCGAGGCCCCTCGCCCGGTCAAAGGCAAGCGCGACGCCGGCCAGTCACGCCGCAAGCTGGCGGCGGCGGAAGAGCGCATGAAAAAGCTGGCCGAGCTATTGGCGCGCGTCGACGCCGCGCTCGCCGATCCGAGCGCGTTTTCGCGCAATCCGCAGGAGGCCAATCGCCTCGCCCAGCAGCGCGCCGATCTCGCCTCGGCGCTCGCCGAGGCGGAAGATCAATGGCTCTCGCTCTCGGACGAGGGGTAGGGATTCAGGCCGATTTGCGCAGGACCAGATCGGCGAATTCCTGGTGGCGCGCGATATAATCGGCCACGAAGGAGCATTCGGGAACGACCTTCAGCCCACGCGCCCGCGCCCATTGCAGCGCGCCGCGGATCAGCTCCGTGGCGGCGCCTTTGCCGCGCAGCGCCGGCGGCGTCTCTGTATGGGTGAAGACGATGGCGCCGGGCGCCATGCGGTAATAGGCGACGGCCGTTCCGTCTTCGAGATCGAGCTCGAAACGATCGAGCTCGACATTGTCGTGGACAGCGCCATGCGCCTTGCGCGGCGCGCTCTTCAGCTGGGCGATCGAACCCATTTCTCGTCTCCTCGATTGCCCACCGCCGATGTCGAGGTGGTGAATGCAGTGCAGCAAATTAAGGGCCAGACGTTAATTTTTCTGGCCTCGGCGGGCTCGGCTCTCGCCTCGCTGTCGGTTTTCCGCCACGCCGGCGACGGCCCACGCCCTCGCCTTCGATTCGCCTCTCTCACATGAGAAACGCCCATTTCTGTGGCGCGCTTGAAAGGCTCGAGCGGATGGGCACAATGCCGAAATGAGCGAATCTACTTTGTCTACCGTGGTCGAGGCCGAGCCGCCGCCGCGCTTGCGCGCCTTCGCGCCCTTCGAATGGATGGTCGCCTTCCGCTATGTGCGGACGCGGCGCGCCAATGGCTTCGTCTCGGTGATCGCCGGCTTCTCCTTTCTCGGCATCATGCTGGGCGTGGCGACGCTCATCGTCGTGATGTCGGTGATGAACGGCTTTCACCGCGAGCTGATGGACAAGATCGTCGGCATTGACGGCCACGCTTTCGTCCAGGCGGCCGAGCGGCCGCTCAACGATTGGGCCGAGGTCACGGCGCGGCTGCAGCGCCTGCCGGGCGTCAAGCTCGTCGCCCCCATGGTGGAGGGCGCGGCCGGCGTCTCCTCCCCCTATGGGCAGTCGGGCGCGCTGGTGCGCGGCATACGCGAGCAGGACATTCTGCGTCTGCCGGGCCTCGCCGGCAATGTGAAGGACGGGACCTTCCAGGGCTTCGACAGCGCCGGCGGCGTCGCCATCGGCCAGCGCCTCGCCGAGTCGCTCGGCGTGCGCGTCGGCGACAATATCAGCATTCTCATCGCCAAGGGCGCATCGACGCCCTTCGGCGTGGCGCCACGCATAAAAGCCTATCCGGTGACGGCGATCTTCCAGATCGGCATGTCGGAATACGACCGCGTCTTCGTCTACATGCCCTTCGCCGAGTCGCAATTGTTCTTCAATCACGAGAATGAGGCGACGGTGATCGAGGTCTTTCTCGACGCGCCGGACGCCGTGGACAAGTTCCGCGCCGACATAGACGCCAATATCGATCGGCCGATGATGCTCACCGACTGGCGGCAGCGCAACAAGACCTTCTTCGACACGCTGCAGGTCGAGAGCAATGTGATGTTCATCATATTGACGCTGATCGTGCTGGTGGCGGCGCTCAACATCATCTCCGGCCTCACCATGCTGGTGAAGGACAAATCCTCGGACATCGCCATTCTGCGCACCATGGGCGCGACGCGCGGCGCGGTGCTGCGCATCTTCCTCATCATCGGCGCGTCGATCGGCGTCGTCGGCGACATCGCCGGCTTTCTGCTGGGCCTGACGCTCGCCAAGAACCTCGACGCGATCCGGCTGCTGCTCAACAAGCTCATGCACGCCAATCTGTTTCCGGCGGAGCTTTATTTTCTGTCGCGCCTGCCCTCTATCGTCGAGCCGCGAGAGGTGGCGCTCGTCGTCGTCATGACGCTCGCGCTCGCCATTCTCGCCTCCATCTATCCAGCCTGGAAAGCGGCGAGCCTCGATCCGATCGACGCCCTGCGCCACGAGTGAGGCCCATGACAGTTCTCGAGCTTTCCGGCGTCGCCCGCCATTATCGCGAAGGCGACGGGCGTCTGGACATTCTCATCGGCGCCGATCTCACGCTCGCGGCCGGCGAGACAGTGGCGCTGATCGCGCCTTCGGGCGCCGGCAAATCCACTCTGCTGCATATCGCCGGCCTGCTGGAGCGCGCCGACGACGGCGAGGTGCTCATCGCCGGGCTGGCGACCTCCGACATGAGCGACAATGAGCGCACCAGCCTGCGCCGCTCGACG
This sequence comes from Methylosinus sp. DMC45, assembly GCF_056313885.1. Lineage (NCBI taxonomy): Bacteria > Pseudomonadati > Pseudomonadota > Alphaproteobacteria > Hyphomicrobiales > Methylocystaceae > Methylosinus > Methylosinus sp. DMC45. The sequence goes on from NZ_JBQUZK010000052.1 coordinate 71,052, forward strand.
ATCGGCTTCGTCTATCAGTTCCACCATCTGCTGCCGGAGTTCACCGCGCTCGAGAATGTCGCGCTGCCGCAGGCGATCAACGGGCTGGATCGCCGCGAGGCGGAGCGGCGCGCTGCGGAATTGCTCGATTATCTGCGGCTCGGAGCCCGGGCGCGGCATTTGCCGTCGCAGCTGTCGGGCGGCGAGCAGCAGCGCGTCGCCATCGCTCGCGCGGTCGCCAATGCGCCGCATGTTCTGCTCGCCGACGAGCCGACGGGCAATCTCGATCCGCGCACCGCGGAGCATGTCTTCGCGACATTGATGACGCTGGCGCGCAACACCGGCCTCGCCGCGCTGGTGGCGACGCATAATCTCGATCTCGCCGCTCAGATGGATCGCCGCGTCACGCTCAGCGACGGCCGTCTCGTCGAGCTCGCCTGACGCGTTCCGGCCGGACGCACGCCCGGCCGGAGCATTCATGACCAAAAAGATCAGGCCGACTTCTTTTTCTTGTCGATGAAGCTGTTCTTATACCAGAGGCCGAAGCCGACGAGGCCGAGCGCGGCGAAGAACACGGCGATAATGGTGTTCTTGTCCTCTGTCGTGCCGACCGCGAAGGGGAACCGCGAGACATATTCGCGTCCATCGTCGGCCTTCGCCTTCACGAGACCGATGAAGTTGCCCTTCTTGGTGAAATTATATTCGAAGTTGAGCGTGCCGGTGCGGTATTTCTTCGGCGGCAGATAAACCTCGGTATTCTGCTCGAGATTCTCATTGTCGTCGCTCTGGCCGACATTGCGGAGAATGCGGATCTCCAGCGCCATGTCGCGCAGCTCGTCCTGCACCGCGTCCAGCACGATGATCGTCGGGCCGACATCGGGAATGTCGTCGCAGAAAATCTCGCGCGACTTCAGCGGCTGATAGCCGGTGAAGTTCATCGTGTCGGGGCCGATCTTCATGATGCACTGGCCGGTGTCGGAGCTCACGCCGCCATGCGCATGGGCCTCGCCGACCAGTCCGGCCGTCGCCATGGCAAGAGCGACCAGAAGTCGAAGATTCATCTTTTCTCTCCCTATCCATGTTTGTCGCCGCTTCTCATGAGCGGCTGCAGCACTCTCGCCGACCGTGGCGTCGATGACCGCGATGCGACTCGGCCTCCCGGGCCGATCTCCGCTCCCGGCTTTTAGCACACACTCCTATCGACATAGGGACGAAGTTTTCGCCCGCAAACGAGCCGGCGCGGAAATGCCGCGGCCCTCGCCCGCTGGCGAATGAGGCCCCGATCGCCCACAGCTCGTGCTCCGCCGCTGGCTTCCACACTTTCGGGCGGTCAGCTCCAGACCTTCAAAATCCGCCAGCGGCAAAAAGTCGCAACCCGTCCAGCCGGCCTGAATCGGGAGATTACGTACGTAAATTTTGTTGCGGGAATTAACCATGAGCGAAGACGCGGCCGAAATTTCTTTAAAAATTTAAGTAACTCGGTAAGAATTGTGAAACCATTCGAGATAGGAGACGAAACATGAATGCGGTAGTTTCGAAGAACGACATCACCTCCGCTGTCGCCGCTGAGACTTATGTTTCCCCTTCCGACTTTTCGGATCCGCTGGATTTCATCCGTCAGCGTTCGTCGCTGGAGATCCATCGCATGGATGATCTGGATACGATCCTGGTGAGCAAGCTCGCCTGCGGTTTCGATCGCGACAGCATCGACGGCCTGACCTTGTTGCTGCGCAAAATTTCGGAAGGCCATCTGCCCGGTCTCAAATATCTGGTTTTCGACTTCGCGCACTGCGACGATTCCACGGCCGTCGCCGCGGAAGGCTTCGACGAGCTGGCGTCCGCGACCGCGCGGCTCATTCTCGACGCGCCGGTCATATCGATCGCATGGGCGAGGACCTATCTGAACGGAGCGGATCTCGACTTCGCCCTCTCCTGCTCCATGATGGTGGCCGACCGCCATGCGCGCTTCTGCTTCGAGGCCGATCTCGCCTCGGCCATCGGCGTCTATGGCGCGCTTGCGCAAAAGCTCGGCTTCGTGAAAGCCGAGCGGCTGATGGAGAATGGCGAGATCCTCACCGCCGAGCAGATGCAGGAGCTCTGCCTCGTCAAGCATATCGTCGAGAATGGCGAAGGCCTGCTGGGCGCGGAGAGCTATGTGCGGCAATGCGGGCGCCGCTACAACGCCTCCTACAGCATGTTCCGCGCGCAGCGCATCAGCGCCCCGCCGGTGCGCCGGGTGGAGACGGCCCCCGCCGCGAGCCGGCGGGTCTGAAACGGCATTATATCGCGAGACGAAATTTCACCCGACGCCCGCGGAAGGTGGGCGTCGGGCGCTTCTCTCAGGCGACGACCTTCAGCTTGCCGCCGCGCGCGACGCCGGAAAACATCTGCGCCAGCTCCGCCTGCGGCTTCGCCATGCTGTAGAGAAAGCCCTGCATCAGGTGCACATTCTTCGCGAGCAGCAAGGCGCGCTGCTCATGCGTCTCGACGCCCTCCGCGACGAGATCTATGCCGAGCTCGGCGGTCAGCAGCGACACCGCGCCGACGATCGCCTGCGTTTTGCTGGAGACGCTGAGCTCCGAGACGAAGCTGCGATCGAGCTTCACCTTGTCGACGGGAAAACGATTTAGATAGCCGAGGCTGCTGAAGCCGGTTCCGAAATCATCGAGCGACAGGCGCACGCCGATCGCGCGCAGGCCGGCGATCTTGGCGGCGGCGTCCTCCGTGTCCTGCATGAGCGTCGATTCGGTGATCTCGATCTCGAGCCGGCTCGGCTCCAGCCCCGCGGCGTCGAGCGCGCTGCGCACCCGATCGATCATGTCCGGCTGCTGAAACTGCCGCGAGGAGAAGTTCACGGCGACCCGCGCCGCCGAAGGCCACAGATGCGCGTCGCGGCAGGCGCGGCGCAGCACCCATTCGCCCAGCTCGACGATCATCCCCGTCTCTTCGGCGATCGGGATGAAGGAGGAAGGCGGCACATAGCCCAATTGCGGATGGCGCCAGCGCGTCAGCGCCTCGCAAGTCGAGATGGATTGGTCGCGCGCGTCGTAGATGGGCTGGTAATGAACCTCGAGCGTCTCGGTCCTGAGCGCCTCACGCAGCTCGCGCTCGATGCGCCGCTTGCTGACCAGCGCATCCTCCATCGACGTCTCGAACCATATGGCCTGCCGGCGGCCGGCGGCCTTGGAATGATACATTGCGAGATCGCCGCATTTCAGCAGCCCCTCGACAGAGACCGCGTCCCGCGGCGCGATGCAGAGGCCGACGCTGGCGCCGATGACGATCGTGTGCCCCTCGACCACATAGGGACGGCCGATCGCCTCGATGACGCGGCGCGCCAGCGCGTCGGCCGGCGGAGTCTCGATCGTCGGATGCATCAATATGCAGAACTCGTCGCCGCCGAAGCGCGCCACCATATCGACCGAGCGCACGCATTCGCGCAGGCGCTCGGCGACCGCGCAGAGAAGCCGGTCGCCGATCGTATGTCCGAGCGTGTCATTGACCTCCTTGAACTGATCGAGGTCGATGCACAAAAGCGCGAGACTGAGCCCGCGCTTGCGAATGTGCCGCAGATCGCGCTCCAGCCGCTGCTGGAACTGGAACCGATTGGCGAGGCTGGTCAAAGTGTCGAAATGCGCGATCCGCTCGATCTCGCGCGCCGCGCGTCTCTGCTCGGTCACATCCTCGACGACGGTGACGAAGGCCCCATTGTCGGCCGGCTCGCAGCGAAAATCGAAGATGCGATCGCCGATCTCGCGGGAGAACATGCTGGTGCGCGGCAGCGCGGAATGGGACTCCCATTGCTCGGCGAAACTGCGCCAGTCGGACTCCGGCATAGCAGCTTTTTCGGCGATCCGCCGCGCCAGCGCCGCGAGAGTCGTCGGCGCGCCCTCCTCGTCTATCTCGAAAAACTCGAGCAGGCGGCGATTGACGACAGTCAGCCTCTTGTCGCATTTGCCCATGCAGAGCCCATGGCTCATGCTGTTCAGCGCCGATTTGAAGCGCCGGCGCTGTATGTTGGCGTCACGGCCGTTGCGCAGCGCCGATTCGAGATTTCCATGCAGGAATTTCGTCGTCGAGCGCAACGAGACCATGACGAGAACGAATATGGAGGCGAGGCCCCAATAGCGCAGATCGTCATGCAGCAGCGCAGCGACAGTCAGCGGCGTGCAGAGACCCAGCATTTGCGCATAGACGATTCTGGGGCTTCCCGCATTGCGTCCGGCGAGCATGCCGACGCCGCTCATCATGATGACGATGCCGTAATAGCCGCCGATCTCGTCGTGATGCTCCGAGAAGAGGATCGCGACGCTGAAACCAACCGCGGTCATGAAGCCGACGCCGCCGACCGCATAGCGGATTTCCCATTTTCGCGCGTCGCGCCGGCGCTCCTCGAGCGGCGTCATGGTGTGGGCATAGAGCACGTAGAGACGATAGGCGGCGAAGCAGGCCATCACCGCCGTCAGGAGGAGATAGACGTCGTGCCGCGTCATCATCCAAGCGCTCAGCGGCGCGATCATCCCGCCGACGAGTCCAGCGGCGAAGGATCCGGGCGTGCCGAACAGCGTCTCGACGAGATCGCGATAAATCTCCTCGCGGATCTCGCTATCCTCGATGTCGCTCGCATTGACGTTCGACGACATGGAACGGTCTTTCCAGTTCGCTGCCGCCGGCCGGCGCAGCATTGTCACGCCGATCTCGGCCGTTGGCCAGAAAGCCGCCCTTGAGCGGCGACCAGCCTCTCCATATGACGCAAGTCGGGCTCGCCGATCGAAAACGAGCAATCCACCCACAGCTCGACGACGCGCAGCAGCTCCTCGCGCGTGATCGGAAAGCAATTGCGACGCAAATCGGCGAGCGCGCGCCGCCGCTCCCAACGCTCCTCGCCGCCCTCGCACATCCATTCGAGCGCAGTTTCGCGCAGACGGCCATCGGGAGCCAGCACGTCGACGACGCCGAGATCGTGCATCTTCGATCCCGAATGGGCGGCGCCCGTTGCGATGATCTGCTCCGCGAGCGCCACGCCCAAGCGGCGCTTGAGAAAGGTGACGGCGCCCATGCCAGGAAAAGTGTTGAAGGCGACCTCTGGAACGCCGAGCTTGGCGCTCTCCTCGGCGATCAGGAAATCGGTCGCCATAGCCCCCTCGAAGCCTCCGCCGAAGCATTGGCCTCGGACAGTCGAGACAGTGATGAGCGGCAGGCCGAACGCTGAAGTGAGGCCAAACATCACATCGATGCAGACATGAGCGTAAGTCAGCAGGCTGTCCCTGTCCCGATTGCGGACCGAGGACGAAAACGTCGCCAGATCGCCGCCCAGGCTGAACACGCCCTGCTTGTTCGAGTTCATGACGAAATAACGGATCGGCCAGCGCTCGGCATAGGGCGACCGCGCGAGCGCCTTCAGCGATTCGCGCATCTCGACCGCCTCCAGCAGCATGGCGAGACTATAATGATGCGGAGCGCCGACCTTATAGTTCATCCATACCGAACGGCTCTCGACGTCGTAGGCGACTTCGAGATTCTGGAATTCCCAATCAGGAAATTCATTCGGTTTTTGAAGCTTATGCTCCAAGGCTACCGTCGCCATGGCCACTCCGGGAGTCGATGCCACAAGTCGATCTCGCAAGTCGATGTCAGCGCGCCCCGGCTGGAGCCCATGTCGCAAAACTAGCCCGAAATCGATGCGATTACATACTATTATTCGACCTCGGTTATCGTAGAGTTACCCGGACCGCCGAGAGTCTCATGCAACGGCGCGCGCTGATCGGGTCATGTCGTACGACGACAAATCTCGCGAATATTGCACGCAGCCGCCGCAGCGCGCAACTGCGAGCCAGAATCGCGCGCCGCCGCCGTCACTTCACCTCGAACCACGCCGCGAGCCCCGCGGCCTCGTGCTCGAGGATATCGTCATGCACGGCCCATTTGCCGGGGCTGTCGGCGACGAAGGCGACATGCTTGGTCTTGCCCGGCGGCACCACGACGCCATTGCGCCAATAGGGCTCCCAGCCATCGTCGAGGTCGTGCAGAAGCCGCACGCAATGTCCGTGGACATGCATCACGGCGACGACATCGGAACGATTGACGAAGCCGAGCGTCACCGGCGCGCCGCGCTTCACCTGGAACAGAGGCGGCCCGCCATAGGACTTGCTCGGCGCGCCATTGATGCGCCAAGGCGCGCCGGGAGCGGCGGGCGGCTCCAATGTGAGATCGACCTTCTTGGCCGCCTGCAGCTTTATCTCTATGGGCAAAAGGGGGTTTTGCGCCGCCGATGCGATCGGCGGGCGCGACGCCGCCTTGGCGCCGCGGGTGGTGAAGATCGCCAGCTCGCGGTCGGGCTCGCCGTCCATGCCGCGCAGAATCAGCTTTGCGGCGGCGTTCTCGGCCCGCGGCAGATCGAACAGCAATTCGAATCGGGCGCCGGGCGCGGCGGGAATGGTGCGGCGCACGGGCTCGAAGGCGTCGCAGGGCTGGCTGTCCACCGCGACGACGAAGGGCTGAATATTGTCGAAGCCGACGAACATGATTCGCGCATTGGCGAGATTGGCGAGGCGCAGGCGAATGCGCGCGCCCGGCGCGAAATCGCGGCGCGCCGGAGCCGGGGCGCCGTCCACCGCCACCAGCGTTCCGATGCGCCCTGCCCCGGCGGCCGCGGCCGGCGAGGCGAAATCGACTTCGATCGCGCCATTCTTGTCCAGCCGCCAATCGTCGAGCACGAGCAGAAGATCGGCGTCGGCCTCCAGCGGCTTGGGCTCGTCGACGACGACGAGGCCCTTCAGCCCGCGGCCGCAGAGTTCCGGCGTCGCCCCGAAAACAGAGGGCCGATAGCAGAAGAGACCGGCGTCGACCAATTTGCGGCGATAGTCGAATCGCCCGCCGGGCGCGACCTCCGCCTGGGTCAGCGGCGCGACGCCGTCCATGGCGTTGTCGCCGCGCATTCCGTGCCAATGGATGGAGAGCGGCTTCTCGAGGCCATTGGCGAGGCCGACCGCCAGCTCGTCGCCCAGGGCGTAGCGCAGCAGCGGCCCCGGAGCCTTCCCCTCGAATCCCCAAATCTCGGTCGCATGGGCCGCCTCTGGCAGCAGATTCGCCGTCCCTTTGCGCGCCGTCAGCGTTTTGGGGCCGGCGGCCGGCGGCTCGGCGCGGGCGTCGAGAGAGACGAGGGTCGCAGCGACTCCGCGCACAAAAGCGCGGCGTGAGCAGTTGAACGGCATGATGGCTCCGGTTTCTCCTCGCCGCCGCATATGGCCCGAGCGGAGCGCGGCTTTCAACAGGGCGCGAACCTACATCCCCACAGGTGACATTTTCTTTAGCGCCGGCGGCGCGTCGTGCTATAGAGCCCCCCGCCCGAGCCGGCGCGCGGCGGCGTTCGCGCGTCGACGCTGGCGTTTCGAAGCCGGCGTTTCGATTGTCGCCGCGACGTTTCGACGCCGGTTGGCTCGTGGCTTCGGTCCTTTGGCGTTTCGCCCGCGAGCCGGCGGCTCGTCGGGCGTTTGCGCGTCGGGGCGCGGGCGTGGCGGAACTGGTAGACGCGCCGGATTTAGGTTCCGGTGACGCAAGTCGTGGGGGTTCGACTCCCTCCGCCCGCACCATCCGACGCGCGCCGGCGGCAGAGATATTTTCCCGGCGCACGCCGGACTGGTCGAGATTCGAGAAGGCGAAAACGACATGCAGGTGACGCAGACCCTGTCGCAGGGCTTGAAACACGAGTTCAAAGTGGTGCTTCCGGCCGGCGACCTCGCCGCCAAGCTCGAGTCGCAGCTCGTCGAGCTGCGCGGCAAGGCGCAGATCAAGGGCTTCCGCCCCGGCAAGGCGCCCATCTCCTATCTCAAGAAGATCTACGGCAAAGGCATAATGAGCGAGGTCCTGCAGGAGGCCGTCAACGAGGCCAATCGCAAGATTGTCGAGGACAATAGCCTGCGCGTCGCCATGGAGCCGCGCCTCGACTTCCCGACCGATCAGGCCGAGGTCGAGAAGGCGCTGGAGGCTGAGGGCGACTTCTCCTATTCCGTCGCCTTCGAGGTGCTGCCGGCGATCGAGCTCGGCGGCTTCGACGACATCGCCATCGAGCGTCCCATCGCCGAGGTCTCGGAGGAAGAGGTCCAGAAGGCGATCTCCGATCTCGCCGACCGCATCCGCGAATATGAGGATAAGGAAGGCGCCGCCGCCAAGGGCGACCGCGTCACCATAGACTTCGCCGGCAAGCTCGACGGCGAGCCCTTCGAGGGCGGAACGGGCGGCGATGTCAATCTCGTGCTCGGCTCGGGCTCTTTCATCCCCGGCTTCGAGGAGCAGCTCGAGGGCGCCGCCAAGGACGAGCAGCGCGTCGTCAAGGTGAAGTTCCCCGAGGATTACGGCGTGCCGACGCTCGCCGGCCGCGACGCCGAGTTCGACGTGACCGTCAAGGCGGTCGCCGGCCCGAAGGAGCTGCCGATCGACGACGCTTTCGCCACCAAATACGGCTTCGAATCGCTCGCCGAGCTGACCTTCGCCGTGCGCGGCAATCTCGAGGCGGATTACGCCAAGGCCTCGCGCGCCAAGCTGAAGCGCTCGCTTCTCGACGCTCTGGACAAGAAATACAGCTTCGAGCTGCCCGAGGGCCTCGTCGCCCAGGAGTTCGACACGATCTGGAACCAGCTCGAGGCCGAGCGCAAGCGCTCCGGCAAGAGCTTCGAGGACGAGAACACGACGGAAGAGGCGGCGCGCGAGGAATATCGCAAGATCGCCGAGCGCCGCGTGCGTCTCGGCCTGGTGCTGGCGGAGATCGGCCAGGGCGCCGGCGTCACCGTCGAGGACAAGGACGTGACCGACGCGCTGGTCGAGCGCGTGCGCGCCTTCCCGGGCCGCGAAAAGCAGGTTTGGGACTATTACCGCAATAATCCCCAGGCGCTCGCCCAGATTCGCGCCCCCCTCTATGAGGAGCGGGTCGTCGACCATCTGGTCGCCAAGATCAGCGTCACCGACAAGACCGTGACCAAGGAAGAGCTGCTCGCCGCCGAGGAAGACGACGATCTGGCCCAGCCCGCGGCCTGATCCGGCGCGCCGACCCGGGGCCGATTAAGGGCGGCCCCGGGGTTTCCGCTCGCCCCTTTTGCGGTTTCTGTCTGGACGGCTTGCCGCAATATGCTACCAACGAGCCAAAAGCTGGCTCGTGGCTTTCACTCCATGTGGGGGAAAGACGGCGGGTCGAAGAGGCCGCCGCGAAGCCGGGAGCGCAGAGCCCCGCTGCGCGGAGCCTCGGTCGCAGGCCAGTCAAATCTAAAAAAGGCGCAAAACAGATGCGTGATCCGATCGACGTCTACAACCAATATCTGATCCCCCAGGTGATCGAGAACACGAGCCGCGGAGAGCGCGGCTTCGATATCTATTCGCGCCTGCTGCGCGAGCGAATCATCTTTCTGACCGGTCAGGTCGAGGACCATATGGCCTCGGTCATCATCGCTCAGCTCCTCTTCCTCGAGGCGGAAAATCCCAAGCGCGAGATTTTTCTCTACATCAACTCGCCGGGCGGCGTCGTGACCTCCGGTCTCGCCATCTACGACACGATGCAATACATCAAGCCCAAGGTGGCGACGCTCTGCATCGGCCAGGCGGCCTCCATGGGCTCGCTGCTGCTCTGCGCCGGCGAGGCCGGCAACCGCATCGCTCTGCCCAACGCCCGCATCATGGTCCATCAGCCGTCGGGCGGCTTCCAGGGCCAGGCCTCGGATATCCTCCGCCATGCGGAGGATATTATGAAGATCAAGCGGCGCCTCAACGAAATCTACGTCAAGCACACCGGCAGGGACTATGACACGATCGAGCAGACGCTCGATCGCGATCACTTCATGTCCGCCGAGGAGGCCAAGGAGTTCGGCATCGTCGACCGGGTGGAGATCAACCATCCCGACGATCCGGCAGAGGCCAAGGCCTGAGCGAGATCAAATCCCGGCGCGCCCGCTTTTCTCGCTGGTCGAGATAGGCAGGCGCGCCGTTCCGCATGTATCGGGGCGCGCATGTTTCGTAAAATTCTGATCGCCAATCGTGGCGAGATCGCTTGCCGCATCATCAAGACCGCCCGCCGCATGGGCATAAAGACGGTCGCAGTCTATTCAGACGCCGACGCTGACGCGCTTCATGTCGAAATGGCCGACGAGGCCATTCATCTCGGCCCGCCCCCTGCCGCGCAATCCTATCTGCTCATCGACAAGATCGTCGCGGCCTGCAAGGAGACCGGCGCCGAGGCCGTCCATCCGGGCTATGGCTTTCTCTCCGAGCGCGCCGCTTTCGCCACTGCGCTGGCGGAGGCCGGAATCGTCTTCATCGGCCCCAATCCCCGCGCGATCGAGGCGATGGGCGATAAGATCGAGTCGAAGAAATTCGCCTCCGCCGCCAAGGTGAATGTCGTTCCCGGCTATCTCGGCGTCATTCAGGACGGCGAAGAGGCGGTCCGCATCGCCAATGAGATCGGCTATCCGGTCATGCTGAAGGCCTCCGCCGGCGGCGGCGGCAAGGGCATGCGCGTCGCCTTCAAGGCAGAGGAAGTGGTCGAGGGCTTCAATCGCGCCCGTTCCGAGGCCGCCTCCTCCTTCGGCGACGATCGCGTCTTCATCGAGAAATTCATCGTCAACCCGCGCCATATCGAGATTCAGGTGCTGGGCGACAAGCATGGCAATGTCATTCACCTCAACGAACGCGAGTGCTCCATTCAGCGCCGCAATCAGAAGGTGATCGAGGAAGCCCCCTCGCCGCTCCTCGACGAGGAGACCCGCGCGGCGATGGGCGCGCAGGCCGTCGCGCTCGCCAAGGCGGTGGATTACGACTCCGCCGGTACGGTGGAATTCGTCGCCGGCCAGGACAAGAGCTTCTACTTCCTCGAGATGAACACTCGCCTGCAGGTGGAGCATCCGGTCACGGAGCTCATCACCGGCATCGATCTCGTCGAGCAGATGATTCGCGTCGCCGCCGGCGAGCCTCTGTCGCTGCGCCAGGAGAAGGTGACGATCAACGGCTGGGCGGTGGAGAGCCGCATCTACGCCGAGGACCCGACCCGCAACTTCCTGCCCTCCATCGGCCGTCTGGTGAAATATCGCCCGCCGGAGGAGAAGCGCGAGGGCGCGATCACCGTGCGCAACGACACGGGCGTCGCGGAAGGCCGCGAGATTTCCATCCATTATGATCCGATGATCGCCAAGCTCGTCACCCATGGCCCCGACCGCCTCGCGGCGATCGACGCCCAGGGCAGCGCGCTGGATCGTTTCGTGATCGACGGCATTCGCCACAATATCCCCTTCCTCGCCTCGCTGATGCAGCATGAGCGCTGGCGCTCCGGCCAGCTCTCCACCGGCTTCATCGCGGAGGAATATGCGGGCGGCTTCGCCGCGCCGCAGCCGGATGGCGAGGTCGCCCATGTGTTGGCGACGGTGGCGGCGCTGGTCGATCACATCGGCAACGAACGCAAGCGATTGATCAGCGGACAGCTCGGCCACGGCCGGCCGTTCGAGTTCGAGCGCGAGCGCGTCTGCGCGCTGGGCGAGCAGTCGTTCCATGTCTCGCTGGACACGCAGGGCGAGGCGCTGATCGTCCATTTCGAGGAGGAGGACGGCCGCACGCGCCGCATCTCCTCGCATTGGCGGCCGGGCGATCCCGTCTTCGAGGGGACCATAGACGGCGCCGCCATCTATGTGCAGATTCGGCCGATCCTCAACGGCTTCCAGCTCTCGCACCAGGGCGTGGCGGTGGACGCGCGCGTCTTCACCAAGCGCGAGGCCGAGCTCAACGCGCTGATGCCGAAGAAGAAGAATGTCGGCGTCTCCAAGCATCTGCTCTGCCCTATGCCCGGCCTCGTCAAGACGGTCGACGTCGTCGAGGGCCAGGAGGTGAAGGCCGGCGAGCCGCTCTGCATGGTGGAAGCCATGAAGATGGAGAATGTGCTGCGCGCCGAGCGCGACGTGACGATCAAGAAGATCGCCGCCAAGCCGGGCGACAGCCTCGCCGTCGATGCGGTGATCATGGAGTTCGCCGAGTAGCGCCCTAGCGCCGCGAGAGCGCTCCAGGGCGCGGCTCGCGGCCCTGCGACAGAAACGCCGGGGCTCGCCGAGCGATGTCCCTATGACGACCAGATCGGCTCCGCTCCGCAAAAGGAGGCGGAGCCGACGCCGTCTCTCGCTCCGCCATCCTCAGCCCAGCATCGAAGCGAACGAACGCGTCACGCGCGGGCGATAACGCCCGGCGCCGAAGCGCGGGCGCGCGCGCTCGGATGCGCTTTTCCATGTGCTCACGACTGTTCGCCGGCCGCCTCGCCTCGAGCTCGGCTTGACAAGCGCATCAGGATAATACTCTATATTTTCGATAGTATTAATACACAAAGAAGGTTCATCCATGTTCCGCTCAGAGCCTCGAGGCGCATCAAAGACAAGGTTTTATCTTCTATCCAGCGCTTCGTGCGTCGCCTATTTGGCCATGGCGGCAATCACACTGTCTACTCGAATAGGCGAGTCTTTCGCCCAGGACGCGCCGGCTCCGGGCTCTGTCAATGTCCAGGTCGGCGATGTCGTGGTCCCCGGCGAGGAGGATAATGGGGGCGAAACATCGCGTCCTGTCCTGGAGGCGCAGAAAAAGGCGCGCTCCGTCATCGTCGTCGAAGAGAAGACCATCGAGCGGGAGAACATCAACCGCGCCGACGAATTGCAGCAGAAGATCCCGAATTATCGCGCCAATAACGGCGGCACGCAGCAGTCCTCGCGCCAAACCATGCGATGGGTCGGCATCGGCGCCGGCACCGGCGTCGGCACAGAGTCGCCGACTGGCTATGTCGTCGACAATGTCTTCTGGAGATATTGGGGCTTCCAGTGGATGGACCTCTTCGATCTCAAATCATTCGAGATCGCCTATGGGCCGCAAGGCACGGCGGGCGGAAAGAACGCCGCGGTCGGCAATCTGATCATCAACACGCGACTGCCGTCCTTCACCCAAGGAGCGACGGTCGAGACCAATTTCGCGAATTACAACCGCGTCATCGAGAAAGTCTCGGTCACGGGCCCGATCGTCGACGACACGCTCGCCTATCGCGTGAGCTTCTTCATGGACAAGGGCGACGGCTGGATTCGCGATCAGGTGAGCGGCGCCGGATATAAGAACACCGACCGCTGGGGCGTCCGCGGGCAGCTTCTCTATGTCGGCGACGATATCTCCGACCGGCTCATTTTCAATTACAGCACGTCTCACGAATATAATGGCTACAACAGCGCGCCCTACGCCGACACCACCCTCGTCTACGCCAATGGCACGCGCCCGAGCTCGACCTGGGTCCAGAACGTATGGAAGAAGCTCGGCAAGCCGATCCTGTCATTGGACCCCTATAAGCCGTCCATCTCGCGCATGGGCGTCGACCCGGTGAGAACCATCACCGCCACCAACGAGCTCAACATAGGGATCGGCGAAAATATCTTCACGTCGATCTCGGCCTATGGGTTCAACCGAAACGAGCAGCGCTATTTCGAAGAGACGCAATTGCTGGAGCTCTGGCGCGACGGCATGGACACTTATGTCGGTCAGGCGTCGCAAGAGTTCCGTCTGACCTCGCCGAAGGATCAAGAGCTGGCGTGGACGACCGGCCTCTATTTCCTCAACGACGACTCCGCCAACCAGATGCACCATGTCGAGTTCGGCTCCGACGCCGCGAAATGGCTGAACATGCCTGGAGCGCTGCCCGGCGTGCAGGATTGGTGGTACACCAAAGCGCGCGACATTCAGTTCGCCGCCTATGGGCAGGCGACCTGGCATTATGACGAGCAGCTGGCGCTCACCCTCGGCGTTCGCAACAGCTACGAAATTCGCCAGGGCTCGGTGAGCCATCTCAACCGATATTATCCGACCGTCTCGATCGTCGATCAGGATCAGGCGATCATCGCGGCGAGCGGTTTCGGACTTTCGGACCGCGGCGGCGCGACCACGCGCTCCAACCATGTGACGGCGATCTTCAATCCGCAATATCGATGGGACGAGAACATTCTCTTCTATGGAATTGTCGGTCGCGCCGAGAAGGCGGCCGCCGTCAACACGAGCGGCAATCCGACCTATTCGACCAATGCGACTGGGCAGAAAATCTTCAGCGCCTGGACGCCGCTCTTCACCAAGCCCGAGGTCTCCTGGGATTATGAGCTCGGAGTCAAGACGAATTGGCTCGACAACAAGCTCCAGCTCAACGCCAATTTCTATTGGAACGACTTCTACAATTTTCAGACCACGACCGTCGACTCCTCGCGCGTCGACGCGCTCGGCGCGCCGATCTCGGTGTCGTCGCTCGGCAACGCCGACCATGCGCGTCTGCGGGGAATAGAGCTGGATGGCCGCTGGAGCCCGATCGACAGGCTGTGGATCAGCGTCAACGCGGCCTTCTCCGATGCGCGATGGGTTTCCTATCCCGACGCCGCGCCGCCGACCGATTGGCAATGGACGTCGGGAACGCCGAAGGCGCCCCAATATCTCTCGCTCTCCAACACGCGCTGGCAGGGCGTGCCGATGTGGACCTTCAACATCGGCGCGAATTACGAGCAGCCGCTCGGGGCCGTGTTCGCCGATCTCGGCGGCTTCGGAAAGTTCGCCGGCCTCGACGACTGGACCTCCAAGCCGATCACCGCCTTCGGCTATTTCAACGTCAACTGGCAGGACAAGACGCAGCTGACCAATCCATGGTCCATTCTGCAATATTGGCAGGGGAGCTATGCGATCGTGAATGTCGGCGTCGGCATCCGCACCGACGACGACAAATACAGCCTCAGCTTCTGGGCCAAGAATATCGGCGATGAGAGACCCTACACCGCCTGGGACACGGGCTCCGCCTCCAATCCTGCGAGAGTCTCGCTCACACGCTGGCCAGCGACCTTCGGCGGGGCGTTTCGCGTCAAGCTCATGTAGAGCGGCGACAGTTGAAGCCCGCGGATTTGGCGACGCGTCGAATCCGACGGGAATTCTTCACCTCGGTCATACGCGCCGCGGCCTATCCTGCGCCTCGACATTTCATCTGGTATTGTCGAGGTGCGTCTTGCGAGCTTATCCTTTCGACGCGACGAAGCGCCGCCGTGGCCGCAGCATCATCACGCTGGCCTCGGCGCTGTCCTTGCTCTCCTTCACGCACGCCGCGACAGAGGCGGCGGCGCAGCCTTCTCCTCCGCTCAAGCTGCTCATTCTCGGCGACAGCCTCAGCTCCGGCCTCGGCGTGCCGGAAGGCTATGGCTTCGGCCCGGCGCTGGCGCGCCGCCTGCGCGCCGACGGCTATCGCAATGTCGATGTCGTCAATGGCTCGATGGCCGGCGACACCACCGCCGACGCCGCCACGCGCCTCGCCTCGACGCCGCAGGACTATGACGCCGACGTCGTCATCGTCGAGCTCGGCGGCAATGACATGCTGACGCAGACCGATCCGCCGGTCGTGGCGCGCAATCTCGATTGGATTCTCGATGGCTACAAAAAGCGCGGAACCCGCATCGTCATCGGCGGGATGCTGTCCAAGCCAGAGCTCGGCTTCGTCTATAATGTGACCTTCGATCAGATCTATCCGAAGCTCGCGGCGCGTTGGGGCGCCTCGCTCTATCCCTTCTTTCTCGCCGGCGTGTTCGGCCATCCGGCGCTGATGCAGGACGACCACATCCATCCCAATGCGGCGGGCGTCGCCCGCATCGTTGCAGGAATCGCGCCGCTGGTGGAGCGCAATCTCGACGCGGCGGCGGGCCGGCGCAGAGTGGCGGAAGCGCGGTGAGGCAGAGCGTCAGCTCGGTAAGCCCAGGAGATTATAGACGGAGACATCCTCGTCAATATCTGGCCAATGAATGCCTTCGCCTCGACCGATGAGCCGCCAATTGCGCCGCTGCTCGGGTTCTGCGTCGCGCAAGAGAGGAAACCATTCGAGAGGCGCGGCGATTTCCCGCCCGTCCGCGAGAAAAACGCGAAGCGTAGCGTCGTCGATCTCGAGGTCGACGGCAGCTGGATCTAGTCTGGCGGCCGTGCCAGGCATTCCACGCCTCCTCGAATGTCTTTCTATACTCGATCTGTCAGCCGCAGTCGTTGAAGCTCTTGTGAACGAAATCCATGAGACCGCGCCAACTCCACCGGATCGAGCCAGAACTTGGCGGAGCCGCCATTGCTCTCCACATGGATATGGGGCCGCTCACCGCTCTCGGAACTGTAGAAGAAGAATCGGAAAGACCCAATACGCAAAATCGTGGGCACGTCTTGTCATCCTTCGCAGAAAATTATCGAGACAAACCGACAATCAATTTCGATCCGCGAACACCCGCGTCACATGCCCCATCTTGCGGCCGGGGCGCGTCTCCTTCTTGCCGTAGAGGTGGAGCGAGGCCCCCTCCTCCGCCAGCAGATCCGGCCATTTGTCGACCTCATCGCCGATCAGATTGCGCATCTCGACGCGCGCGCCATGGCGGCGCGTCGCGCCGAGCGGCCAGCCGGCGACGGCGCGCATATGCTGCTCGAATTGCGAGGTCACGGCGCCGTCCAGCGTCCAATGGCCGGAATTATGCACGCGCGGCGCGATCTCATTGACGACGAGCCGCTCGCCGCCCGCCTCCTCGACGACGAACATTTCCACCGCGATCACGCCGACATAATCGGACGCCTCGGCGATCTTGCGGGCCATTTCGACAGCGGCCGCCCCCGTCTGCGGCGAAATCCGCGCCGGCGCGACGGTCAGGGCGAGAATATGATGCTCATGGACATTCTCGCAGACGTCATAGGCGCGGAAGGCGCCGTCCGCGCCGCGCGCCGCCACCACGGAGACCTCGCGCGCGAAGGGCACGAAGCCCTCGAGGACGCAAGGCGCGCGGCCGAGCTGCTCGAAAGCGGCGGAAAGATCGGCGCCCTCGCGCAGCATGATCTGGCCCTTGCCGTCATAGCCGAAGCGCCGCGTCTTCAAAATGGCGGGCGAGCCGAGGCGCGATGCGGCGGCCGCCAGCATGTCGGCGCTCTCGACATTCTCGAAAGGCGCGGTCTCGATGCCGAGGCCGCGGACGAAATTCTTCTCGGTGAGCCGGTCCTGCGTCAACGCCAGCACGCGCGGATTGGGCCGCACCAGCGAATGCGCCTCGAGAAAAGCCGCCGTCTGCGACGGCACATTCTCGAATTCGTAAGTCACCACATCGACGGCCGCGGCGAAGCCGGCGAGCGCCGTCTCGTCCTCGAAAGCGGCGATGGTGCGCGCGGCGCAGACCTCGAAGGCGGGATCATCCGCCACGGGCGAATAGACATGGGCGCGCAGGCCGAGCCGCGCGCCGGCCTTGGCCAGCATGCGGGCGAGCTGGCCGCCGCCCAATATTCCAATGGTGGAGCCGGGGCGTAGACTGGTCATTTGGCTCCCGCATCGTCGCTCGGCGTCTCGGCGACCTGCTCCGTCTGTCGGCGCCGCCATTCCTTCACGCGCGCGTCGAGATCGGCGTCGCCGCGGGCGAGAATCGACGCAGCGAGCAGAGCGGCGTTGATCGCGCCAGCCTTGCCGATGGCCAGAGTGCCCACCGGCACGCCCCCCGGCATCTGCACGATGGAGAGCAGCGAATCCATGCCGGAGAGCGCGGCGCTCTCGATCGGCACGCCGAGCACGGGAAGCGTCGTATGCGCCGCCGTCATGCCGGGCAGATGCGCCGCGCCGCCGGCCCCGGCGACGATGACCTCGAATCCCTCCGCCTCGGCGCCTTTGGCGAAGGCGCTGAGCCGGTCCGGCGTGCGGTGGGCGGATATGATGCGCGCCTCATAGCCGACGCCGAGCGCATCGAGCGTCTCGGCGCCATGCCGCATGGTGGCCCAATCGGATTGGGACCCCATGATGATCGCGACAGGCTTCTTGGACTGCGCCACGGCTCTTCCGGCGGGCTGGAGTGCATGAAGCACAGCCCCTTAGCCGAACCGGCGGCGGGGCGCAAGCGAATGCACGCCTCCGCGCCGCCGCCCCGAATGGCGGAGCCCGCCGGCCTCCGCTATCATCGCGCAATATTGCGGGCGGTTGCGGGGGCGAAATGGATATCAAAGGCGTGCAGGAGGCGCTCGCGGCGCTGAAGAGCTTGATCGGAACTTTCGGCCTCGTTCTGGCGATCGGCTTCGCCATCGTCAACGCAAATGCGATCGGCGACGGCCTCGCGGCTCTCGCGGATCGCTTCGGCGGGCTGCGCGGAGCGGAGATCGCGGGCGTCAAGCTGGATTTCGGCGAGGCGGCGATCGAGCAGCGCGTGCCGCCCGTGCTGTTCGAGCGGCTGGACGCCAAGGACCGCCGCCGCGTCGCCCGCGATTTGAACGCGCTGGAGCCGCGCATGGCGCTGCGGCTGCTGCAGGTCGGCCTACTGGCCAATCTCTGCGAGTTCGACAGGCCGACGACCTCGATGATCGACGATTTCAGCACCGATCATCATCTGCAGGATCGCGGCCTCGCGACGCTCATCGACAATCCGCAGATCAAGGCGAAAGTGGCCGCCGAGCTGGCGAAGGCGGCCAAGAAGTCCGACATAGGCGAGCCGCGCGCCTGCTACGACATCACATTGACGGACCACGGCTGGGATGTGCGAACCGCGCTGGTCCATGTGGTGAGCGCCGGCTTCGGCTCGGCGCCGATCGTCCGCGAGCCCGCGCCCGAGCCGAATGTCGCCCAGGAGCAGCGCAGCCTCTCCAAAAAGCGCTGACACGCCCGAGTTTAAGGACGCGCCTTAAGTATTGATCAGGGTCCCCTCGCTACTCTGCCTTCCGTGGCCGGCGGTGTGTCGCCGGGATTAAGGGACCATGTCGATGTCCAGCTCCATCCTCCGCACCGCCATTGGCGGGGCGTTCATCACGCTCGTCGCATCTCAGTCGCTCGTTCATATTCTCACCCAGGTGCAGGCCAAGACCTCGCCCTACCGCCAGCAGGCCGATTACGCCGCTCCGATGCGGAGCTTCGCGCCTGTCGCGCCGGCGGCCCCGCTCGCCGCGCCCGGCGAGACGACCATCGCCGCCGATCGGCTCGGCCAATATTCCGCCAATGTCGAGATCGAGGGCCAGCGCATCCGCATGCTGGTGGACACGGGCGCGAGCACGGTCGTGCTGTCCTATGAGGACGCCGCCGCGATCGGCTATCTGCCGGCGCCCGCCGATTTCAAATATCCCGCCCAGACCGCCAATGGCGTCACCCGCATGGCGCGCGTGAAGCTGCGCGAGGCGCGGCTCGGCCAGGTCGTGCTGCGCGACGTCGACGCCTATGTCGCCGAGCGCAGCGCTCTGGGCGCCAGCCTGCTCGGCATGACTTTTCTGTCGCGTCTGTCCCATATCGAGGCGGGAAGCGGAAAGCTGGTTCTGCGTCAGTAGGCGTCAGGCCTCGTCCGCGGGCTCGGCCCTCTCGCGCGGGAGCGGGAAACATGCGATTGTCCGCGCATGTCGCTCCCCCGCCAGCTCTCCGTCTTCGCCCTGGTGGGCGTCATTGCGACAGCGCTCCATTATGCGGTGCTCGTCGGCCTCGTCGAGCTCGCCGCCTGGACGCCCGTGCCCGGCGCGCTCGCCGGCTATCTCTCCGGCGGAGTCGTCTCCTACATCCTCAACCGCCGGCACACTTTCGAGAGCGTGCGGCCGCATGAGGAGACGACATGGCGCTTCGCCCTCGTCGCCTTCGTCGGCTTCTGCCTCACCTATGGCTTCATGCGCCTCTTCGTGGAGAGCATGGGCGCGCCCTATCTGCCGGCGCAGATCGTCACCACGGGAATCGTCTTCTTCTGGTCCTTTCTCGGCAATCGCCTGTGGACCTTCCGCGCCGGGCCGGCGTGAGCGGCCCGCCCGGCGCTGTTCTCGTCAGGCCGCCTCGCGGCGCTCCACGTCTATGGCGCAGACGCCGCGGCGCGACGGCGGCGGCGCCCATCCGCGCATCTGGTCGCAATTATAGGCGACGACCAGCATGATCTGCGCGCCGTTCAATTGCGAGAACAGAGACCGCGGCAGCGCGAGACCATCGCCCTGCGTCCAGCGCCAGGGGCGATGCTCGCCCGCCTCCTCTGGATGGAAGGATTCGGCGAGCTGCGGATGATCGAGCGAAATTCGCGCGATCTCCCGGCCATCCGTCGCCACCAGGCCGCTCAGAGAGAGGCCGAGACGGCGCATGTCGGCGCAGAGGCCAGTGTCATCCGCCGGAACAAAGCTCGTCGAAAGCAGCCGAATGTCCTGCGCGTCATGCGGAAATGAGAATATCGCCGAGCCTTCGGCGCGGATCGGCGAGATCTCCGCTCCATCGACCAGGAGGCGCACGCAGGGATCGAGCTCGCGCTGATAGCCCAGTCGCTCCGCCCGGGCCATGAGCTGCTCGCGCACGGCCGCGATCATCGCCGCCGAAGCGAAGGGGCGGCAGAAGTCGGAGTCGAAACGCCGCTCCGACGCCGGCGAGCCTTGGATGTCGAGGAAGAAGCCGCGCTCGCCGGTCGCGCTGTAGCTCTCCGAGGCAAGATTTTCGGCGATCAGAATATCGTGGCTCTCGAGCTCGACATGCCAGTAATCGACCGTCTCGACCGGGACGCGCGCGATCGTCGCGCCATTGACGAGGCTCTGCGCATGGATCAGCGCCTCGCCGACGCAATCGACGCAGAGACCATGCCCCGGCGAGACATAGAGATCGCGCGCCGGGCGATTTTCGCCGAAAGCCCCGGCTGCGATGCGCACCGGCCAAGCGTCGCGCGGCGTCGCGCGCGCCGTGCAGTCGATCTTGCGATGGCCGATCCACACGATCGGACGCTCGCGCCCTTCTGACGTAACGACGAGATCGCCGATGCGCAAATTCTCGACGGCGATATCGCCGCGCGTCGTGCGGATCAGCGTGCCGGTGACGAAGCAGGTCACGGTCGCGCTGAAATTGGTCGCGGCGAGCGGACTCTTCTGGACGCCCGTGTCCTGAAGATAGGCTTGCTGACGCGGATCATAGTAGAGATCGACATTGGGGCCGACATAGCTGCCGTTTCCGCCGGTCTGATTGCCATTGGCGGCGGGATAATTAGTCACGAAATTGAGGCCGTTGTAGTCGACATAGGCGCCGTTCGGGCCATTGCCGCTCGGCCAAAAATGATTGTCCGCGCCCTCGGTCGATCCGCTCGGATCGACGACGCCGGTGACATTGTAGACCGTTCCATTCACGGAATAGGTCCCGCTCGCATTCGTGACAGTGTGCGAGCCGTCGGTATTCAGGGCATCGGAATATGTCAGATTGAGCGTGACGTCGATTTTGGGAGTTCCATCCGCCGCATTGGCGGGAATTGTATAATTTACTGTAGAAGTGCCCATCTTGATCACCTTACGAACCAACACCACAGAAAAAAACAATTTCAAATCAGAAGCATGGGAGATATCGATCTCGACCTGAACCTCGATTTAATTTCAATAATCGAAATAACGCTTGATTTGAATCTTTTGATAAACCGCAAGTTGCAATCGATCAATCCGTTGCAGCTCGTACGTCGCCTCCGTCGCGCCGTGATCCCGCCCTCATCCGCCAATGTTCTGAATGCGCCCCCATGTGCTCTTGGTGCCCCATATGCCCTGGCGCAGCGCCTCCAATTGCACGATTTGCGAGTGGTCGACGAAGAGATTGACCTCATTGCCATAATTCTTGACGTACCATTCGAAGACCGGCGGATCGGCGGCCTCGAACATCACTTTCTCGAGCCCGAGCTTGTCGATCACGCGCGCCGCGACATCTGTGCGCCAGCGCGTCACATTTTCGGTGATCCCTTCGCTCTCGATCATGATGATGTCGGCGCCGGCGTCGAGCGCGCGCTCGGCCTGCGCGATGAGCCAGGAGACGTCGCGCGTTCCCTCCGCCTCCAATTCCGCCGCCGCCGTATCGCCGCCGGCGCCGAATTGAATGCCGACCTCGGGCTTGGCCTTCAGCCCCGCCTTCTTCACCATGCGCACCAGCCGCAGCAGGCTGTCGGTCGGCAGGCTGACGAAGCCCGCCGATATTTCCACCACATCGAAGCCGAGCGATTTCGCTTCCTCGATATAGCGGCCGATGGCGTCGGGGCCGAAGCGCATCACATTCTCGAGCCAGCCGCCGGTCGAGATATAGGCGCCATGGTCATGCGCGGTCTTGTTGAAGCTCCGCACCGCCTCGGGCGGCATCAGCGCGAAGGAGCCGCCGGCATATTTCACGCCGTCGATCCATGCGCCCATGGTCTCGAAGAGATCGGCGAGATGGCGTTTTCCATAGGCGCTGTAATAAGGCCCGCGAATTTCGGTGAGCCCGCGCTGGCGCGGCTTGGCCGTGCGCGCGGCGCGGGGAATGAAGGAGAATGTGGTCTCGGCCATGGCGTTCACCTCGCGTGCTCGAGTGCGAGCCTGAAGGCTCGCGGTCCAACGCGGTCCCTGCCGCGAGCCTTCAGGCCCGCATTCGTCGTTCTCCCTGCGCCGATCCGCCGATGCGTCCGAGCAGTCCCGTCAGCTCCGCGACGCGCCGCCGCTCGAGCGTCTCGATCACATTGGCGATGGCGTCGCGTTCGATCTCGCTCGTCTTCTCGCGCGTGACGCGATCGAATTTGCGCCGCGCCGCCTCCCAATCGAAGGGATCGGTATAGAAGCCGTGATAATCGTCGCGCGCGCAGGCGAGCAGGCGCCCATCATCGAGCTCGATCGCGAGCCGCGCCGGCAGAAATTTCGGAAACAGAGCGGTCAGCTCCGGCGAAGGGACGATCGTCACCTTGCGTAGCAGCGTCTGCGCATCCTCGGCGAGAATGCGCTGCGGCGCATATTGTTCCGGCTGCACCTCGCCGTCGATGAGCGCGACGGCGAGCATATAGGGAAGGCTGTGATCGGCCTCCTCCTTATTGCGCACCAGGCGCTTGTCGCCCTCCTCGCCGCCGCCGATGATCTGAAAGGCCACGGCGAAAGTCTCGAGCCGCGCCTCGCGCACGGCCGCCGCGGAAAACCCCGGCCGCGCGCGAATGTCGAGCGCCGCGTCGATCGCCGATTGCGAATGAATCTCGGCATTGTGCTTCTTGAGAATCGTGCGCGTGACGCTCTCCAAATCCTCACGCAGCCAGTCGATCTCGAAATGTCCGGCGATCGTCTCCTCAAAGCCCTTATTGCCTTCGAAGACTTGCCGCGGCCCTGTGATCCCATGCGCGGCGAGCAGCGCCGCATGCGTCGCCGCCATTGCTGTATTGGGATAGGCGAGGCCCTTCCAATGCGAGAGCGCGCCGGTGCGCGTCACGCGCAAGGCGTTGTTCGCGGTTCCGCTGATGGCGATGGCGTTGGCGATCTGTTCGGGCGAAAGACGCAGCGCCTTGGCGACGCCGGCGGCGGCGGCATAAGCGCCCTGCACCGTATGGTCGAAGCCGCGCGCCCGCACCGGCGCGGCATCGCTCAAGCGCGTCTGCACCTGATAAGCGACGGCGAGCGCCGCCAAAAATTCCGCGCCGCTGGCGTCACGCATTTCCGCCGCCGCGAGAACGGCGCCGAGATTGTCGGACGGATGGCACGTCTCCCCCGGCGCGAGATAGCTGTCCATGAAATCGAGATAGCGCGACAGCGCGCCATTGTAGAAGGCGGCGCGATCGGGCGCGGTCTTGCCGCCGCCGATGAGCGTCGAGATCGGCGCGCCGCCGAGCGCCAGCGTCATCTCGCGGATCGCCTCTATCGGCGCCGCGCCGAGCGCGCCCAAGGCGACGCCGATCGTGTCGAGAACGCGGATTTTCAGCTGGCCGAGCGCGGCCTCGCTCATCTCCTCGAGCCGCGCCCGATCGACGAATTCCGCGAGCGTCTGAACCTCGGTCATTGGCGAGATTCCTTGCAGGCCGCTTTGCCTGGCAAGCAGCAGTACCTGTCGCCCCGGCTTGCGGAATCAAGCCGTCATGGCTCCATGCCCCCGCGTCTTCGGCGCGAGCCTCCGCTTGCCCGTCTGGCGGTCGATACCATATTCTGGTATCGACGCTCATGAACGCAAAGCACCGGCGCACTTTGGAAGCGATCTACGCCCGTCCCGTCCCCCCGGATCTGCGATGGGCGGAGATCGAGAGCCTTCTGATTGCGCTCGGGGCAGAGCGTTACGAGGGGCGCGGCTCTCGCGTCCGGTTCTCGCTCGCCGGCTCCGAGGCGGTTTTCCACCGCCCGCATCCGAGACCGGAAACCGACAAGGGCGCCGTCGCCGCCGTTCGCCGCTTCCTCGAGAGCGCGGGAGTAAAGCCATGATCCTGAAGCATGACGGCTATATCGCCGAAGTGTCCTACGAAGAGGGCGACGCGTCGATGAACGGCGTCGTCGTCAACGCCCGCGCCACGCTTCATTTCGCCGGCCGGGACATTGAGGAACTGCGCCGAGCCTTCGCCGAGACGATCGCCGATTATCGGGAGTGGTGCGAGGAGCGCGGCGTCGAGCCGGAAAAGCCTTATTCCGGCACGCTGTCGCTGCGCATCGCTCCCGAGCTTCATAGGCGCATAGCGGAACGAGCGGCCAAGGCCGGCGAGAGCATCAACCAGTTCATCGCCAACCGGCTCGAGGACGTCGCCTGAGCTGGACGAATTCACGTCCCTCGCGGCTTCGCCCGCGTCGTCGGCGCCGCGCCGGCGGGGTCGTCGGGCCATGGATGGCGCGGATAGCGGCCCTTCATCTCGCGCTTCACCTCGGCCCAGGAGCCGGCCCAAAAGCCCGGCAAATCGCGCGTCGTCTGAATGGGCCGATGCGCCGGCGACAAGAGCTCCAGCGTCAAGGGAACGCGGCCCTTGGCGAGCGTCGGATGCGTGGAAAGGCCGAACAGCTCCTGCACACGCACAGATAAGAGCGGCCCATTGGCGGCGGCGTAATCGAGCGCATGGCGCGAGCCGGCGGGCGTCTCGAAAAAGGCGGGCGCCTCCTGATCGAGCCGCCGCGTCAGCTCATAGGGAAGCAGCGCCGAGAGCGCGGCGCCGAGATCATCGGCCGTTATGGCGGCGACGCTGGCGCGGCCGAGGATGAAAGGCGCGAGCCAATCCTCGACGCTCTGCGCGAGGCCTTCGTCGCTGACGTCCGGCCAATCGTCGCCCTCGGCGCGGCGCAGAAAGGCGATGCGGTCGCGCAATTGCTCCTGCGCCTTGCTCCAAGGCAGACGCGCGACGCCGAGGCCGGCGACGCCGCGCGCGAGAATGGCCGCATTCTCCTCGCTGGCCTCGACCGAGAGATTCTGCTCGGCGAGACGGATCGCGCCGAGCCTACGAAACCGTCGTCGCCGCAGGCTCGCGCTCGGCGCGTCGAAAATCGTTTCGTCGCGCGTCTCTATGCGATCGGCGGCGATGCGCTCCACCTCTTCGGCCGAGAGCGCGCAAGCGGCGAGAATGCGCGCCTGCGCGGCGCGGCCGGCAGTCTCGGCAATCGCCAGAAAAGACGCCTTGGCGAGAACGTCATGCGGCGGCGTGGCGGCGGCGCGGCCATTGGCCATCAGAAATTCGCCGCCCGCGCCGCGCGCTTTGGCGATGCGATCGGGATAGGCCATGGAAATGAGCGCGCCATCGGAGAGGTCGGCTTCCGCCTCTCGCCGGACGGCGGCTTTCGCTTGGCTCGCCCAGCTCGCCGAAAGCCGCTGCGCGTCGCGAGCGCGGCGCGAGCCGTCGGAGCGGAAACGATCGAGGCGATCGGAGAGATCGCTGGACGTTCCCCCGAGCCCGCGCTCGGAGAGCAGCAGAGCGAGATCGGCGGCGCGTTCGGCCTCGCCATGGCGGGCGGCTTCCAAGATCATGCGCGCGAGGCGCGGAGCCAGCGGCAGCGAGCGGATCGCGCGGCCGGTCGCGGTGAGCGCGCCTGTCTCATCGAGAGCGCCGAGCGCGCGCAGCAGAGCGACCGCCTCCTTCCAGGCCGGCGCCGGCGGCGGATCGAGCCAGGCGAGCTTATTCGGATCGTCGAGGCCCCAGGAGCGCAGATCGAGCGCGAGGCCGGAGAGATCGGCGGCGAGGATTTCCGGCGCGGCGAAAGCCGGCAGCGAGACGGTCGCGGCCTCGTCCCAAAGGCGATAGCAAACGCCCGCTTCCGTGCGCCCCGCCCTGCCCCGTCGCTGATCGACGCTGGCGCGCGCGGCGCGCACCGTCTCGAGCCGCGTGAGGCCGAGATCGGGCTCGAAGACGGCGACGCGCGAGAGCCCGCTGTCGATGACGACGCGGACGCCTTCTATGGTCAGCGAGGTCTCGGCGATGGACGTGGCGAGCGTCACCTTGCGGCGGCCCGGCGCGGCGGGCGCGACGGCGAGGTCCTGCTCCTTGCGATCCATCGCGCCGAACAGCGGCGCGATATCGACATCCGCAGGAAGGCGCCGCTCGCCGAGAAAATTGGCGACGCGCTGAATCTCACCCTGCCCCGGCAGGAAAACCAGGATCGAGCCCTTCTCCTCCGCCAGCGCGCGCGTCACGGCGCGGACGACGGCCTCTTCCAGACGCTCATTGGAGTCGCGGCCGAGATAGCGCGTCTCCACAGGAAAGGCGCGGCCTTCGCTCTCGATGACCTCCGCGCCGCCCATGAGGCCGGCGACGCGCGCGCCATCGAGAGTCGCCGACATTGCGATGATGCGCAGATCGTCGCGCAGCCCCGCTTGCGCGTCGAGCGCCAGAGCGAGACCGACATCGGCGTCGAGCGAGCGCTCGTGAAATTCGTCGAAGAGCACGGCGACGACGCCCTCGAGCATGGGATCGTCGAGGATCATGCGCGCGAACACGCCTTCGGTGACGACCTCCACGCGCGTCTTCGCAGAGATTTTCGACTCGAGCCGCATGCGCAGGCCGATCGTCTCGCCGACGGATTCGCGCAGGCTCGCGGCCATGCGCGCGGCGGCGGCGCGCGCGGCGAGACGGCGCGGCTCCAGCAGAATGATCTTGCCGCCCGTCGCCCAATCGGCGTCCAGCAGAGCGAGCGGAATGCGCGTCGTCTTGCCGGCGCCGGGCGGCGCCACGACGACGAGATTGCGCTTGTCGGCGAGCGCCGCCGTCACGCGCGGCAGAACCTCGTCGATCGGCAGACGGTCGGCGAATGCGATCAAGGATGCGCCCACGCTCTCACGCGCGGGGCGCGCTCACTTCTGCTTGGCGATGATCTTGTCCTTGATCTTCTCATAGACGCCTTTGGGGAGGATGTTCTTTTGATAGAGCTCGTCCTTGCCCTTATAGGGCCTCCCCTTGATGATCGCCACGGAGCGCGCCTCGCCTATGCCGGGCAGCGCGTCCAGCTCTTCCTTGCTCGCGGAGTTTATGTCGAGAAGCTCCGCCGGCTTCGGCGCGGCCTCCTTGGCGGGCGGCTCCTTGGAAGGCGATTCTTTGGAAGGGTCCTGCGCCGGCGTCGCCGGCTGCTGCTTGGCGGGCGCGCTCTTGCCCGCTTTGGCGATGGAGGTCGCAGGCGCCTGCGCCAGCGCAGCGGCGGCGAAGACGGACAGGAAGGCGAGAAGGCAAAGGCGCAAAATATTCCGCATGACGAAACCTCGCAAGGTAGCACTCTAGGTTCAAGATGGCGCGACCTTCAATCCGAAACAAATACAAACGATTACCTAGGCTGGATAATGACGCGCGGGCGGCGGGGATAAATCGGCCCGAAGGTTACGATCGGACATCTGCCTTACCACTTCTGCAACAGTGAACTGCGCTCCCATTATTGTGTGCCCGACGGTACGCCGATCCGGCTGCTCACGGTCATACCGATTGCCAACGTAATGCGGCTGGCAGGCTATCACTCTGTGAACGCGAGACGCGTCAAACGATGGCCAAGCAAGTGAGACTTGATCAACAAGCGCCGAGAGAAAGTGCTTAAACTTTCCCCGTATTTCGTCTTCGTTGAAGCCCTGCGAGGCGACAGCGGCTTTCAAAGCGAGTTCCACAGCGAGAAGCGCGTTTTGTACTGCTCCGCGATAATCGTAGCCCCCGGTAACAATAGCGGCAGAAGCATGAAGGTGTAAACGAGCTCTATCAATGTAGCGGAGGACGAGTTCCATAGTGTTAAACGGCACCCTCATTTCATTTATTCCCCATTGTATATCAAATACATCGATAAATTGATCAACAAATAATGCTATCTGATCCGGCTCTGTCTGTATTATTCGCAATTGGATTGGGGTCAGCTCCACGCATTTAAACGGCTCTATGGCAATCATCCCAAAGCCCTCTGGAACAGAAATTCGAGCAAATATGTCTCTGTACATAAATACTCCAATATGTCCTCCTATAGCTAAATCATGCTTTCTATAAATAGATGAATAAATATCATAAATTCTTTTCAAAATATCTGGGGTCATAGATCCAGCTATTACATATCGTATGTAGCCAAATCTCTTCATTATAGTCTGTGGAACTTCCATATACCGCTGCTTTATATCCATCCCAGCAAGAAAAAGCTCTTTGTCTGTTTCCCCCACGATGAAAAGAAGCTGTTCATCAGAAAGGTCGTTAGGGTCCATTACCGGCTCCCCATTAAACCACCAACATTCGCATCGCCGCCTCATGCACGCGCTTGTCGCCCGCCGCGATGATCGCGCCGCCCTGCGCGGCGGAGCCGCCGTCCCAAGTGGTGACGATTCCGCCCGCGCCTTCGACGATCGGGATCAGCGCGACGATGTCGTACGGGTTGAGATTGGTCTCTATGACCAAATCCACATGGCCGGCGGCGAGCGCGCAATAGGCGTAGCAGTCGCCGCCATAGCGCGAGAGCCGCGTCTGCGCCTCGACTCGGAAAAAATCGTCGCGCAGGCGCTCGTCGATGAGCCTCGGCGAGGTGGTCATCAAAGTCGCCTCGGCAAGCGTCGCGCAGGGGCGCGTCTGCAGCTTGCGACGCTCCTCGGTCGGCGCCGGCGGCTGCGCCTTCCAGCTGGGCTCGACACGATGATGCCGCGCCGGCCCGCGCCAGTAGGCGGCCTCGCCGTCGCCGGAGAAGCGCTCACGCGTGAAGGGCTGATGCATCAGCCCATAGCAGGGTCGCCCGCGATGCTGGAGCCCGATGAGCGTGCCCCATAGCGGCAGGCCGCAGATGAAGCTCTTGGTGCCGTCGATCGGATCGAGCACCCAGACATATTCGGCGTCGGCGCGGAGATTGCCGAATTCCTCGCCGATGATTCCATGGCTCGGGAATGTCGCCTCTATGAGCCTTCGCATGGCGATCTCGGCGGCGCGATCGGCCTCCGTCACCGGATCGAAGGCGCCGCCCGGGGCCTTGTCCTCCGCCGCGAGGCTGGTGCGGAAGAAGGGCAGGATCGCCTCGCCGGAGGCGTCGGCGAGGCGTTCGACGAATTTCTCGAAATCGACGGCGGTCATTGCCTCTCCGGGCTCTAGGTCTCTCCCCTGTTTCAATGAAACCGGGGAGAGACGCTAGGTTTTTGTTTCGTCTCCAACGCCGAACCGGCGTCCACTTCGGCTGGAAACGCTGTGGATTTACTCGGCCGCGGCGCGCTGCTCGCGCGGGCCGACGATTTGCGTCAGCAGCCGCACGATCTCGCCGAGCCGGGAGGCCAGCAGATCGAAATCGACGCTGCGACGCAGATCGACCTCGTTCATATAGAGATTTCGTGAAATTTCGATCTGCACCGCATGCCAGCCGGCGCCCGGCCTGCCGTAATGCTCGGTGATATAGCCGCCGGCATAGGGCCGATTGCGCTGCACATGATAGCCCCATTGGCGCAGCCGCGCCTCGATGGCCTCGACGACGTCGCCCGAGCAGCTCGCGCCGAAACGATCGCCGAGCACGAAATCCGGCTTGCGCTTATCGCCGCGGCCGGTCGCGCTCTCCTTGGCGACGCTGGAGGGCATGGAATGGCAATCGACCAGCAGGGCGACGCCGAACTTGCGGCGCGCGCGCTCCATCAGCCCGCGCAGAGCGGCGTGATAGGGCTTGTGCAGGCTCTCTATGCGATGCAGCGCCTCGGCGACGCGCAGCCGGCCGGAATAGATCTCGCGAGCGTCGGCGACGACGCGGGGAATCGTGCCGAGGCCGGCCGCCACCCGCAGCGAGCGGGTGTTGGCGAATTCCGGCAACGCATCCTCGAACATGCGCGGGTCGAGCTCGTAGGGCTCGCGATTCACGTCCAGGAAAGCGCGCGGGAAATGCGCCTTGAGCAGCGGCGCGCCGATCGCCGGCGCGAGGGCGAAGAGCTCATGCACATGCGCATCCTCGGACCGGCGCAGATTGGCGATGTCGAGCCGCGAGCTGGCGAGAAAGCTCGCCGGATAAATGTCGCCCGAATGCGGGGACGAGAAGACGAGCGGCGAGGAGAGCTCGGCGGGCTCGACCAGCTCGAACGGAACATGGAGCTCGGGATCGGCGGGCGTCGGGCTCGCGGCCCGCTCCTCGTCCATCATCGTCGACGCCTCATCGCTCTCACTCTCCTATCGCCCCCTCGAGAGAATATCGCGGAGGGGCAGCATAGACTCTTTCGGCGCGCATATTCCCGAAAATTTCGGTTCATGCGAAACAAGGGCCAGAATTTCACGAGCGGGCGTGAGCGGGTCCTTATTTTCACCCGATTTTTACCAAACTGCGCCCTTATGTCCTAGAACATGCGAGGAGCGATATGACCGACAAGATTGCCGCGAAAATCCTGCTGGCGGAGGATGATACCGACATGCGCCGCTTTCTGGTGCGCGCGCTGCAGACGGCCGGGTTCGCCGTCACCTCCTTCGACAACGGCCTCTCCGCCTATGACCAGCTCCGCGTCGAGCCTTTCGAGCTGCTGCTCACCGATATCGTGATGCCGGAGATGGACGGCATAGAGCTGGCGCGCCGCGCGACGGAGCTCGATCCCGATATAAAGGTGATGTTCATCACGGGCTTTGCGGCGGTCGCCCTCAATCCCGACAATCAGGCCCCGCGGCAGGCGAAAATTCTCTCGAAGCCCTTCCACCTCAAGGACCTCGTCAACGAGGTGCAGCGCCTGCTCGCCGCCTGACCGGAGCGGGGCGACGCGGTTTAGAATTGCGGCGCCGCTCGGGCGACCTTGCTCCTTTGCGCGCCATGCGCTATGAGCGCCGCCAAACGCCGGCGTCGGCGCGGCTCTCTTTTCGAGGAATGACGATGAAGAAGGAAATCCATCCCGACTATCACACGATCAGGGTCGTGATGACCGACGGATCGGAGTATTTCACGCGCTCGACCTGGGGCGCCGAGGGCGACACGCTCAACCTCGACATCGACCCCAAAACGCATCCGGCCTGGACCGGCGGCTCCGCTCAGCTGCTCGACCGTGGCGGCCGCCTGTCGCGCTTCAACTCGCGCTTCGGCAATCTGTCCTTCGGCAAGAAGTAAGCGTTCGGTCTTTACCGGCGCCAAAAAAAGCCGCGCTCGAGAGCGCGGCTTTTTTGGTTTCTTCTCACGAAGCGGAGCGTCTCACAGCCCCGGCGCGAAAGCGTTGCGCAGCCTCTGCAGCTGGGCCTCGACAGGGCTCTCCGCCCTATTCTGCGGATAGCCGGCGTCCGAGCCATAGATCAGCTGATCGAGATGCATCACCCGCGCCTGCAGGCGCAGCGAGTGAATGGCAAGGTCACGCAGCTTCTGCGGCAGATGCGCGAAAACGTCTGGATTGGACGCCAGCTCCTGCTGCGACAGCCGCACCTTGTGCTTGTCGCTGGCGGCCTGCGCGCGTGTGATCTCGCCCTGATTGACCGCCCGCTGCAGCAGCAGCCAGGAGGCGATCTGCATCAGCCGCGTCGTCAGCCGCATGCTCTCGGCCGCATAGGCCAGAGCCTCGGATCGCGGCAGCGATTTGGCGTCATCCCGGCCATCGCCGTCGAGATAGGCCGCCGCCTCCTCCACCAGCGCCATGCCCTCGCGAAACATGGCCCCGAATGCTTCCGACCCCGCCAGCTTCTCCACGAAGGAGACCGGAGTCTGAATGCTTTCCACCGAATCGGACGCTTGCCCCATCATACGACGCTCTCGAACGCTCGAACGTCGCGCTCGATCCGCGCCGTTCCGATGAGACCTATGTAACGCAAATTTGCGGGGCGCGCCTTATTAGGTTTTGCTTAACCTTAATCTTTGAATCCGTACGTATTACGCCCGAGGTCACGGCTCGCGAGCCGCCTCCGTGCGGGTCGGCGCCCGCCTCTCCCCGACCGGCCGATGCCGATGCGACGCATTAGCGACCGGCTTTAAGCAAATGAAATGTCGCCTTTTATCGGCCTGCTTTAACCATCGCTCGAAGAAGGACGCGAAATTCCGCCGCGACGGCGCGGAATATCCTTCCAGCCGAGCAGCTCAGCCTCAGCCTTGGATGTTGCGCTGGAGCTCCACGCCCGCAGTGCGCTCGGCGCCGGCGACCGTGCGGCCGAGGCCCGCCTTCAGAGCGCCGGCGCAGAGCGCGGCGATCGCCAGCAGTAGGCCGACGCGCAGCAATTGCCAGCGATCGGGCGCCGCCGGCCGGCCATGGAGCGCGATCGAGCGACCGTTTTTCGGCGCGGCGTCGCTCCGGCGAAGGGTCGCGGCGGGCCGGCCGCCTCTCGTCTCGACGATTTCCACAGGATCGAACGGCACGGGACACTCTCCAACAGACGGGGGCCGAGGGCCTCACTCTGGCCAAATGGCGCTTTCGAAACGGTGAAGGCCGCGACGGACGCCGCTGTCAGGGTTTATCTCCGGTTAACGCCGGGGCGCGGCGAATGCGGATGGCGTGCGAGTGAATGCTTGACGCGCCCGCCGCCGGCCTGTCATTTGAGGCCTCGCCCCACCTCCCCCCACACGCGCCATTCTTCAGGACTCCATGATCCGATCCGCATTGATGAACGTCATGACTGCCGCCGCCATAAAGGCCGGGCGCAGCCTGAAGCGCGACTTCGGCGAGGTCGAGAATCTGCAGGTGTCCGTAAAGGGCCCTGGCGATTTCGTCTCCGCCGCCGACCGCCGGGCCGAAAAGGTCGTGTTCGAGGAATTGTCGCGCGCCCGTCCCGGCTATGGCTTTCTCATGGAGGAAGGCGGCGCCGTCGAGGGCAGCGACAAGACCCACACCTGGCATATCGATCCGCTCGACGGCACCTCCAACTTCCTGCACGGAATCCCGATTTTCGCCGTGTCCATCGGTCTCGAGCGGGAGGGCCAGCTGGTCGCCGGCGTCGTCTATAATCCGGCGACCGACGATATGTTCGTCGCCGAGAAGGGCCAGGGCGCCTATCATAACAACCGGCGCATGCGCGTCGCCTCGCGCAAGTCGCTCGGCGACTCGCTCATCGCCTGCGGAATCCCCCCGCTCGCCGCGGCAGACCGCCACGCGCTGTTCCAGACGGAGCTGACCGCCGTCATGGCCAAGACCGGCAATATCCGCCGCATGGGGGCCGCCGCGCTCGATCTCGCCGGCGTCGCCGCCGGCCGCTACGACGCCTATTGGGAGCGCGGCATCAAGCCCTGGGACATCGCCGCCGGAATTGTTCTGGTGCGAGAGGCCGGCGGCTTCGTCAGCGATCTCGAGGGCGGCGGCGACATGCTGCCCAAGGGCGCGATCTGCGCCGGCAATGAGACCATCCATCGCCTCCTGCTCGACACAGTGCGCAAGGCGCGCGCGTGACAGGCGGCCGCCCGATAACCGGCCCGCGCATCGTCGCGCGCCGCGATTCGGACTGGGCCGCGCTCACCGACCTCTGGGTCGCGGCCTGGCGGCGGACCTACGCGGACATCGATTTCGAGGCGCGCCGCGACTGGCTGAAGAATCATATCGTTCAGCTGGAGCATGGCGGCGCGCGCACTTTGCTGCTGCTCGAAGGCGCCGGGCGGATTCTCGTCGGCTTCGTGACCGTCGATCCGGCGTCGCATTGGCTCGATCAGCTCTGCGTGCATCCAGAGCGTTTCGGCTCCGGCGCGGCGGAGGCGCTGATCGAGGCGGCGCGCAGCCTCTCGCCCGCGCGGCTGCGGCTCGACGTCAATCAGGACAATGAACGCGCGATCGCTTTTTATGAGCGTGAAGGATTCGTGAGAATCGGAGAAGGCCGGCCGAGCCTCGCGGGCCGGCCGACGCTTATCATGGAGTGGTCGTCGGCCGCCACGCCGGCCTGAGCCGCGCGGAGGCCGAGCCGAGCATCAAGCTCCGCTCTTCTCGCCGACCAGCGCGAGCCGGACCATATTGGTCGCGCCCGGCGAGCCGAAGGGCATGCCGGCGACGATGATGATGCGGTCGCCCGGCGCGGCGAAGCCCTCGCCCAGCGAGTTCACGCTGGCGCGATCGACCATATCCTCGACATCGCGCGCGTCCTGAGTCTCCAGCGCATGGACGCCCCAGACCAGCGCCAGCCGGCGCGCCGTGTCGCGATTGGGCGTCAGCGCCAAAATCGGCGGGCGCGGCCGCTCGCGGGCGATGCGCAGCGCCGTGGCGCCGGAGGCCGTCCAGGCGCAAATAGCCATGGAGTCGAGCGTCTCGGCGACGTCGCGCGCGGCGACGGCGATGGCGTCGGCGGCGGTGGGATTGGGCGGCGCATTGCGCTGGGCGTTGAGGATGGAGCGATAGACGCCGTCGGTCTCCACCTCCTCGGCGATGCGGCTCATCGTGGCCACGGCCTCGATCGGGAACTGGCCGGCGGCGCTCTCCGCGGAGAGCATGACGGCGTCGGCGCCCTCATAGACGGCGGTGGCGACGTCCGACACTTCGGCGCGGGTGGGAAGCGGGGCCAGAATCATCGATTCCAGCATTTGCGTCGCCACGACGACCGGCTTGCCGAGCCGGCGCGCGGCGCGGGTGATGCGCTTTTGCAGGCTCGGCACCTTCTCGAGCGGCACCTCGACGCCGAGATCGCCGCGCGCCACCATCAGCGCATCGGATTGCTCGATGATCTCGTCCAGCCGGGCGATGGCCTGCGGCTTCTCGATCTTGGCCATGACCAGCGCGCGCGGGCCGACGACGCGCTTGACCTCGAGCACGTCCTCGGCGCGCTGCACGAAGGAGATCGCCACCCAATCGACGCCCTCGATCAGCGCCGCGTCGAGATCGGCGCGGTCCTTGGGCGTCATGGAGGTGATCGGAATATCCGTGTCCGGCAGGCTGACGCCCTTGCGGTTGGACACGCGGCCGCCGATGTCGACGACGGCGCGGGCCATGTCGTCCGAGGTCTCGACCACATGCAGCCGCACCTTGCCGTCATCGATCAGAATGGCGTCGCCGATCTTCAGCGCCTGCAGAATCTCGGGATGCGGGAGCTGCACGCGGACGGCGTCGCCGGGCGTCGGATCGGCGTCGAGGACGAAATGATCGCCCTTGCGCAGATGCACCGGCCCGTCGGCGAAGGCGCCGATGCGGAGCTTCGGCCCCTGCAGATCGACCAATATGCCGATGGCGCGGCCAGTCTCGGCCTCGATCTCGCGGATCATGCGCACATAGGCGGCGAGCCCGGCATGATCGGTGTGGCTCATATTGATCCGAAACACATCGGCGCCGGCCGTGGACAGGCCGGCCACGACGGTCTTCTCGACGCTCGCCGGACCGAGCGTCGCGATGATCTTCACGCGCCGCAACCTTCTCATTTTGTCGCCCAATCCTTCTTTGTCAGAGCCGCGCGGCCGTCTTCGTCACTGAGTCGACGACGGCGTCGGATCTGTGAGCTGCACCGTCCAGTTCTTGGCGTCGCGCCCCGTGTCGATCTCGAAGAAGCCCGTGCGGTCGAAGCCGCGCGCGAAGCAGTCGTCTCGCCCATCGATGCGGAACTCGCGATCGCGCGTGCACATGAACGCCTTGCCCTTCCACTCTCCGCCGCGCTCGTCCATCGCATATACGTAGTAGTACTGCGCCGCGAGCGGTCCGCGCAACAGCGTCTCGCAGGCGGAGGCGCGCAAATTCCACCACCCTTCCGACAGCCAATTGCGTCCGTCCGTATAGGCCAAGGACACGCTCACCCTGTTCGTCGTGTTGTTGCATAGGCGAAAATCCGCTCGAGCGCCGGATATAACGCAAAGACAACACGAAATAATCACAAAGCGAGTCATGCGGCCGGGCATGGGCGGAACAGTCGCGAGAGGGTCGAAGAGCGGCGCCGCGGACCTTCGGCCCGAAGCGGCGATGCACAGCCAAACCACGGGACGGCCGCTTTGTCCACCCCGACGACGCCTCGCGCCGCGCAATCTGGCCGCGGGCGTGGCCGCCTTGTCACTGTCGTGACCTAGCGTAAACTTCGAGACAGCTTTTCCCGCCGGGCCGCGACGGTCCGGGCACGCCCTTTTCAATGGAGAGCATCATGTCGCAATTGCTCGAGACGAAATCGGAGATTCACGCGGAGGTGACAGCGCCCGCGCCACAGTGGAAGACGGATTTCTACTGGATATTGCGCATTCTCTGGGCCTGCCGCGTGAGCGTCGTCAGCGCCCTCGCCGGGCTTCTCCTCTTCGGCCTCGTCGATCAGGCCCAAAATCTGTTCGCGGACCGCTCCTTCGACGCGCTGCTCTTCGGCGCGCATTATTGGCTCTTCGTCTTCGCCTCTGTCTTCCTGGTCTGGGCCTTCCCGGTCCATTACGGCGCGCGCCGCGTGCTCGAGGACGCCGATTCGGCCTGGATGATCCCCTATCTGCTGCGCGTCGAGATGCGCGACAATGACATACGCTCGGTCCGCGACCATGTGCGCCGACGCTTCGGCCATGTCATATTATGGACGCCGCGCCTCCTCGGGCTGATCCCTTTCGTCGCCGTGGCGCTCGGGCTGCGCGGCGCGCTGGCCTCGATCGAAAACGCCGCCATTCTTCCCGAGGCGACGGCGACGCGCGACCAGATCTATGCGCTGCTGGCGCTGGACGCGGCGACGGCCGTCGCTTTCGTCTATTTCGTGGCCAAGCGCCAGCGCATCGCCAAATTCATCGGCGCGAGCATGGATTTGCGCCGGCTGACCTATGCCTCGCTGCACGCCACCATGGCGGTGTTCGTCTCGGCGCTGATCTGGCCTTTCTTCCTGTCCGACCATGCGCCGCGCGCCGTGCTGGTGCCCTTTCTGCTCGGCAGCCTCGTGCTCGGCGCGAGCTGGCTGGTGCGCAAGGGCTATGAGACCGGCCGCCCGCTGCTGCTGATCGCCATTCTCTTCGCGGCCAGCATAACGGCGGCGAACACGCATCTCGACGATGTGCGCGCCCTGCCCGCGGCTTCCGGCGCGCCCTCGAAGGCGGATCGGCAGATCGACATCGCCGAGGCGGTGCGCAATTGGAAGACGGCCAATGGCTGCACCGAGACGGAATGTCCGCCGGCGCTGATCGTCGCGGCCGAAGGCGGCGCCAGCCGCGCCGCCTATATGGCGGCCACGGTCATCGGCCATTTGATCGATCGCGACGGCGATCTCCACGATGCTCCGCAGCTCGGCTCGCCCGGCCGCCGCATCTTCGCCTTCTCGGGAGTCTCCGGCGGCGCCTTCGGCTCGGCGATCTTCCGCGCCGCTCTCGCCGACGCCGCGGAAAAGGATGCGCCGACGCCGCCCTGCGTCAATACGGCGCGCGTCTGGGTCGGCGCGCATGAGCATCGCGACCCGACGAAGAGCTGGCGCGATTGCCTGCAATTGCTGGTCGCCGGCGATTATCTCTCGCCAGCCTTCGTCGGCCTCGGCTTTCGCGACAATTTCTCGCCGCGCAAATTTTTCTTCGGCGAGGAGAGCTGGATGGAGGATCGCGCCGCTCTGCTCGAGAAATCCTGGGAGCGTCATTACGACTTCGTGACCAACCCCGCCTATAAGAAAGACTATTGGACCGGCGAGCTGATCCAGACCGGCGAGCCCTGCGCGAGCGGCGCCGCGACGGGCATGTGCCGCCGCCTCGGCTATGCGCGCGCGACGCCGGCGGGCAAATGGGCGCCGCTGCTGCTGCTCAACGGCACGTCGGTGGACAGCGGAACGCGCATCATTGGAACCGATCTGATCTCGACGCGCCCGGCGCCCGGGACAAATTCACGCGCGCCGCTCTATCCCGCCGCCTATGATTTCTTCGAGATGATCTCGACGCCCTGCAAGACGCCGCAGGGCGACATGTGCCCGGCCGCGGCGCATGGCGCCGAGGATGTCGCGGCGCTGCGCGACGGGCCGGACATTCTTCTCTCCACCGCGGCGCTGCTCAGCGCGCGCTTCCCCGTGATCTCGCCGGCGGGAACGCTGCGCGCCAAGGACGACGCCTCCCATGGCGACCGCATCGTCGACGGCGGCTATTTCGACAATGCCGGCCTCGCCTCTGCGCTCGATGTGGCGCGCGCGCTGAAGGGCCAGGGCGTCACGCCACTGATCCTGTGGGTGCAGAACGATCCCGTCGGCGCGCTCACCGACGCTACGTTGCCGCCGCGCGCGGCCGGCACGCCGCGGCTGGGCGCGCCGGGAGTGAGCTTCGTCTCCGATCTTTTCGGCCTCGTCGCCGCGCCCGTGGACGCTCTGCTGGCGACGCGCGCCGGCCATGCGGCCGAGCAGGCGGCGCTCGCGCAGCGCAGCCTCGTCGAGATGAACGCCGACACCGACCGCTACGCCGGCGACATGACGGCGAGCTTCTTCCAGATCGGCGTGCGCGTCGCGCCCGTGCTGGTCGCAGACGGCGGCGACGATCCGCTGCTCGACGCGACCTGCGCGCGCTTCGAGGGCCAGACCTTGTCCATGTCGAAAGTGTCGATGAGCTGGTGGCTGTCGCAATCGGTGCAGGCCGATCTCGACGCTCAGCTCTGCGACAAGGCCAATCGCCAGAGCCTGCACGATCTCATCACGCGGCTGAAGCAGAAGCTGCCGCTGGTGAAAGCCGAATGGTGACGACTGTCGTTGCGAGCGAAGCGAAACGAGCCAGGGCCATAGGGTAGCCCCTGGATCGCTTCGTCGCTTCGCTCCTCGCGACGACGGCCCCGCGGCTTCAGCCGCGGCGCAGCAAGGCGGCGGTGCGCGGCGCGTAATAGGTGAGAACGCCCGCCGCGCCCGCGCGCTTGAAGGCGGTGAGGCTCTCCATCATCGCACGCTCGCCGTCGAGCCAGCCATTGGCGGCGGCGGCCTCGATCATCGCATATTCGCCCGACACCTGATAGGCGAAGGTCGGCGCATGAAAAGCGTCGACCACGCGCCGCACGATGTCGAGATAGGGCATGCCCGGCTTGACCATCACCATATCGGCGCCCTGCTCGAGATCGAGCGCCACCTCGCGCAACGCCTCGTCGCTATTGGCGGGGTCCATCTGATAGGTGCGCTTGTCGCCGCGCAGAGTCTTA
This sequence comes from Methylosinus sp. DMC45, assembly GCF_056313885.1. NCBI lineage: Bacteria > Pseudomonadati > Pseudomonadota > Alphaproteobacteria > Hyphomicrobiales > Methylocystaceae > Methylosinus > Methylosinus sp. DMC45. The sequence continues at coordinate 110,110 of NZ_JBQUZK010000052.1, forward strand.
TTGGTGCCGATGGCGTCGCGGAACGGCCCATAGAAGGCCGAGGCGTATTTGGCGGCGTAGCTCATGATCTGCACATTCTCGAAGCCTTCGGCGTCGAGCGCGGCGCGGATCGCGCCGATGCGGCCGTCCATCATATCTGATGGCGCGATGACGTCGGCGCCGGCGCGCGCCTGATTGACCGCCTGCGCCGTCAGCACGGCGACGGTCTCGTCATTGACGATCTCATCACCGACGAGCAGACCGTCATGACCATGGCTCGTGTAAGGGTCGAGCGCGACATCGGTGATGATGCCTATGCCCGGAACCGCCTTCTTGATCGCGCCACAAGCGAGGCAGACGAGATTTTCGGGATCGAGCGCGGCCGAGCCATGCGGATCGCGCAACGCCGGATCAGTGTTGGGAAACAGCGCCACCGCCGGCACGCCGAGCGAGGCCGCCTCCTCTATCGCCTCCAGCGCCGTGTCGATCGAATAGCGATAGACGCCGGGCATGGATGCGATCGGCTCGCAGCGCCCTGCCCCATCGAGCAGAAACAGCGGCCAGATGAGATCGTCGGCGGAGAGCCGCGTCTCGCGCACGAGGCGGCGCGCCCAATCGCTCTTGCGATTGCGGCGTGGGCGCGCGGTGAGCGCGAGCCGCGCGGACGCCGCGGTGAGCTTGCTTACGGGAGAATCCATTGGCGCGACCTCCAGCGCGGCCGCGGCGAGAAAGGCGCGCGCGGCGGCGGAGCGTGCCTAGCATGGCGCTCGCCGCAATGGGAAGACTGCGAAACGTCCCAACATTGACGCCCTGCCGCCTTCCGGTCTAGAGCCGTCGTCACCTCCGAGGCCGCGCTCGCATCCGCGGACGCCCCGCGACGAGCAATGGGAGCCGATGGCGGAACGCGTGAACTCCGGCGCTCTCTCTTCATCGCGGAGCGCGTTTGCGGCGATCATCGCCTCGCTCTGCGCGACCGCTGTCGTCGCAGCGCCTCAGCCACAGCCTTCGAGCGATCGTCCTCCGCACGCCGCCGCGCGCCGCGCGCCGCGCGCGCCTGCGCCGCCGAAGCGGCCGCCGGAGCAGCGCGCGCCGCAGCCGCAGCCGGCGGAGACGCCGCCCGCGACGCCGCAGGAGCTGCCGCCGCTCGACACATCGACGCCGCCGCCCTCGCTGCCGCGCGCCTCACGCGAGCGCATGCGCCAATGCGCCACACAATGGATGAAGATAAGGCAGGAAGGCCGCACGGCGGGAACGAGCTGGCGCGATTTCGCGACCAGATGCCTCACCCGTTGACGGCCTGACGGAGGCGTCTCGCTCGCCGCCGCGGACCTCGCATAGAGGCCGGCGGCAAAGCGCGAGAGCAAGACAGCCGATCGGAAGCAGGGAGCGCGGGCCGAGCCGGCCCGGGCGAGAAATGCTGCGAAACGCGTTCACGATGCGAGGTGGATCGGCTGCGCATGGCGAACGCGTTTCGGGCCGCGGGTCTTTCGTCAGACCGCTTCCGAGCTTTCGGGAGCCGGAGGAGTTTCCTTGGCCTTGCGCGGAGCGCGACGCTTGACGGGCGCCTTGCGCACGGCCTTCTTCGTCGCGGTCTTCTTCGTCGCAGTGCGCTTCTTCGTCGCGACGCGCTTCTTCGTGGCGACGCGCTTCTTCGTCGCAACGCGCTTCTTCGTCGCCGTCTTGCGCGTGCTCTTGCGGGCGACCTTCTTCGAAGCGGCCTTGCGCGTAGCCTTCTTGGCGGTGGCCTTCTTGGTCGCGGCCTTCTTGGTCGCCGCCTTCTTGGTCGCAGTCTTACGAGCACCCTTCTTCGCGGTCGCCTTTTTCGCAGGCTTACGCTTCGTCGTTGGTTTCGCCATATTCAGTCCCCTTGATCCATATCGTCGGAATGTCGCTATGACCGACAATAGGCCGCAATAGCGTAACGTGGTTAAATAGTCGTTCAAGTGGCGCTTTCACGAATTGCTCGCGAATGCGATGTCGCATAGCGCGCGACGGCGACGAATGCGCGCGCCGATGAACAGAAAAACGCATGTCGAAAACGACGCGTGAGGCAGCGCGGAAGACGCGTGTCGAATGCGATTTCAGCGGCGCTCGAAGGACGCGTCGCGCATCGCGGACGCCGCCGCGCCGAGATGTCGGCGCAGACTGCGCGACCCTCGACGAGAGCATTCAATCTATTGTTTTCCTTCAATGACTAGGAGATGCGCGCAATTGCGCGCAACGCATCGGCGCGTAGCCGCGCGCATGACGATGAGAGATTTCGCGCTTGCATTTCACGCTGTCGCCGACGCTCGAAGACGATCGCGTCGCATGTCTCGACGCACTCGCGACGACGCCGGCGCCGCCTCTGCGAATGTCGTCGCGCGCGCTCTCGCGGCGCTGCCGACCATGTGAAAAAAAATTGTGCGCAGCGTGCGCGCCGCGTCTCGCGATAGCCGCGCTGCGGCCATGACGCGGCGTCGATTCGATCGAATCGACGCCGCCGGTGATTCGAGTTTTGGCTCTGTCGGAAGCGTCTCAGACGCCGAGACGGCTCTTCAGCAAGTCATTGACGGCTTGCGGATTGGCTTTGCCGCCGGTCGCCTTCATCACCTGGCCGACGAACCAGCCGAGCATGGTCGGCTTCGCCTTGGCTTGCGCGACCTTGTCGGGATTGGCGGCGATGATCTCATCGATGGCCTTCTCGATCGCGCCCGTGTCCGTCACCTGCTTCAAGCCGCGCGTCTCGACGATCTCGCGCGGATCGCCGCCCTCCTGCCAGACGATCTCGAACAGATCCTTGCCGATCTTGCCCGAGATGACGCCGGTGGAGATGAGATCGACAATGGCGCCGATCGCCTGCGCGGACACGGGCGAGCGCGTAATGTCGAGCCCCTCCTTGTTGAGGCGGCCGAACAGCTCGTTGATCACCCAATTGGCGACGAGCTTGGCGTCGCGGCCCTTCGCCGCCTCCTCGAAGAAGTCCGCGCTCGCGCGCTCGGCGACGAGCACGCCCGCGTCATAGGGCGGCAGACCGTAATCGGCGACGAAGCGCGCGCGCTTCTCATCCGGCAGCTCCGGCAGTTCGACCTTCAGCGCATCGACATAGGCCTGATCGAATTCCAGCGGCAGCAGATCGGGGTCCGGGAAATAGCGGTAGTCGTGCGCCTCCTCCTTGGAGCGCATGGAGCGCGTCTCGCCCTTGCCGGGATCGAAGAGGCGCGTCTCCTGAGCGATGACGCCGCCGTCCTCGAGAATGCCGATCTGGCGGCGCGCCTCCACCTCCACCGCCTGGCCGATGAAGCGGATGGAGTTGACGTTCTTGATCTCGCAGCGCGTGCCGAAGGGCGCGCCGGGCTTGCGCACGGAGACGTTCACGTCGGCGCGCAGCGAGCCCTGCTCCATATTGCCGTCGCAGGAGCCGATATAGCGCAGAATGGTGCGCAGCTTGGAGACATAGGCGCGCGCCTCCTCCGCCGAGCGAATGTCCGGCTTGGAGACGATCTCCATCAGCGCGACTCCGGAGCGGTTCAAATCCACATGGCTCTCGGTGGCGGAGAGATCATGGATGGACTTGCCGGCGTCCTGCTCGAGATGCAGACGCTCTATGCCGACGGTGATGCGCTCGCTGGGCGTCACATCGACGATGACTTCGCCCTCGCCGACGATCGGATGCTTGTACTGGGAAATCTGATAGCCCTGCGGCAGATCGGGATAGAAATAATTTTTCCGATCGAACACGGAACGCAGATTGATCTGCGCCTGCAGGCCGAGGCCGGTGCGAATGGCCTGCTTGACGCATTCCTCATTGATGACCGGCAGCATGCCCGGCATGGCGGCGTCGACGAGCGAGACATGGTTGTTGGGCTCGCCGCCATATTCCGCGGAAGCGCCGGAGAAGAGCTTGGCCTTGCTCGTCACCTGGGCGTGTATCTCCATGCCGACGACGACTTCCCAGTCGCCGGTCGCGCCTTTGAGGAGCTTGCTCGGCTGCGTCTCGCGCGTGTTCATGTCTTTCGTCCTCGAACCGTGTCTATCGTTGAGGGAAGCTTACATCTAAGATCGACGCTCGTCATTGCGAGCCGAGGGCGAAGCAATCCAGGGACCGATGGGCCCTCGATCGCGTCGTAGCCGCTCCGCTCCCAGCAATGACGGTTCAGGCGCCGGACGGCGTCTCGCTTTGCTCGCGATCGCCCATCAGCCGCTCTTCATAGCCGATCGACCATTCGATCAGCGCGCGCCACAGCGCTTGGCCCAGCTCGGTCTCGAGCCCCTCGCGCTCGGACGCCGCGGCGACGCGCGCCAGCACTTCGTCGACGCGCTCCGGCACGCGCGCGGGAATGCCGAGCGAGGGTTTCACCGCCGCGGCGCGCTCGATCTGGCGCTGGCGGCGCGCGAGCAGAGCGACGAGCTCGTCGTCGAGCGCGTCTATGGTGGCGCGCACATCCGACATTTCGTCGCGCGGTTCGCGCTTTGCGGCCTCTGCTCTGCGCGTCATTTCGCGTCTGTCCACCAGGGCTGCGGGAAATCGATCTTCGGCGCCGCGCTCTCCAGCGCGGCGGCGAGCGAGAACAAGGTCGCCTCGTCGAAGGGGCGGCCGATGAGCTGCAGGCCGAGCGGCAATCCATCGGCGCCGAGTCCGCCCGGCACCGCAATGCCCGGCAGGCCGGCCATGTTCACCGTCACGGTGAAAATGTCGTTCAGATACATTTCGACGGGATCGGCCGCGCCCTTCTCGCCTTGCGCGAAAGCGGTGGAAGGCGTCGCCGGCGTCAGCACGGCGTCGACGCCGGCCGCGAAAGCCTCGTCGAAATCGCGCTTGATGAGGCTGCGGATCTTCTGCGCGCGCACATAATAAGCGTCGTAATAGCCGTGCGAGAGCACATAGGCGCCGATCATCACGCGGCGGCGCACCTCGGCCCCGAAGCCTTTGGCGCGCGTCTTCTCATACATGTCGGCGATGTCGCGGCCCTTCTCGCGCAGGCCGTAGCGCACGCCGTCATAGCGCGCGAGATTGGAAGAGGCCTCCGCCGGCGCAATGATGTAATAGGCCGGCAGCGCGAAACGCGTATGCGGCAGGGAAATCTCGACGATCTCGGCGCCGGCGTCGCGCAGCCAGGCGACGCCCTGGTCCCACAGCGCATTGATCTCGGCGCCGCCGCCGATGCGATATTCCTTGGGGATTCCAATGCGGCGGCCCTTCACCGAGGCGCCGATCGCCGCCTCGTAATCGGGAACCGGCGCATCGACGCTGGTCGTGTCCTTGGGATCATGGCCGGCCATGGAGCGCAGCATGATCGCCGCGTCGCGCACCGTGCGCGTGATCGGCCCCGCCTGATCGAGCGATGAGGCGAAAGCGACAATGCCCCAGCGCGAGCAGCGGCCATAGGTCGGCTTTATGCCGACTGTGCCGGTGAAAGCCGCCGGCTGGCGAATGGAGCCGCCCGTGTCGGTCGCCGTCGCGCCGAGCGCGAGACGCGCCGCGACGGCGGCGGAGGAGCCGCCCGACGAGCCGCCGGGAACGATCTTGGCGTCGTCGAACCCCTCGCCCTTCTTGCGCCGCCAGGGCGAGACGACCGGGCCGAAGGCGCTGGTCTCATTGGAGGAGCCCATGGCGAATTCGTCGAGATTGAGCTTGCCCAGCATCAGCGCGCCGTCGCGCCACAGATTGGCGGAGACGGTCGATTCATAAGTGGGCGTGAAATCGTCGAGGATGCGGCTCGCCGCCGTGGTGCGCACGCCCTTGGTGCAATAGAGATCCTTTATGCCGAGCGGCAGGCCCTCGAGCGGACGCGCCTCGCCGCGGGCGATGCGCGCGTCGCTGTCCTGCGCGGCCGCGAGCGCGAGCTCGGGCGTCTCGGTGAGGAAAGCGTTGAGCGCGCGCGCTTTCTCTATCGCCTCTATATGGGCCTTGGTCAGCTCCGTCGCCGACAGCTTCTTCGCAGCGAGCGCGTCGCGCGCCTCGGCGAGGGACAAATGCGTAGGATCGGACATGAATGCGTTTCGCTCGTTCGTGTCTTATTCAAAGGCCCGCATGTGGCAGGCGTCGCTCGTCTTTGCGGAAGGCGTCTATTCCACGACCTTGGGCACGACGAAATAATGATCGTCCTTTTCCGGCGCATTGGCCAGAATGGCGTCGGCGAAGCCGCCGTCGGTGACGACGTCCTGCCGTTTCTTCATTTGCATGGGCAGAACGGAGGTCAAAGGCTCGACGCCCGCGACATCGACGCTCGAAAGCTCGGCGACGAAATCCAATATTGCGTTGAGCTCCGCGCCGAGGCGCTCGACCTCTTGGTCCTCGACGGCGATGCGCGCGAGATGGGCGATGCGGCGGACAGTCGCCTGATCGACGGACATTTTATGGAGCTCCGTTCCGACTTCGTCCCGCGCGCTATACCACTCGCGGCTTCGAGGGCGCAATGCGCGCGTCCGCCCGTGATGCAACGAGCGCGCCGGATTTCCAGAAAGCCGCGCGTCGTGCTAGGCGAATAGGCATGACCGCCGGACAAAAGACGCTCGAGGAGCTCGCCGCTCTGCTGCCGCAAAAAAGCAGGCTGATCGGGCTCGATGTCGGAACGAAGACCGTGGGACTCGCGCTGTCGGACGTCGAGCGCCGCCTCGCGACGCCGCTCGAGACGATCCGCCGCGTGAAATTCACCAAGGACGCCGAGCGGCTCGCCGCCTTGATCGCGCAGCATGAAATCGCCGCGCTGATCGTCGGCCTGCCGCTCAACATGGACGGCTCTGAAGGCCCGCGCGCGCAAGCGACGCGGGCCTTCATGCGCAATTTCGACGCGATGCGCCGCACGCCCTACGCCTTTTGGGACGAGCGGCTTTCCACCGCCGCCGTCACCAGAGAGCTGCTGGCGCAGGACGTCTCGCGCGCGAAACGGGCCGAGGTCGTGGATCGAATGGCCGCGGCCTATATTCTGCAAGGCGCCCTAGACAGGCTGGGGCGCCTCGCTACGGGAGGCTAGACGAGCCGGCTCACCACCAGCCGCGACGTCCCCAGCCCCAACCGCCGCCCCAGCCGCCGCCGCCGAAGCCGATGTTCAGCGCGCCGCCGAGAAGACCGGCGCCGGCGCCGATGATGCCCGGGCCGCCATAGCCATAGCCATATCCATAGGAGGGATAGGCGTAGCTGGCCGCGACGACCGGCACGGCGACAGCCGTCGCCACCGGAGCCGCGACATAGGCCGTGCGACGCTCATACAACGGATAGTAGGCGGTGCGACGCTCGATGATGCGACGCACATAGACCGTGCGGTGCTCGATGCGGCGCGGCGGGCAATAATGGGCGGAACGGCCCGCATGAATGCGACGATAATGGACCTCGTCCGTCGCCGCCGGAAGCGACACGGACGCCACATTCGCCATTCCGACCGGACCGGCCAGAGCGACGCCCGGCGCGGCGATGCCGATCACGGCGCCAGCGGCGCCCAGCAGAGACAACTTCACAACCTTGCTCATGACTCAAGCCTCCTCGTGGCTCTCGCCCCCCTTTCCCGCCGCCCGCAGCGGGCGACCGGAACCTTTCGTCACGGCGCGATCCGCGCCGGCGCAGACGTGCATTCAGTTACGGCAGACGCGACGGCGCAGACGACCAGATGCGCAGGGAGGAGCGCGGTCGGTGAAGAGAAGCCAACGCACATATCAGTCCCCCAACTCATCGGTCGCTGAACTCGCGCCTCATTGAAAAATTCCCGACATGCCGTCGCTCCGCTGAGAGAAGCGCGGCCCAGGTGAAGGGGAACTAAGGCGCGCTTACCGGCCGTCCAGACCATCGAGGGTCAAAAAAAAACCCTCCGTTAACGCTCCCGCCGCGCCATGGCCGCCTCGATATGAAAACTTTTAGTTGTATCGAGCGGCATTTCGAGGGCTTCCGCAGCCGCCGCCGAGCGAGGCCTTCAAAGGGAAAAGCGCGTCGCCATTGCTGCGGTCGCGTTGACAAGCCGTCGACGAAGAGGCATTTTACGACCGTAGGTTGAACTCTGGAATCGCCGGCGCCACGCATTGCGCCGATGCGAGGAGCCGATGTCGAAGAGCGCAAAAGCAACGACCGCCGAGATGAACGCGCAGGAGGCGTCGACCGCTTCTCTCGCCGTCTATATCGCGCAAATGGCGGGCGAGCTGGCGACGATGGCCGACCGGTCCGAGCTCACAATGCTCGCCTATTTCCTCAATCTGGCGCGCGTCGAGGCCGAGGCGAAATCACGCGAGCACGCCGTCGAGGAGCGCGGCCGCGCGTAGAGCCTCGGATCACGCCAAGGAGACGAGATTGGCTCCGTGACGCGCGAGCCGCCCGGCGAGATCGAGCTCCAGCAGCGCGGCGTTGACCTCGCGCGCGGGCAGGCCCGCCGCGCGCACGAGATCGTCGATGGCGACCGGCGCCGGCCCGAGCAGCGCCATGACGCGCGCCACCGGATCGCCCGTCTCCGCCTCGCGCTCCGGCGCGGCGACGATCGGCGCGCTCGCCGGCTGCGGCGCGATGGGAGCGGCGCGCTCATGCGTGAAATTCGGCGCCGGCTCCTGCAGCGAGAAGAGATCATCCATCTCTTCCCAGAAGGGCTCGTCCTTCGGCGCGCCCTCCCCTTCTCCGAAGAGATCGCCCTGCCTTCCGACGCCGGCGGCGAGCGCGCGGGTGACATCCTCCGCGCCGGCGCAGAGAGTGGCCCCCTGGCGCAGCAGATCATTGGTTCCTTCGGCGCGCGGATCGAGCGGCGAGCCGGGGACGGCGAACACCTCGCGGCCCTGCTCCATGGCGAAGCGCGCGGTGATGAGCGAGCCGGAACGGCGCGCCGCCTCCACCACCACGACGCCGCGCGACAGGCCCGAGACGATGCGATTGCGACGTGGAAAATCACGCCCGCGCGGCTCCCATTCGAGCGGCATTTCCGTCACAACGGCGCCGCCGCGCGCGATGATCTCCTCGATCAAGGGGCGATGCTCATTGGGATAGGGCCGCGCATGGCCGCCGGCGAGCACGGCGATGGTCCCCGCCGCCAGGCTGGCGCGATGCGCGGAGAAATCGACGCCGCGTGCGAGGCCGGAGACGATGACGTAATTGTCCCGCGCGAGGCCTTGCGCCAGACGCTCGGCGAAGGTGAGCCCCGCTGCAGAAGCGTTGCGCGAGCCGACGATGGCGACGCAAGGACGCGACAGAATTTCCGCCGAGCCGCGCAACGCCAGCAGCGGCGGCGCCGCCTCTATCGCGCGCAGCGCCTGCGGATAATCGGCGTCGCCGAGCGAGACGAAGCGAATGCCGAGCTTGGCGGAGCGCTCCATCTCGGCGCGCACGTCGTCCGGCTCGGCGATGCGGATCATGCGCCCATGGGCGGAGCGCGCGAGCAGATCGGGCAGCGCCTCCAGCGCCGCCTGCGCGCCGCCGAATTTGTTGACGAGCTGGCGAAAGGTGCGCGGCCCGACATTCTCCGAACGAATGAGCCGCAGCCAATGAAAGAGCTGCTCCTCCGTCAATCGCGTCGCGGAGGAGGAAGCGCTCATGCCTTCTGCCCGATGCGGCTCTCATTGCCGGAGAGAAGCCGGCGGATATTGTCGCGATGCTTCCACCACAGCAGCGCCGCCATGGCGGCGAAGACGATGGCCTCACGGCCATGCCCCATCGCCGCGAGAACCAGCGGCGAAGCGAGGCTCGCCGCCAGCGCGGAGAGCGAGGAGTAGCGGAACAGCGCCGCCATCGACAGCCACACCGCCGCGAAGCCGAGGCCCGCCGGCCAGCTGATGCCGAACAGCGCGCCCAAAAATGTCGCGACGCCCTTGCCGCCGCGAAAGCGCAGCCAGACGGGCGCTATATGGCCGACAAAGGCGGCCGCCGCGGCGATGACGGCGCCGTCCGGCGATATCTGCGCGCCGATGAGCGCGGCGGCGACGCCTTTGAGCGCATCGAGCAGCAGAGTGGCGGCGGCGAGATCCTTGCGGCCGGTGCGCAGAACATTGGTCGCGCCTATATTGCCGGAGCCGATCGAGCGAATGTCGGTCGTCCCCGCGAGCCGCGTCAGCAGAAGGCCGAAGGGGATCGAGCCGAGCAGATAGCCGACCGCCAGCGCGCCGAGCTCTGGAAAAGAAGAAAACGCCAAGGAGAAAGACCCGCGCCGCGCCGCCGGCGCCATTCGCCGAACGCGGCGCGCAAACTAGTCGAGCCCGACGCGCGCCGCAAGCCGAGCCCGCAGCGGCGCCGAAAAGCGAGACGCCTCGCGCTGGCGCGAAAGCTGCTTCGACGTCCGCCCAAGCTTGGTTTTCTCATTTCGAAAATTCATATTCGAGCCCGGCCATGATCGATTTCGAAAGCCTCGTCGAGCTCATCTATCGCGCCGCCACCGATCCCGATCTCTGGCCGCGCGCGATGCACGAGCTCGCCGCCTCGGCGGACTCCGCCGGCGGAATCATTCTCACGCGGCGCAGCGACTCCTGGGTCGGCTGGCGCCATTCCCCCGCAATGGTCGGCGTCGACGACTATCTGCGGTCGCCGGCCAGCGCGCGCAGTGAGGCGCCCATAAGGCTGCTCGCCGCCGACCGGGCGGGATTCATCGACGCCGAGACCGTGTTCACGCCGGAGGAGTGGTTCGCCGATCCGGTGATGACGCATTGGGGAACGCCCAATGGCTTGGGCCACGCCGCCGCCACGGCCATGCCCATGCCGACAGAGGATTTCGTGGTGGTTCATATCAGCCGACGCATCGGCCAGCCCGCCTTCGCGCCCGCCGATATCGCGCGTCTCGACGCGTTTCGTCCGCATCTCGCGCGCGCCGGCTTTCTGGCGGCGCGCTGGCGGCTCGAGCGGCTGCGCGCCGCCACCGAGGCGCTCGCGCTGATCGGACTCCCCGCCGCCGCTCTCGACGCGCGCGGGCGCGCCCTCGCCGCCAATTCGCTCATCGAGACGATGACGCCCCATGTCCTTTGGCTGCCGGACGACCGCGTCGCTCTCGCCGACTCCGCCGCCAATGGCTTGCTGCGGCGCGCGCTCGCCGATGTGTCGAGCCCTGCGGCCACGACCGCGCGCTCCTTTCCCGCCCGCGGCCGCGACGGCGCGGCGGCGGTCGTCCATCTCATTCCGATGGCGGGCGAATCGCGCGATCTTTTCGACGGCGGCTGCGCCCTTCTGGTGGTCGCGCCCATCGCGCTCCGCCAAGCGCCCGACGCGGCGGTGATCCGCGGCCTCTTCGATCTCACCGCCGCCGAGGCTTGCGTCGCCAGCGGCATCGTCTCGGGCCTGTCGCCGGAACAGATCGCCCGCCGTCAAGGCACGACGCCCGCGACGGTTCGCAGCCAGCTCAAGAGCGTCTTCGCCAAGACCGGCTTCGGCCGGCAGTCCAGCCTCGTCGCGCTGCTGGCGAGCCAGCTCAAGCCGCCGCGTCCGCCGAAGGAATAGGATCGCCGCTCCGCGTAATAGAGTCGTTCCGGCGTGCTTTCTTCACACGATCCGGTTCCCACTTCGCTCGAAAACACTCTACCTTCGCCGCCATGTCGCGCGCCGGCCGCCTCTTCGAACTCTTGCAGCTCCTGCGTGGGCACAGACGCCCGGTCAGCGGCGCCGAGCTCGCGCGCGCCGCGGGAATCTCCTTGCGCACGCTCTATCGCGACATCGCCGCGCTGCAGGCCATGGGCGCGGAGATCGGGGGCGAGCCCGGCGTCGGCTATGTTCTGCGGCCCGGCTTTCTGATGCCGCCGCTGATGTTCTCGGAGGAAGAGATCGAGGCGCTGGAACTCGGCGCCAAATGGGTGGCGCAGCGCACCGACGACGGACTTTCGCGCGCCGCGCAGAGCGCGATGGCGAAAATTTCCGCCGTGCTCCCGCAAGGGCGGTCGCGCACGTCGGACGACGCGCTGATCGTCGGCCCGCCTTGGTCGCGCGCGCATGTCGCCGAGCTGAAGCTGCTGCGCCGCGCGCTGCGCGAGGAGCGCAAGCTCGCCATCTCCTACGCCGACGGCAAGGGCGCGCGCACGCGGCGCGTCGTCTGGCCGGTGGCGCTCGGCTTTTTCGAATCCGCCCGTGTGCTCGTCGCCTGGTGCGAGCTGAGAGGCGATTTTCGCCATTTCCGCGCCGATCGCATAGAGGCGGCGGAAATGCTGGAGGAGCGCCCGCCGCGCCGACGCCAGACGCTGCAAAAGGAGTGGCGGCGCTCGATGCTGACAGAATCTGACAGCGTGTCGGCTTATGGACGTGTCGCGTCCCCGACGGCGAAAGGAGATTCTATGTCGAAGATCGTTTTCTACACCAATCCGCAATCGCGCGGCATGATCGTGCATTGGCTGCTCGAGGAGATCGGCACGCCCTATTCCGTCGAGATCCAGGACTATGGGACCACGATCAAATCGCCCGAGTTCCTCGCCATCAACCCTATGGGCAAGGTGCCGGCGATCCGCCATGGCGACAAGGTGGTGACGGAAGCCGCGGCCATTTGCGCCTATCTCGCCGACGCCTTTCCGCAGGCCGGCCTCGCGCCGCCGACGGCCGAGCGCAGCGCCTATTATCGCTGGCTGTTCTTCGCCGCCGGCTGCGTGGAGCCGGCGATGAGCAATCACGCCGTCGGCTGGGACCCGGCCGCGGAAAGGCAGCGGAGCTTCGGCTACGGCTCCTACGCCGCCGTGCTGGACACTCTGGCGAAAGCGCTGGCCGGTCGGCGCTATATCGCCGGCGAGGCCTTCAGCGCGGCCGATGTCTATCTCGGCTCGATGATCGGCTTCGGCATGCGTTTCGGCGTGCTGGAGAAGCTCCCGGAGTTCGAGGCCTATTGGGCTGGCCTCGAGAATCGCCCGGCGCGGCTGCGCGCCCTCGAGCACAATGAGAAGCTCGCCGCGCGGCAGGCATGGGCTCCCGCCTGAGACCAGAGCGCGGTCGGCGGGGCGAGACGCCCCGCCTCCGATGTTTTCTGTCGAGAGCTCGGCGCGGACGGCAATTTTCCCGAGCGGAGCCGCCCCCCATGCGCTAGAAAGCTGCGGGGCGAAAGCGCCATCGAAGCGACAGAGATGACGGAACCAGAACGCAGACCGCGCCCGCGCGCCTTCCGCCTCGACGGCGAGCAGATCGTCCCCCCCAAGAGCGCGAAGCCGCAGGAGGCGGAACGAGCCCAGCCCAGCGTCTTCGAGGCGCAGATCGACGTCTTCGCGCTCGAGGCCGAGACCGCCCCGCGCGGTTTCGTCGAGGAGGAGAAGGCGATCGAGGCCGCGCAGAAGCGCGGCGTGCTGCGCAGCGTGCTGGTCTCCTGGGGCGGATTGTTCGTCTCGGCCGTGGCGGGGCTGCTGTCGCTGGCCGCCGGCATGTGGCTCACCAATCTCGTCGAGGATCTCTTCGCGCATTCGGCCATGCTCGGAACTGTCGGGCTCGCGCTCGCCGGCCTGGCGCTCGTCGCCGCAGCGGCGATGCTGGCCAAGGAGATCGCCGCCATCGCGCGGCAGAATCGCATCGCCAAGCTGCATATCGCCCTCGCCGAGGCGCGGCTTCGCGACGACATCAAAGCCGCGCGCGAGCATGTGAAGGAGCTGTGCAAGCTCTATGAGGATCGCCCCGAGACCGGCCGCGCGCGGGCGCTGGTGCTGGAATTCTCGCAGCAGATCATCGATGGGCGCGATCTCGTCGATCTCGCCGAGCGCCATATCGCGCATCCGCTGGACGCGCAGGCGCGGCGCGAGATCGCCGACGCCTCCAAGCGCGTCTCCATCGTCACCACGGTCAGCCCGCGCGCTCTGCTCGACGTTCTGTTCGTCGCCGCCCAAGCGATACGGCTGATGCGCCGCATCGCGGAAATCTATGGCGGCCGGCCGGGAATGCTGGGCTTCTTCAAGCTCGCGCGCTCGGTCGGCGCGCATCTCGCCATCACCGGAGGCCTCGCCATCGGCGATTCGCTGCTGCAGCAGGTGGTCGGCCACGGCATCGCCGCCAAGCTCTCCGCCAAGCTCGGCGAGGGCGTGCTCAACGGCCTATTGACAGCGCGCGTCGGCCTCTCGGCTATGGCCGTCTGCCGGCCCATGCCCTTCAGCGCCGAAAAAGCTCCCGGCGTCGCCGATGTGGCGCCTTTCTTGTTCGGCGACCGTGGCGGCGGCGGCTGACGATATGGCGGCGCGGATTTTCCCTCTCGAGAAGACAAACGGATGAAGATCACCACCTGGAACATCAATTCCGTGCGCCTGCGCATGCCGATCGTCGCGCAATTCTTGAAGGAGCATGCGCCGGACGTCATCTGCCTGCAGGAGACCAAGTGCCGCAACGCCGAATTCCCCTATTCGGATTTTCGCGCGCTCGGCTATGAGCATTTCGCCATCAATGGCCAGAAGGGCTATCACGGCGTCGCCATCGTCTCGAAGCAGCCGCTGGAGCTGCTGGAGACGCGCGATTTCTGCGAGAAAGGCGACGCGCGCCATGTGTCGGTCGGCGTCCCCAATGGCGGAACGCCGGTCACGATCCATAATTTCTACGTGCCGGCCGGCGGCGACGAGCCCAATCGCGAGATCAATCCGAAATTCGCCCATAAGCTCGATTTTCTGGACGAGATGGCCGAATGGATCGCGCGCGACCGTGTGACCGACGGCCGCGTCGTGCTGGTCGGCGACCTCAATATCGCGCCGCTGGAGCAGGACGTCTGGAGCCATAAGGCGCTGCTCCAAGTGGTGAGCCATACGCCGATCGAGGTGGAGAAGCTCGACCGCGTCATCGACGCGGGACGCTGGATCGACGCGATGCGCCGCTTCGTGCCCAAGGAGGAGAAGCTCTATACGTGGTGGAGCTATCGCGCCTCGGATTGGGAGAAATCCGACCGCGGCCGCCGGCTCGATCATATTTGGGCGAGCGAGGCGCTCTCCGAAACGCTGCAGCAGATGCATGTGCTGCGCGAGGCGCGCAATTGGACGCGCCCCTCGGACCATGTGCCGGTGACGATCTCACTGGCGGTCTGAACGCCGAGTCAGGCGTTGACCTGCGCCCGCAGCTCGGAGAGCGAAGCGAAGCGCCGCACGCGGCCCTCGCCGCGAATCTCGACCGAGCCGTCGGAAAACATCACATAAAGCGCGCCGCCATTCTCATAGCGGTCGACCTCGACCGGCTCCGCCTCGACATAGCGCTTGGGCGCATAGGCTTCGAAGCCCGGCGGCGGCGCCATGGCGGTCGGCGGGGCCATCGCCGGCGGCGGCTCGATCTCCGGCGCTGGGGCCGGCTGCGATATCACGGGAGCGGGCGCCGGAGCGTCGACGCGCGGCGCCTGCGGAGAGAATGTCGCGAGCGCACGGTCGAGACGCGACAGAGCGGCGGCGATCGCCACAGTCACCACGCCGCCGGAGAGCGCCACCGCGCCCGCGATGAACAGGCTCCAGCCGCGCTCGATCTGGATTTTGTCCCAGCCCTCGAACATGGCCGCGACGCCCCACGCCGCGAGCGCCGCGCCGAGCCCGAAAACGCCCCAACGCGTCAGCCGAAAGAACCAGACGCTCCGCATGTTCCGCCTCTTCGATCTCACATGGCGACAAAGATCACGCCGCCGGACGCTTGTTAGCACGCCGGCTCGCGCGCCGCTCCGACGGTTTTCGCGCTGCATTCGGCGCGACAATTCCGGCGCGATTGTGGAGGCCCGCGGCGCCCCTCGCCGACCGGCGCCTGCACATAATATTCAAGCCCGTAGAAAACAACATATATGCGTCGTAACGCCACATGGAATTCGACGATATGAATACAGACATCAAAAGTAGAGACAAACGTCTCTCGGACGGAAAGCGGCGACGATCCGCCTAATTCAGGGGAGTCGAAACCATGGATACGCGCTCTTCGAGGCGTAGCTTATTTATGCTCACCTTTCTGCTCGCTTCGGCGGTGACGGGAAGTGCTTTCGCTCATGGAGGAGTAAAGCTCGAGCAGGACGAATGCGTGACAACGGTCGGGCCGGTGAAAGTGCATTTCATCGGCTATCAGCGAAAGGGCGAGCCGGAAGAATTCTGCGACGACATCGCCCAGACGGGTCCGACGGTGATCGCGCTGACCGCCATAGAATTGGGTCGTCAGCCCGATTCCTACATGGCGCAGAATCAGGCGCCGTCTTCCGCGACGCCCGCCCCGGCCGTGGATGTGCGCGACATCGCCATCGGCGTGCGCATCGTCAAGGAGGGCGGCGAAGGAGCCGATATGGAGGCGGCGACGCAATTCTACGCGGCGCCGAAGACACAGCGCAACGCGACCATGACCTTCGAGCACGACTTCAAGGAGGCGGGAAATTATGTGGCCATCATCACCGTCGCCGATCGCGACGGGCATGAATGGAGCTCGCGCTTTCCCTTCCGCGTCGGCGTGCTCAGCCTGTGGAACACGATCGAATATGTTCTCTATGGGATCGGCTTCCTCGGGCTTTCCGCCGGCCTCTGGCTGATCGCCTGGCGGCGGCGGCCGACGGAGCCGGCGCATGGCGCCGCGCTGCATCAGGCGGAATAGCAGGCTTCCCTACCCGCCCGATCCGATCGGGCGGGTTTTTTTCGCGCCCGGAATGCGCTTGTCGTCCGAGCTTTGCACGAAAATTGTTAGACTGCGGCCGTGCGAGATTGCTTGGAGCCCTGCCGGGTTCTAGGTAGAGGCGAGCGGAGAATGCTGCGCTCGCGAACCCCAGTCAGGAGCAAGGATTATGACCTTCACCCTTCCCGACCTTCCCTACGCTTATGATGCGCTGCAGCCCTATTTGTCGAAGGAATCCTTCGAGTATCACCACGACAAGCATCATGCGACCTATGTCACCAACGCCAATAATCTGATCAAAGGCACCGAGTTCGAGGGCAAGCCGATCGAGGAGGTCATCGTCGCCTCCTACGGCAAGAACGTGCCGATCTTCAACAATGTGGCGCAGATCTACAACCACTCCGAATATTGGAAGTGGCTGAAGCCCAATGGCGGCGGCGCGATTCCCGCCAAGGTCGAGAAGGCGATCGTCGAGTCCTTCGGCTCGGTCGACAAGTTCAAGGAAGAGTTCCAGACCCAGGGTCTCGGCCAGTTCGGCTCGGGCTGGGTGTGGCTCGAGATCAAGGACGGCAAGCTCGCCGTGCGCAAGACCCCGAACGCCGAGAATCCGCTGGTGTTCGGCGCCAAGCCGCTGCTGGTCGCCGATGTGTGGGAGCACGCCTATTACATCGACTACCGCAACCGCCGCGCCGACTTCCTCAAGGCCTTCCTCGAGCATCTCGTGAATTGGGAATATGTCGAGGAGCTCTACGAGGCCGCGACGAAGTAAGACGTTTTCATACGGCGGCGGCGCGATGCGTCGCCGCCGTCAAATTTCCAAATCGCCGCTTGCGTTCGCCGACGAAGTCGAGACCATAGCTCCAGCCGTTTGAAATCGCCTGGAGCAAACGCCGTGGCATATGTGATCAGCGCAAGTCTCGAACAGCACCCATCGCCCTATCCTTGGTGCGAGGTGCGTGAAGAATTAGCGACGGGGCAAAAATTCGTGACATGGCAGAATGTGGTCGGCGAACGCATTCGGCCGGAGGCGCAGCCGCAATCAATATTACGCGCAGACTATGTCCCTGAAGAGGACTTCTCACCTCATAATCCCGATATTTCATTCGTTTCCGGCGGGGCTCCTTGTCTGAGCGTCCAGGTGCGCGACCTCATCGAGGCGCTCGAGCCGGGCGTGCATCAATTTTTCCCCGTCGATATCTATGATGCCGACGGAACGCTCCGAGAGCCGAGTCGCTACATTCTCAATACCTGTCGGCTCGTCGATGCGATCGTGGAAGGAAGATATTCGACTCTCAATAACGGCGATTGCCTTTATCGTGCAGGCTCACTCCATCCATTAAAAATTCGTCGGCAAAACGCGCGTAAATTTCATCTTTGGCGAGACAAGCAGACGACTCACTCGTGTCTATTTATATCCAATGAATTGTATAGGCGGATAAAAGAAGCGGGCTTTGGGGAATTCGATCTCGGAGTCGCAGACGAGGTCTGAATGCAAATCAATGCGCGCCCGGCAAGTACCGTATCGCCGCTAGAATAATGCTGGTTGCGACGATAGTCAGACCGCCGAGCTTCACGGTCATGCGTAGCTCCAATTCTCGAATTTCGGAGCGAACCGCCAATATGTCCGTCTTGGTGGCGAGTTCCTGACTCGTCGCCTCGGCGAAGGCTTCGGCAGCCGCTTTCGCCTGCTCATGCGTGAACCCGCCCGCCTCGAGCTTTTCGACGAATTTCAGCGTGTCGAATGCGACGCTCACAGAAAGAAGCTCCTCGCGAGGACGAGATGTCTCTTACAAATAGCGCGGTTCTCGCTCTGTGGCGAGGCGGGTGTCGTCTCCGACGCTCTCTCGTCAGACCAAGCTCGCGCAGAATCTTTGTATCTTCGTGCAGGCGTCCTCCAGCGTCGCATTGGACGCCGCATAGGACACGCGGAAATTCGGTCCCGTGCCGAAGGCCGAGCCCTGCACCACGGCGACGCCTTCCGCCTCCAAGAGAGCGGTGACGAAATCCACGTCGCTCTCGATCACCCTGCCCTCCGGCGTCTTGCGGCCGATCGCCTCCTTGCAGGAGGGGAAGACATAGAAGGCGCCCTCGGGCGAGGGGCATTGCAGATATTTCGCCTGACCGAGCATGGAGACGACGAGATCGCGCCGCTCCTGAAACGCCTTGCGGAACACGGCGAGATGGTCCTGCGGACCTTCCAGCGCCGCGAGCGCCGCCCATTGCGCGATAGAGCAGGCGCCCGAGGTCTGCTGGCCCTGCAGCATGTCCATCGCCTTGATGAGCGCGGCCGGGCCGGCGGCGAAGCCGATGCGCCAGCCGGTCATCGCATAGGCTTTGGAGACGCCGTTCATCGTCAGCGTACGGTCGAAGAGGCCGGGCTCCACCTGCGCGATGGTCGCGAATTTGAAGTCGCCATAGACGAGATGCTCATAGATGTCGTCGGTGAGAATATGCACCTGCGGATGGCGCAGCAGCACTTCGGCGACCTGTTTCAGCTCGTCATGCGTATAGGCGGCACCGGACGGGTTGGAGGGCGAGTTCAGCACCAGCCATTTGGTGCGCGGCGTGATGGCGCGCTCGAGGTCCGCCGCCTGCAGCTTGAAGCCATGCTCCATCGTCGTGTCGACGAAGACGGTGGTTCCGCCGCAAATGGCGACCATCTCGGGATAGCTGACCCAATAGGGCGCCGGGACGATCACCTCGTCGCCGGGATTGATCGTCGCCAGAAAGGCGTTGAAGAGAATGTGCTTGCCGCCGGTGGCGACGATCACGTCCGAGGCCTTGTAGTCGAGGCCGTTCTCGCGCTTGAACTTCTTGGCCACCGCCTCGCGCAGCTGCGGAATGCCGAGCACCGGCGGATAGCGCGTCTCGCCGCGGCGGATCGCCTCGACGGCGGCGTCGCAAATATGCGTCGGCGTGTCGAAGTCCGGCTCGCCCACCGAGAGCGAGATGACCTCCCTGCCCTGCGCTTTGAGGTCACGCGCCTTCTGCGTCACGGCGATCGTGGCGGAAGGTTTCACGCGTGACAAAGCGTCGGCGATAAAGGCCATTTGGGGAACTCCTCTGGGCATGTGTGCGCTGCACAATCGCGGTCTCGAAGATAGACGCCGCAGCGGCGCCCGGCAATCGAAAATCCGCCTCCGCGCCCGCGTCGAAACGAAGCGATTAACCTCTCCCTTCTAGAGTCGCCCCGCTCCGCTTGCGCCGGGGCCCAGGGAGAGCGCGACATGTGGGAGAAGCTGCGCAGCGGCGATTGGCTCGACGCGGAGCGTCTGCGCGTCTATCCGCTGATGCTGCTGCTGCTCTCGGCTGGATGCATCGCCGCCGTTCTGATGACGGCGCAGGGCCGCTTCGACGCCAATGGCCATCCGCTGGGCACGGATTTCAGCCAAGTGTGGGTCGCCGGCCTCGAGACCTTGCGCGGCCATCCCGAGACGCCTTTCGATCTGCAGCGCCACATCGCCGCGCAACGCGCCGAATTCGGCGCCGACAGCGACGTCTATGGCTGGCACTACCCGCCCTTTTTCCTCGCGCCGGCGGCGGCGCTCGCGCGTCTGCCCTATCTCGAGGCGCTCGCTGTCTGGCAGATGGCGACGCTCGCCCTCTATCTCGTCGCCGTGCTCGCGCTGATGCGCGGCTCCGCCGCGCCGCCCTGGCGCGTCGCGCTGCTGGCGCTCGCCTTTCCGGCGACGCTCGTCAATCTCGGCCATGGGCAGAACGGATTCCTGACCGCCGCTCTGCTCGGCTTCGGCTTTCTCGCCCTGCCGCAGCGCCCGGCGCTCGCCGGCGTCTCTTTCGCGCTGCTCGCCTATAAGCCGCAATTCGCGCTGGCGTTGCCGATCGCGCTCATCGTCGGCGGATATTGGCGCGCGCTCGCCTCGGCCGCCGCCGCGCTGCTCGTGATGACGCTCGCCAGCCTCCTCGTCTTCGGGCCGGAGAGCTGGATCGCCTTCGCGCAAAATCTCGACGTCACGCGCGATCTCGTCGTCGAGCGCGGCGCGGCCGGCTTTCCGAAAATCCAGAGCGTCTTCGCGGCGGCGCGCCTGCTCGGCGCCGACATTGGGACGGCCTATGCGGCGCAGGCTCTGGTCACGACGACGACCCTCGCCGCGCTGGTGTGGCTGTGGCGCAGCGGCGCCGATTATCGCGCCAAGGCCGCAGGGGCGATCGTCGCGACATTCCTCACGACGCCCTATTGTCTCGACTACGATATGACGGCGCTCGCGCCCGCTCTCGCGCTGCTCGTCTCCTGCGGGCTCGAACGCGGCTTCGGTCCTTATATGAAGAGCGCGCTCGCCGCGGCCTTCGTCATTCCGCTCGCGGCGCGTCCCATCGCGGCGGCGGCGGCGCTGCCTCTCGGCGCGGTCACGATGGCGGCGTTGTTCGCGATAATTCTCTCAAATTCGCGCGACGCATGTTTTCGCCACCTGGGCGCCGCCCCATCGCTATGATCGACGGCCGGACGACCACAAAAAATTCACTTCGCGAAAAAAATCGGCGCCCATTGCTCGAGGCATGAAACTTTTTGGGCGGCGCCGCCGTTTATTCTTCGCCGAACGATCGTGGGAGCGGTCGCGACGCGTCGGACGTTCGGGGGAGCGTCCCGGAGAGGGTGCGTCATGTCGTTGGTGGATAAGTTCGAAGACCGTATGGAGCCGGCTTTCACGCGCAGCTTCGACCCGGAATCGGCTCGTCGTCAGTTCAGAGTTTCACTCATTCTCGTCGCCGCAATGGCGCTCGCTGCCTTCATCCTGGGCTTCGCCCTGCCGCTGAACGCGCCGCGGAGCTCGCCGCCGACGCCCGCCATCTCCTCGGACGCCGGCGATATCTATATCGGCCGGCTGGTCGGCGTCGACTGACGGCCACGGAGCCGCGCGCGGCGCGGCTCCGCCCCGAGCGCGGTTACGGCTTCTTGGCCGGCTCTTCGTGGTGATCATGATCGTGATGATCGTGATCGTGGTGGTCATGGTCATGGCCGGCATGCTCGGCCGGCTTGGCCTCGCCGCCTTCTGGATGGGCCTTTTCCCAACGCTGCATCGCCTCTGCGTCATGCGCGTGCTTGGCGTCGGGCGCATCGACCGCCGCGTCGACAGTCACCTCGCCCGCCTTCTCGAAGACGAGAACGAGCTCGATTCCCCAGCCGACGGGATTGATCTTCTTCACCTCGGCGAGCACGACATGCGCGCCTTCGGGCGAGAGCGTCGTCGTCTTGTCGGCCGCGATGGCGATGCCGCCTTCCGCGACCGTATGCTTGGCGTCCGCATGCAGCGTCACCTTGCCGATATTCGGCGACTTCACCGCGATGAGCTTGTCCGCGCCGCCCTTATTGTGGATGAAGGCGTAGAAATACGCCGTCGTCTCGCCGTCCTTGGGCGCGCGCACCCAGGGATGCTCGATCGTCAGCTTGCCGAGCTCATATTCATGAGCCTGCGCCGAGCGCATCGGAGTCAACGCGCCGAACGCAGCGCCGCCCAATAGAGCGCCGCCCGCCGCCAACAGATCACGCCGCTTGATCATCATGTGCGTTCTCCCTAACTAGCCCGACGAAAAGCTCGTCGGCTGCATTCGTCGCTCTTTTCTCGGCGAGGCTCTAGCGGCCTCGTTTCGCCGCATCGCGACCATGCGACGAATTGCGCGCCATTTCTTCGCCCGCTCAGTGCTGATGCGGGGAGACGTAGACGACGGGCTCCTTCGCCGTCAGCGCGATCTGCGCCTTCAGCAGAGCGAGATTGCCGTCGTCGGTCCCGAAATGGCGGAAGCGGGCTCTCACATAGCCGGAGCGATCGATGAGGAAATGCCCCTCCGGGATATCATTGACGACCGGCTCGTCGAGATAATGGTTGATGATCGAATAGGTGAGCTCTGTGGCGTCGGGATGGCTCGGCGTCAGCGCGTTCGGATCGGCCGGGCATTCGCCGAAATAATCGGCGACATGATGCGCGCCCATCGCCTTCGCCGTCTCGGCCGCGGCCTTCAGGCTCGCGACGCGATCGGCGAAATCGGCGTCCTCCGGCTTGCACCGCGCGAAGGAGACGAGCGTCGGCACGCCGCGCAGCTTCTCGAGATCGTCGATCTCGCCCTTTGGATCCTCCAGCGCGAAATTGGGCGCGACCAGCCAAGGAATGACGCCCTTGGGACTCAAGAAGCGCGACTGGTTCGAGTTGGACAGAACCGTGAGAAAATTGATGAGATCCCAGCGCTCGTCCTCACCTATGGCGTCGGCGAAAGGCGGCATGACGCCGCTCTGCCCGCCATAGGTCAGCCAGTGGAAAATATCGCCGAGCGTATGCGTCGCGACATGCGGCGCGGTGAGATCGGCGGGCGGAACCTTGAGATCCTTGGCCATGGGTCCATTGCCTTCGCCGGTCACGCCGTGACAGGGGATGCAATTGGCCTGGAAGGTCTCGAAGCCGCGCTTCACAGAGGCCGCCGTGTAAGCGATGGGCGGATCCGTGTAGGTCTCGGGATAGGCCTGCACTGAGAGCGAGACGGTTCCGCAGATCGCCGCGGCCAGCGCCAGCGCGGAGGTCGAATATTTTCGCCAATCGCGTAGCTGCGGCAAAGGCGTGAAGCCCACGGCCGCGACCAGCGCCGGCGCGAGCCAGGCCAAGGCCGCGGCCACCGCCAGCGCCGCGCCGGCGACGCCCCATTGCCAGGTGGGATCGATCCAGGGCGTGACCTTGAGACCCCATGTGCCGGCATAGGTGACGCGGAAAGGCAGCGGCCAATAGACATTGTTCTCATGCGCCGCCGGCGTGATGGTGGCGATCCAGCCGGCGATGAACAAGAGGCCGAGCGCGCAGCCGCCCTCGAAGCCGCCGATTTTCGCATACCAGCCGAGATCGAAATCCTTCTTCGAGGAGCCGAGCGTCAGATAGCGCGCCAGCGAGAGGGCCATCAGCAGAGCGGCGCAGAGCAGCGCCAGCTTGACGCTGAGCAGACGGCCATAGGGAGTCGCCAGCATGAAGCCGAAGCTGCCGACCGTCTCCCACGCGAGGATGAGGCCGCTGATCAGCACGATGACCATCGCGCCCTTGGCGACGAGCGACCAGCGCTCGGCGAGTCGCCAAGCGACCTCCGGCGGCTTGCCGCGGCCTGTCAGCATCCAATAGACGAGGCCGAGCAGGCCGCCGATCCAGGTGAGGCCCGCCAGCGTATGGAAGGGGAAGCTCAGCTGCGTGTAGATCGGCAGGCTGTCGTCCACCGCATGGCCGGTGACGGAGACGACGGCGAGCACGGCGAGCCCGAGCCCGAGCGTCGCGCGATCGAGCCAGAGATTGGAGACCCACAAGCGCGCCAGCGTCGCCCCGGCGAAAACCGCCGCGAGAATCTGCGTCGCCACCCAGGCCTTGCCGATCACCGTGCCGGAGATGAACTGCAGCAGCGCGTCGGAATCGACCGGACGGCCCGCAGGGATGATGTTGCGCGCCGTCGCGACGATGAGGCCGAAGCCGAACAGCAGGCGCAGGACCGCGGCGCCCGCGATCACTTTCTTGAAGCGCGCGCCATCCTCCTCTATGAGGCGGGGCAGCAGCAATAGTCCGACGGCGAGAGCGGAAAGAACGCTCTCCACGAAGCGAAGCGTCGCCAATTCCATTGATTTCGACTTCCGTTACGCTCGCGAGCGCGGCGCGGCGCCCCGCCGATCGGCGCCGCCCGCTTTATTTTTTAAAGTTGCTCGAGAGCCAGACTTAGTGAGCGTCCACCGTGAACTCGTATTTCCCCTCGACGATGTGGCCATCCGAGGAGAGAACGCGATATTTCACGACATATTTGCCCGCCGCGAGATCCGGCGCGTCGAGCGTCAGCTCGCGTGGCTTGTCGGGCGCGCCCTTCGCGCCTTCGACGATGGTCTTGCCGTCGGCGCCGATGATGGCGATCGTCGAATAGGCCGCCTCCACGCCGCCGCCGAAGCGCAGCTTCACGAATTTGGGCGAGGCGGCGACATGATCCTTGGCCGACGGAGAGGCGTCGACCAGAAAGGAATGCGCGAGCGCCGCTCCGGCGCTCATGCATAGAAACGCCGCCACGAGGCCGGCTCCGAACTTCACCTTCATCGTCGCTCCTCCGCTTATTTATTATCAGATCATGATCTGGTCTGTCGGCCGCACCCGTTCAAGACGGGCGGCGGTCACGATGACTTCAGCGCGTCCGCAGGCTCGGCGGTCTTCGGCTTGGGGTGGCTGTGACGCCAATAGACGCCGACCATCAGCGCGATCAGCACGGCGCCGAGCGCCTGCGGCACAAAGGACCACAGCGTCTGACCGACCATGAATTTGAACTGCTGGGTCTCTTTCTCGCCATTCGCTCGGGTGAGCGTCACATAGCCGATGAAATGGCCCTTTTCAGTGAATCTGTGCTCGAAGTTGAAGGTGCCGGTCTTATAGAGCTTCGCCGGCAGATGAATGATGGTGAGCGGCTCGAGATCCGTATTGGCCGAAATCGGCGTCAGCGGATCGCGAATGATGCGCAGCTCGAGCGGCAGATCACGAAAATCGGGATTGGCGATGTCGAAAGTGAAGATGACGCGGCCGACGAAGGGAATATGGTCGCAATATTGCTCGCGCGCGCCTTCCGCCTCATAGGCGGTGACGTGGATCATGTCATAGCCGAACATGACCATGCACATATTGTCCATGACCATCGCTTCCGGGCCGTCGCCGCCGGCGCGAGCCGGAGGAGCGGCAAAAGACGCGAAGAGCAGCGCAAGCGCCAATAGGCACGGTCTCACGGATCGAACGATCATCGGCTTCCTTCCTCCCGACCACGCGCGCACACAGTCGCCGCGGCGCTTTTTCTTCGAGCTTTCGAGAGAGCGAGCTCGCCTCGCCCTCGCTTGTCCCGATTTTTCTTAGTGCAAAAAGGAATCGATTTGAAATCGCTATTTCGTCGATCGGCCGCAGTGTGGCTGCGCTCCTGCGGACCACTGCCGGCGTGAGACTCTATGGATAAATTCTATGCGCGTTCGGGCGCAGACGCGACAATTTCTCCTGCGTCCAAACGCCGCATATGTCGCAGTCCGATATAATTGCCTCGTTCTTGCTGCGGGCCGGCGAATCTATCGAGACCGCAAAAAGAAGCCGGCCGGGCGCGAGGCCCGGCCGGCGGAATTTTCAGCCTTCAGAGAGTTCGATCAGGGCATGTCGCCGGCGACGAA
>NZ_JBQUZK010000053.1:0-125146 GCF_056313885.1 Methylosinus sp. DMC45
TGCTCACCCCACGCCCGCGGGCGTATCAACCGCCGGGACTCAACTCGCCGCTGGATGAAACTTCGGGGGCACGTCACTTGCGTAGAAACAGAAGCAGAAGTCCATAAGCGTCAGCTTTTTAATCGCCCTATTAAATCCATCGAATGTCTTCATGAGACGCTTGAGGACTATCTTGATAGCCATGATTTTGCATCGCCTGCAATTATCTGGTTTGACTACGTTAATCCAAAGGCGATAACATCACAGATCGAACGTTTTTCTCAGACCATCGGAACCGTCCCGATTGGAAGTATCCTCCGTGTCACCCTCAATGCGAATCCAACCTCATTAGGTAAACCCGACTCCAGCGAGCTTTCTGTTCAGGTCGACGGCGATGCCTCGATAGATCGAGGCACAAAGCCAACTATTCAGGAGTGGCGGCTCGCTCGCTTTCGTGAGCGGCTGGGATCGCTTTTTCCTAGCGGCCTAAGCCCCGAAGGTATGAACTTCAAGACTTATGGACCAAGTTTGCTTCGTGTAGTACAACTGGCGGTCGAGAAGGAGGCTCTGAGCTTTCGAGACCGTAAGATTATATGGGCACTAAGCACCCACTACGCAGATGGACAAGCCATGGTGACTGCTACACTGGTAGTATGCCCTACGGCCGACAACGTCATTGAAGAAATCATTCGAGGGTGGGAGTTCCATTCTACTCCCGACGCGCCGCATCGCATCGACCTACCCGCATTGTCGACATTGGAACGGCTAACAATGGAATCCGACGAAGGCGCCCAAGCAAGGATGGGCTTTGCCCTGCCGAAATCTGATATGGGCGAGGACCCATTCCTCGTGTTCAAGAAGTTCTACAGAATCTTCCCCCACTTTTCCCGTGTCGAGCTGTAGAATCCTTTGAATCTAACTTTTGTGCCAATCGTCGCGTTGGAATTTTCCACAAAATAGAAAATTCAGTCCCTTCACTCGGTCTCACAGCAAAACCTCTCCCGCGGCAAAGCTCGCACCAGACCGACCGATCGGAGGCCACGCCAATGGACATCCCCGTTTCGATCCCGCCATCGCCGCGGGAGTCGCCCTCTCGACCGCCGTGACCGACGCCGTCTATGTGTTCTTCAACGCCGCGGTTTCCGAACGCCGTCGCGTCGCCGCTGCGAGCTGGAGCAGCGTCTGGTATCTGCTCTCCGCTTTTGCGGTCATCAGCTACACATCCAACTGGGCCTATGTGCTGTTCGCCGCGCTCGGCGCCTGGATCGGCGGGTTTTTGTCGATCACCGCCCTCAATCGCGTCGCCCCGCCGCGAGGCGCGCTCGGCGCCGCGAGAAATGACCGAAACGAATGACGGGAAAACCGGCCAGCGCTCGACGAAATCACTCACCTTATTGACCGCGCTACGCGTTCGGATATTCATAGATCACAAGGCGCGGGCGGCGAATTTCCAGGCGCTATGTTTCGTTCGAGGACCGAATTTATGAAAGCGGCGGCAGTTTTTTCGACCTTTCTGCTCGTTCTCGTCCAACCGGCGACAGCCCAATCGATCTTCGACGGGCTCGGCGGAACAGGAGATCCTGCGCGGGACGCCGCCTCGGCGGAATATGAGCAATGGAAGAGGACGATCGCCCGTCAGGCCAAAGAGCACACCTCGCGCCTCTGGCTCGGACATGGGTCTGTGACCGTGCATTTCTGCGTCGACGCCGCCGGCCGAGTGGCCGATGCGAATGTCGTGAAAGCCAGCCGTAACGAGCAGGCGCTCCTCGCCTTGAGCACGATTTCCTCGCTCAAATTGCCGCCTCCCCCGGCCTCGTCCCGCAAGGCGGCCGGCGGCAAATGCCACTTATTCTCGCAGAGCTTTTTCTATCCTTGAGCCCGGCGGACGGGAGGCCACGCATCATGTATCGAGCGATCATCGTATTTTGTCTGATCGGCGCGTCGCCGGCGGCCTTGGCGCAATCCCTCTTCGGCCCATCGGAGCGGCCCACTCTGGCCGCCTGCATGGCGACCCCGGAGAACAAGGCCTGGATACAGACCGTCACCCAGCAGCTCCGCGAACGCGCGCCGAAGCTCAATCTGGGACGCGGAACAGTGACCATCAAGTTCCACGTCGATTTCAGAGGCCATGTCACCAGAGCCTCTTTCGCGAACTACGACAATAACGCCCGCGCGCTGGTCGCGGCGGGCATGATCACATCGCTGAAGCTGCCGCCGCCCCCATTCGACATGGAAACCGACTGCCGCGACTTCGAGCAGACCTTCCGCTTCCATTGACCGCTGCGGCGGGCGCCGTTGGCGAGCCGCCCCCGACCGCCCGATCAGAATTGGCGGCCACAATGCCGAGCGGGAGGCGGCCAACGCCGAGTCTGCGCCGGCTCGCCGCAGTTGGAATGAAATTTGATCGCGAAAGGCGTAACAACCGTTGTCCATAACGGCGCTTTTCGGCGTACGGGAGAGGCGCAGAGCGCGTTTACGCCACATTCGGCCCATATTCGGGCCGTCCTTGGAGCGAGACTATGTCTCGAATCGAACGCGCGGCCGCCAAAACGGCCGAGGTCGAGGCCGATCGGATGAACATGAGCGCGAAACCGACCCTACGCAGCTTTCTCGCCGTCGCCGCCATTGTCGCGGCGTCGGGGGCGTCGGCGGCCCCTTCCGTCGTCATCGACGTCGCCAGCGGCCAGGTCCTCGAGCAGGAGCAGGCGACCCAGAGCTGGTATCCCGCCTCGCTGACCAAGCTGATGACCGTCTATGTGGCGCTGGACGCGGTGCGCTCCGGCCGCATTCAATATGACACGCCGATGATCGTCTCGCCCCGCGCGCTCTCCATGGCGCCGTCGAAAATGGGCTTTCCGGTCGGCTCGGAGGTGACGCTGCGCAATGCGCTGGTCATGCTGATGGTCAAATCCGCCAATGACATAGCCGTCACCATAGCGGAGGGCGTCTCCGGCTCGGTGGAGGCTTTCGCCGATGAGATGAACCGCGCCTCGGCCAAGCTCGGCATGCGCGAATCCTATTGGGCCAATCCCAACGGCCTGCCGGACGACCGGCAAGTGACCTCGGCGCGCGATCTCGCCATTCTCGGCCGCGCGCTGCTGACGGAATTTCCCGAGTCCGCCGGCTTTTTCAACATAGGCGCAATGCAGCTCGGGCGGCAGATCCATCCGACGCACAATGGCCTGCTCGGCCGTTATCCGGGCGCGGACGGCATGAAGACCGGCTTCACCTGCCCCGCCGGCTATAATCTCGTCGCCAGCGCCACCCATGGCGGGCAAAAGCTCATCGCCGTGGTGCTCGGCGCTCCGACGGCGGCGGCCCGCACGGCCAAGGCGGCCTCGCTGCTGGACCGCGCCTTCATGACCGGTTCGCCCTCGGGCTCGGCGACGTCCCTGCCGACCTTCGGCGTCGGCCAGGCGCCGGACATGCGCGACAGCGTCTGCCGCCATCGCGGCAAGGCCAACGCCGAATATATGGCCGAGGTCGAGGATATGAATGTCGCCATTCCGCGCGAGAATGGCTCGACCGATCAGGTGAACGTCAAGACCATCGCCGCCCTGCCCCGCGCGCGCTTCGAGCCGACGCCCGTTTATCTCGGTCGCGCTCCCGGCTATGAGGGGCCGGTCGCCGGCGTGCGCGATCCCGGCACGCCGGTCGGCTCGCCCTCGACCGTCACCGCCTACGCCCATGAGCCGCCGGCCGCCGCCGCCTCACCGATAAGCCGCCCCGCGCCGGACGCGCTCTCCATGCGTCATGGACGCAAGGCGGCGGCAAAGGCCGCGCATGCGCCGGCGCAGAAGAAGACAGCCAAGGCGAAAGCGCCGCCGCAGGAGGACGCCGCCATCGAGGCGGAGGCGACGGAAAAGCCGGCGAAGACGGCGAAGCCCGCGCACGCCAAACCAGCGCAGGGCAAGCCGGCGCAGGGCAAGAATGTCGCCGCCAAAACGTCGGCGAAGGCTCCCGCCAAAGCTCCGGCGAAGGCTCCCGCCAAGGCTGCGGCGAAGGCTCCGGGCAAGAGCGTCTCCGCCAAGAACGACAAGCATGCGATCGGCGATCACGCCCCGCCGCACCAAGACAATGAGCAATGATTCGCCAATGACCGAGCGTTCCGAGCCGCGTCGTCCGCCGCCGCCCATTCCGCTGACGATCCTCACCGGCTTTCTGGGCGCCGGCAAGACGTCTCTGCTCAATCGCCTGCTCGCCTCGCCGGAGCTCGCCGACACTCTCGTGCTCATCAACGAGTTCGGCGAGGTCGGCATAGATCATCTGCTGGTCGAGAATGTCGAAGGCGACATGATCGTCATGAGCTCGGGCTGCATCTGCTGCTCGATCCGCGGCGATCTCGTCGCCGCGCTCGAGGACGCGCTGCGCAAGCTGGACAATGGCCGCATCCGCCCGTTTCGGCGCGTCGTGCTGGAGACGACAGGGCTCGCCGATCCGGCGCCTATTCTCCACACCATCATGTCGCATCCCTATCTCGCGCTGCGCTATCGGCTGGACGGCGTGGTCACGCTGGTCGACGCCGTAAATGGCGCCGCGACGCTGGACGCGCATGAGGAGGCGGTGAAGCAGGCCGCCGTCGCCGATCGGCTGGTCATCGCCAAGACCGACCTTCCCGAGGGCGCCGCCCGTCTCGAGGCGCTCGACCAGCGCCTCGCTCGGCTCAATCCGGCGGCGCGCCGTCTCATCGCCGCGACGGGAGAGGCGAGCCCCGCCGCTCTGCTCGACTGCGGGCTCTATGACGCCTCCGGCAAGATTCCGCAGGTCGCCAAATGGCTGAACGACGAGGCGGTCGCGGCGGCGCACGAGGCGCACCACCATCATCACGATCATGACCACCACGATCATGACCACCACGGCCATGCGCATCAGGACGTGAATCGCCACGACGCGCATATTCGCGCCTTCTGCGTCACGAGCGACGCGCCGCTCAGCCCCCAGGCTTTCGACATGTTCGTCGAGATATTGCGGCAGGCGCATGGTCCGCATCTCTTGCGCGTGAAGGGAATCGTCGGCCTCACCGACGATCTCGAGCGGCCCGTGGCCGTGCATGGCGTGCAGCACGTCTTCCATCCGCCGCATCGCCTCGCCGCCTGGCCGGACGCCGATCGACGCACGCGGCTCGTCTTCATCGTCAAGGATTTGGACCCGTCCTTCGTCGAGAAGCTCTACGCCGCCGTCGCGGGAATTCCGGCGCCGGACACGCCGGACGCCGCCGCGCTGCAGGATAATCCGCTTGCCCCCAAAAACGCCGGCCTGCTAGGCTGACGCGGGGCAAGCATCGGAATCGCGCGTCATGAGCAAATTCTTCGCATCGATCGAGCCGCAGCATCGCGACTTCATCGAGAAGCAGAAGCTCTTCTTCGTCGCCTCCGCCGCGCCCGCCTCGCGCGTGAACGTCTCGCCCAAGAGCGCTGATACGCTGCGCCTCATCGACGAGCGGACCGCCGTCTATATCGACCGCACCGGCAGCGGCAATGAGACGGCGGCGCATATGCGCGCCGACGGGCGCCTCACCTTCATGTTCTGCGCGCTCGACGGCGCGCCGCTGATCCTGCGCCTCTATGGCCGCGGCCGGGCGCTGGCGCGCGGCGGCGCGGAGTATGCGCGGCTGCTGCGCTCCGCCTTCGGCGGGACGGAGCCGCCGGGCGCGCGGCAGATGATCCTGATCGACGTCCAATCCGTGCAGACGTCCTGCGGCTTCGCAGTGCCGCTCTATGATTACGCCGGCGAGCGCGACGGGCTCGACCGCTGGGCCGCGTCGAAAGGCGAGCAGGCGCTCGACGCCTATCGCCGGGAAAAGAACCAGCAGAGCATAGACGGGCTGCCCACCGGCTTGTTCGAGAACGAAGATCTGGCCGCCGAATAGGCGCGAGGCGAAACTCACATGACGAATGCGACTGCGACGCACGCCGGCGAGACCGGCGTGAAAGCCTTGACGCTCGGCGCCCTCGGCGTCGTTTTCGGCGACATCGGCACCAGCCCCCTCTACACGATCAAGACGGCGATGGACTGGTCCGGCGGACATGTGAGCGCCGAGACGGCGCTCGGCATGTTGTCGCTGATCGTCTGGACCTTGATCATCGTCACCTCGATCAAATATGTCGCCGTCATCATGCGCGCCGACAATGACGGCGAGGGCGGCATTCTCGCGCTGATGTCTCTGCTCGGCATGAAGC
Organism: Methylosinus sp. DMC45; assembly: GCF_056313885.1. Classification (NCBI taxonomy): domain Bacteria; kingdom Pseudomonadati; phylum Pseudomonadota; class Alphaproteobacteria; order Hyphomicrobiales; family Methylocystaceae; genus Methylosinus; species Methylosinus sp. DMC45. The sequence goes on from NZ_JBQUZK010000053.1 coordinate 6,159, forward strand.
ACGGGCGCCATCCGGCGATCATCGCGATCGGAATGCTGGGCGCGGCGCTGCTGTTCGGCGATGGCGCGATCACGCCGGCGATCTCGGTGCTGAGCGCGCTCGAGGGGCTGAAGGCGCCTTTGCCCGTGCTCGCGCCCTATGTGGTTCCGCTCTCCATCGTCGTGCTCATCGGCCTGTTCGCCCTGCAGCCGCAAGGCACGGAGCGCATCTCGCGCCTCTTCGGCCCGGTGATGGCGCTCTGGTTCGTCTCGATAGCGATCCTCGGCGCGCGCGGCGTGATCGCGCATCCGAGCGTTCTTTCCGCCGTCGATCCGCGCGTCGGGCTGCTTTATCTCTTCACCCATGGGTTCGAGGGCTTTCTGCTGCTCGGCGCCGTGTTTCTCTGCGCCACCGGCGCCGAGGCGCTCTATGCGGATATGGGCCATTTCGGGCGGCGCCCCATTCGCCTCGCCTGGTACGGGCTGGTGCTGCCGTCGCTCGTCCTCGTCTACGCCGGCCAAACGGCGCTGCTGGTCGAGGGCTCCGTGACGGAGAATCCTTTCTTCGATCTCTGCCCAGCCCCGCTGCAATTGCCGCTGGTCGCTCTGGCCACCGTCGCCACCGTCATCGCGAGCCAAGCCATCGTCACCGGCGCTTTCTCCATGGCGCGACAGGCGATCCAGCTCGGCCTGTCGCCGCGCCTCGCCATCACGCAGACCTCGGCGCAGAGCTACGGCCAGATCTATGTCGGCTTCGTCAATTGGACGCTGATGGCGCTCACTCTGGTCCTCACCCTCGCCTTTCGCTCCTCGGAGAATCTCGCGGCCGCCTTCGGCATCGCAGTCTCGCTGACCATGCTGCTGACAACGGCGCTGATGTTCATCGCCATGCGCTCCATCTGGCGCTGGAGCCTGCCGCTCGCCCTTTTGGTCGGCGGCCTGTTTCTCGTCGTGGACGTCGCCTTCGTCGCCGCCAATCTCATCAAATTCTTCGAGGGCGGCTGGATTCCGCTCGTCGTCGCCGCCATCCTCTTCTTCCTGATGAGCTGCTGGAGCGAGGGCTTCGAGGCCATGCGCAAGGCGCTGGAGCGCGACACGTTTCCGATCGCCGATTTCGTCGCCAAATTCCACGGCAAGCCGCGCGTCGACGGCGTCGCCGTCTATCTGACCAGCCGCACAGACGTCGTGCCGGTCGCGCTGCTGCATAATCTCAAGCACAATAAGGTCCTGCATCAGCATATCGTGCTGCTGCATGTGGCCACCGCCAACACGCCGCGCGTCGATCGCGCGCGGCGTGTCGAGACCCAGTCCCTCGACGATCATTTCTATGCGATGGAGCTGAACTACGGCTTCATGGAGCAGCCGAACATTCCCTGCGCCTTGATGCTCGACACCATATCGAGCCCGCTGAGCTTCAATATGATGAACACCTCCTTCTTCGTCGGCCGACTCACCGTGACGCCGCTCGGGCGCTCGCGCTGGCGGAGGCTGCGCATCCACATCTTCCAATTCATGCACCGCAATGCGCTGCCGGCGACGGAATTTTTCCAAATCCCCTCCGGCCGCGTCGTCGAGCTCGGCGGCCAAGTGGAAGTCTGAGCCATGCTGGGGCGCGCCGCCGGCCTCATCGGCAGCCTAGGCGCGCGCCTGCTCGACATTGTGTATCCGCCCGTCTGCCTCGTCTGCCGCCGGGCGGTGGCGAGCCATGGCGCGCTCTGCCCGCGCTGCTGGGGCGAGATGGGCTTTATCGAGCAGCCCTATTGCGAGCGGCTGGGCACGCCCTTCGAGCGCGATTTCGGCCCCGGCATGATCTCGCTGGAGGCCGCCGCCGATCCGCCCGTCTTCACGCGGGCGCGAGCCGTCGTGCGCTATGACAGCGACCGCGCCCGCAGCCTCGCCCACAGGCTGAAATATTACGATCGGCTGGAGCTCGCCGAGCCGCTCGGCCGCTGGATGGCGCGCGCCGGCGCCGAGATCCTTTCGGACGCAGATCTGCTGGTCCCAATACCGCTGCATCGAATGCGGCTGCTGTCGCGGCGCTTCAACCAATCGGCGGCGCTCGCCCATGTGATCGCGCGAGAGAACGCCGTTCCGGTGGAGGCGCTGGCGCTGGAGCGCGTGAAGCCGACGCCGCCGCAAGTGGGGCTGACGCGCGGCCAGCGCGCGGCGAACATGCAGGGCGCCTTCCGCCTGCGCGAGGAGAAAAAGCCAGAAATCGAAGGCCGCAACATCGTGCTCGTCGACGATGTGCTGACCTCCGGCGCGACGGCCAACGCCGCGGCCCGCGTCTTGCTGCGGGCGCGGGCGACACGCGTCGACGTGCTGGTCTACGCCCGCGTCGTCGGCCAGAGCTGAAGCGAAGGCCTCCGTTGCAGCCATGCGCCGGAAGCGCTTATAAGAGCGCGCGAAAGGTCACGGAACCGTCATGCCGCAGATCGTCATCTACACCACGAGAACCTGCCCCTATTGCCGCGCCGCCAAGCAGCTGCTCGACGTGAAAGGCGCAGCCTATGAAGAGATTTCCGTCGACGGCGACGCGCAAAAGCGCGCCGAGATGAGCCGGCTGGCCGAAGGCCGGACAACAGTGCCGCAGATTTTCATCGACGGCCGGCCGATCGGCGGCTGCGACGATCTCTACGCTCTGGACGGCGCCGGCGAGCTCGACCCGCTGCTCGCCGCGGGCGAGCCGGCGCCGTGATCCTCTACCGGCTGATCTGCTCGGAAGGACATGAATTCGAAAGCTGGTTTCGCGACAGCGAAGCCTATGACGCGCAAGCCGCCGCGGGGGCTGTCAGCTGCCCTTTCTGTCATTCGACGCAGGTCGCCAAGGCGATCATGGCCCCGCATGTCGCCCGACGCTCGTCACGCGACCGTGAGCGCGAGGCGAGCCTCCCCGCTCTGCTGGACGAGCGCCATGCGGCGCTGCGGGCGATGATCCAGGAGCTACGCCAAAATGTCGTCGCCGCGACGGAAGACGTCGGCGACCGCTTCCCCGACGAGGCGCGACGGATGCAGGACGGCGAGGCCGAGAACCGCCCCATCCGGGGGCGCGCCAGCTTCGAGGAAGCCAAGGCGCTGCTCGAGGAGGGCATAGAAATCCTGCCGCTCCCCGGCCCGCCCGACGACAGCCACTGAGGCTCGTCCTCGACGAATTGCGCCGCAGACGCTTCTCGATGTCGGGCGCCGCTGAAATTCCGTCATATCCCAATGAATAATCTGCACTTTCTCTTTGAGAACGCGGCTCTTATCCCTTTGAGCCGGGCTTTGCGAAAAACCGAGACGCGAAGCCGAGCTCGAGGAGAAAAACATGAGTCTAACGACAGCAGCCGGCAAAGCCGGCGCGACCGACAGCGCCGACGTCGTCATCGTCGATCTGAAGCCAATGTGGATCGCCGCCGGCGGACTCGTCGCCTTCTATCTGTTCATTCGAATCTATGAGCAGATTTATGGCTGGCGCGCCGGTCTCGACTCCTTCGCCCCAGAATTCCAGACCTATTGGCTGACGATGCTCTGGACCGAGATTCCGCTGGAGCTGATCACCGGCCTCGGCCTCGCCGGCTATCTGTGGAAGACGCGCACGCGCGACATGGCCGCCCTGAGCACGCGCGAAGAATTGCGCCGCTGGGTCTGCCTCGCGCAATGGCTCGTCGTCTATGGCATCGCGATCTACTTCGGCGCGAGCTTCTTCACGGAACAAGACGGCACCTGGCATATGACGGTGATCCGCGACACCGACTTCACGCCCAGCCATATCATCGAGTTCTATCTCAGCTATCCGATCTACTCGATCGTCGGCGTCGGCTCGTTCTTCTACGCCAAGACCAGGCTGCCCTATTTCTCCAAGGGCTATTCGCTGGCCTTTCTGATCCTGACGATCGGCCCGTTCATGATCATTCCGAATGTCGGACTGAACGAATGGGGCCACACTTTCTGGTTCATGGAGGAGCTGTTCGTCGCTCCCTTGCACTGGGGCTTCGTGTTCTTCGGCTGGATGGCGCTCGCCGTGTTCGGCGTGACCGCGCAAATTCTGCTGAACATGAAACGCCTGCTCGGCGAAGACGGCGTGAAAGCGATCATCGACTGACGCGTCCGACAGCAGGTCACACCAAGCAGCCGCCCCTCGATCAGGGGGCGGCTCGTTCGCTTTCAGTTTCGTCTGATTGCCTCTCGGGCCGCTGATTCTCGCGGCGCCGCTCGATATAGGGCAGAAATGGCCGAGAGCCGACGCCAGCGAAGCGGGCCACCCGAAATTCCCGCGAACCGCCCCGCCCCCGTCGCGCTATGGCAAATCGCCCGGCTCCGATCTCGAGCCACCGTGCCTCAGCGCAGAATTTCGTAGGCGGGAGTGGTGCCAGGGGCGTCATCACAAACGTCGTATAACTACGTGGTATTTAATACAAAATGTCAGTGTGGGAAATCCCGCAGCCAACAAAAAGGCCAACAGCCTATTCGGCTGTGGACAACATCGCTGGCGATGTCCGCCAATGTGAGCAACACTATCAGCAGGCGGAGGCAGATTCCGTGAGTGCCTGAGCCATGCTTCAGCGCTCAGGGAGCCAAGCGGTCACGCCGCAGGTGCCGGGCAGGTTACTCACACCGCGAGTGAGAAAAGTCCCAGTCATCTCTTCCTGCTCGCGTCCTCAATGGCCTTCATCAGCGCGGCGTGTTCCCACTTCACGGACTTGCAGCCGTTCTGCCTGAACGCCGGGGGAACGCTGGTCGGGGCCTTGTCTCCCTTGTAAACGCCGATGACACCTTTGCCGCGCTTGATGCTTTCCTCGATCTCCCAGTTCACCCATTTGCTGGAGGCCGTTTTGTCGGAGAGATAGACCATTGTCACCGAGCAGCGATCGATCTTTTCGCGGATTTGCCGCTTGATGTAGTCGGCGTTAGTGCTGTCGAAGGGCTCCTTGACAGAATGGTCGTCGAACTGCAAATCAACCTTCTCATTCTTCGCTTGACCACGAAGCAGATTTACCTCGTCCAAATCTTCATGATTGAAACTGATGAAAACATGCCTACTGATGTCGCCTTTTGCCTCGGTTAGCTTCTGCTTTGCCTGTTCTTCAAGGCGCTTGATATCCGAACTATAAAGGCCACCGCCCGCGCTTCCACCCATGTCATTTCTCCTCATCGAATTGAAATTCCAAGCAGGCGATGCACCGGCCGCATGGCTCTGAATTACCGGTGTGGCACGAGTAGGTTCCCGTGATGCCTTTGGTCTGCGCCAGCGTGACCACGTCAGCTTTGTGGAAGTCGATCAGCGGTGTGATTACCTTGATCTGACGTCCCATTGCCGCGGAAATGCTGATTTCCGCCTGCGCTACAAACTCCGGCTTCTGGTCAGGGAACAGACTGGATTCCTCTGCCAGCAGGCCAATGGCCACCGACGACGCGCCTTGCTGATAGGCATACGCGCTGCCCATCAGCAAAAAAATCAGGTTTCGTCCCGGCGTGAAGGCATCGTTCTTGATATCCAGTTCGGCACGGGTCAGGCCAGACGCAATGACGCGCCCAAATCCCGACAGGTCCATGCGCGACGGCGTTGGAAGGCCCAAGGCGTCGTGGACAAGCTTGCAGGTTTCCCACTCCTTGCGGGCCGCCCGTTGTCCGTAATCGATGAAAAGTGGGAAGTGCTCAAGGCCTTCCTCCTGCGCCATCACGCCGATGAGCGTCGAATCAAGCCCGCCGGAAACCAAGTTCACGAAACTCATAGGAAAGCTTCCCTCTTGGCCACGCGCATCGTCAGCCAGGTCGCTAAATCGACGCAGCCTATCGAATGGCCGAATTCACCCGCAATCTCCCGAAAAGTATCCTCGATTTCCTCGTAGTGCGAGAGGCGGCCCAGCTTGCTGGGCGACAGAGATAGGCCGTGCGCCAGTTGCAGATAGTCCAACACATGAACATCCAACACAGCAAGATCGGCGCAGTAACCCACACGGCGCAGAAAGAGACTGGCCTGCTTGGGGCCGAAGCCCCAAATGTGCTGCATTAGGATTTCGCGAGCTTCCCTCGCGGTCCGCGCGTCGAACAAGATGCCGTGAATCGTTCGGGATTGCCCATAAATTTCGACGATGGTCTTGGCAAGCAAGGACGCCAACCGGTACTTGAAGCGTGGTCGAACCCACCGCTGCGTCCCATCACACGCGGGAACGAGCAACGGATCAGACAAGGCCGCAACAAGCTTTCTTTCAATAGCTTGAACGCTTCGCCCATGCGGCTCAGGCTGGAGGAGCTCCCTCTCGCGCAGCCGATCCGCCGTTGCTACCGCCATTTCGAACACCATCTGGCTGCCGAAGATGCAGATTGCAGTTTCGTACAGAAATTCTTCTTCCCCCATCAGCCGCCAGTTTTGCGTGGCCGATGCTTGCGCCTTGACCTCGAGACACATCGCGCGAATGGTTTGGTTGATGATATCAACAGTCATGGCTGGTCCCAACCAGTAACGGCCGCGACGTGGCGAAAGGCGCGAGAAGGCAAATTGGATTGGCAGAATTCCGACAGGCGATTCTGATTCACCGCATCACACAGCCTTCGCATCCAATCGGAGAAGAATTCGAGGTTGTGGGCCAACGTGCGCGCTTGAAACGACAGCTTGTCGTCGTCGCCCCATGCGGTCTGAGCGGCAAAGAAGTCAGCCTGCGAAAGGTGGTAAAGCAGGCCGGACTCATGATCCACCACCGTCTGGCACCATTCCAGCCCATCGAAGCTGTCAGCGCCGACCGCCGAGTACAGGGCGATGGAGATGGGGTTGCCAGTTCCCAGCAGGTGCAAAATGACGTAGCGCCCGAGTTCGTTCAAGGCCGCCCGAATCGCCTTCACGGCGCGGGCACGCTCAAGAACGCCATTGCCCAGACTGCGTTCTGGAACCGCCAGCATCGTGACGCCGGTCTTGGCGGCGACCGCTGCACACAGCACAGGCAATTCATTGGCCGAGGCGTGGATGATGGGGCTGATCTGGCAGCTACCCGCTGCGGCTTGATCAGCTTGCCAGCGTTCCGCGACCAAGGCGACATGATCGTCGACGCTGGCCGGTGGCTGCTGCTCGTCGAAGCCGAAGGCGAGATTGCAGGGGAAGTCGGCCAGCATCTTGTGGAAGTCTGCTTGCTTCCAGTCCGCCTTAGCGTTCTTCCAGAAACTTTCATAATTGCCGGAGTCCATCAATGTAACAATGCCCGCTTGACGCGCGGCATCCAGCGCCTGTTGCGCCGACTGTGGTTGATCGATGCCTGCCAGATCGAAGGCGGATACAAGAAACTGGCCGTTCAGCCCGCTCAGCGACGACAGCAACTGCAAATAATCTTGCGGGCGCAGCGTCGTCTTGACCGAAGAAATGGATGGGAAGTACACGGGCAACGGCAACGACCGCGCTCCGATGGTGAGTTCTGCGGGACGCACGACCGGCATCACGTGCCCTCCGGCTTCTGCGCCGTGACGGCGCGGCGCGTTTCATTGAACCAGTTGGCGTGTTCGGTCGAGACGTGCTCCTCGACCCTTTCAGCCAGCGCGACCAGCCGCTCAGACTCAGCCAAGCCCTTGTAGGGACCGGCGGCGGAAAGGAACAGGTATTTTTCGTGCTTGAGGCGCTCTGCTGTCGCCCGGTAGCTGAACCACAGAGTCGAATACTGATTCATTTGCTGGACAGCTTCCAGGACGGCGATCAAGACGCCAAATGCAGATGCAGCCCACTTGGCGTAATCCGCAGGCAACAGGCTTGTTGCCGGTATCAGCGCCGCGGATGTCATCTGGGCGATCTTCAAGCGCTTGTACCACCACTGCGCGCTCTGGCTCTTGCGGTCATACCATTTCAACTGATCGATCAGCCGGAACCATGCCGGATGCGACTCGACAGGCTCAGGAACCGGCGGCTCGCTATTCGTATTCTTCTCGTCGTCAGCCATGTCGTTACAAATCCCCCTTGAACGCCTTGTCGAGAATGGTCGGAAGCACGGCGTCCAATTAGGCGGTGTCCTAGCTCAGCGCAGGCTTGACTGCATTTTTTTGGCGGTCACGGATGGACTGAATCCAATCTTCCAGCGCCTTGACCTCATTAAGCAGGTCATCAAGCGATACGGCTTCGGGATTCAACGCCTGCGCCGACGAATGAAGATCCTCGGACAACCTTCCCTGGGCGGCCATCACGCGCTTCACGTCGTCATCGGTGAGAATGCCGAGCTTGAACATCGAGGTGGGCTTGACCTTGTTATCGAACCTTTCAAGCACGGGGCGGATATAGTCGGAGATCGCCCGCTCCCAGGCATCGCGCAATTGACCAATAGTGCCCTTGCAGAAGATGGTGCGTTGCGTATCTGTCAACTTGTCGAAGCCCGGTTTTGCCGATTTCAGCGACGAGCGCAGCGCGTTACACATCTCAAGTCCGGATTTCGCCTTGTCTGGCAACTCGTTTTCAATGTAGCCGGGCTTTTCCTGTTGCCGCCGGACATTGCGAAACGCGATTGGCCGGTTGGCTTTTTCCGCTTCGCGGCGAAGTTCGTATAGGAAGACGAGGTCGTGCGTGAACACGACGACCTGGCGGTGTTCCGCTTCCTCCACCAGCCGTGACGCAACGGCGCCCCTGTGGATGTGATCGAGCGATGACATCGGATCGTCGAAAACGATGCCGGAATAACGCTGTGCCGTGACCAATTCGGCGAGGAATGCGGCGAGCGCGACGCAGCGGTGCTCGCCTTCGCTGAATATCTCGCCGACCTTGGCGTTGGGGTTCTCCACCAACGCAACACGAAAATACGATACGGCCTGCCGATCTTTCTCCTTGCGAAGCTCAACCGGCATTCTGGACAGTTTGAGTTTCCCGATTTCGCGCGCAAATCGACCGCGCAGCGCGTCCGTCACCATGCGATCCGAGAGTTCCTTGTTCTTGTCGGTGATCGGTTTCTTGGCGGTCGCCTTCAGCGCGGTGTTGATCGACTCTATTTCCTTGAGGCGCGCGATGTGCGCCTTGGTGTCCGGAAGCAGCGGCGCAAGGGCGGCACGGTCCTTGAGTTCAAGGTATTCGGATTTCAGTTTCTTGTAGTCGTCGCTCTGCGTATCGGCGGAAAGCTGCGCGGCGCGGATTTTGAGATCGGCTGCGAGGGCCGCGAGCAACGGGAGCGGATCAGCGCCAAGTGGCTTAGGTTCGTCATATGCCCTGACCATCGCCCGAAGTCGCCAGAGCACCACGACAAACGTCCGGCGGACCGCCTGCGCGAGCGCCGAATCGCCGATTTCCGTCGCGAGAAGCTTGCTGGATTTCAGAACATCGCCAAGGCGCAGCACCCGCCCTTTCAACTGGGTAAGCGCAGCGTCCAGTTTCACGCGCGCCGCCGCTTCGTCAGCCATAGTCGAACTTTTGACAAACGACTCGAATGTCTGCTGGCGTACGATTGCGTCCGCGCCGAGGGGCTGCTGGCAAAGCACGCAAAGCGTGTCCGGTTCGCTCGAAGGAAATGTCTTGCCGGGATAGGCCACGGTATCCGCGTAGGCACGGGCGGCCTCCCACAGTTTTTGCCAGGCGGCTTGGCCTACCTCGGGCAATGGCGATGCGCTGAATAGCTGTTGCGACGCCACCGACGCGGCCTCGACGGCGTCACCGTAGGTCTTACGCAGCGCACTCAACTGTGAGAACGCTGACTCATTCGTAGCGCCAATAAGAGCCTGAAGGGCCGTCTGGATGCGCTCGACCTCGCCACGCTGGTTCTCAAGCCGCGCCACGGCGCGCTTGGGGTCTTGAGCGAAGTCGGTTTCCAACGTGGCGAGGCGAGCGGTTTCCTGATCGCTAAACGCGGCGAGCTTATCAAGCTGAGGGATGTTGGACTTTGCGCTTAACCCGAAGACGTAGCTGCCAGCGGCCGTTTCCCTACTCAACGAGGGGTTTGAAATCGCAAGCGGAACCTGACCGTTGAGCGTTGCGATCCTGCCATCGAGTGCTGTTTTGATGCGGTCGGAAGCGTCGGCCAGCGCCTCCAGCAATCGCATTGGCCGGGGGATATAGGCGACCTCGTTGGTGCTTTCGACGTGGACGCTTGCGCTTCGGGAATCGAAAATGCTGACCGATGGGAGGTCGCCGTGCGGCCCGCCGTCAGGCGTCCAATTGAATTGTTCGATGTGCGCGCCCCGTGCGAAACGTATCTCGGCAGATTGCGGCGTGTCGGTCTTGTCCTCCAAATCCCTGTGGATTGCGAACTTCTCGTCCCGCGACCGACATGCGTGTTTCAGGACGCGGACATAGCCCGACTTTCCTGAGCCGTTATCGCCGTAAATCACCGTCAGCCCGGCGGGCTCAAACGATAGCTCCTGCTGGGCGGCAAGCGCATTGATAGCGGTGGGGTTCTTTATAGAAACAAGTGAAATCGGCTCCGCCGCGGTGGTTTCGGCCACGATATGCGATTGCGAAATCGGCGCATGGGTGCGCGTGGGATCGAGGCAAAGCTCCGTAAGTTCCGCAATCGCCTGACCGTCGAGCGTTTCGCCTATGACCAGGCGACGAAGGGCATCTCTCTGCCATGCAGCCCGTTTCTCCGCCCATGTCACGAGGTCTGTGAGGGCAGCTTTTTCGGTTAAAGGAGCGGATTGCGCAGTCGCGGCGCTCATACTGCCCGACCCTCCGTTGAAATGTTCGGCAATTTGGCACTTCCAGGGAGAAAACCAGAATGCGTGGCGGCATTGATGCAGTCGGTCGCCGCCGAAGCGGCTGAAGTTAGCATTCGCTTGAGGCCTTCGCGTCGGTTGCAGGCATTCACAAATCGCTGCTGAACCTCAACATTTCTTATTTTAGGAAGTCGGCCACCTCCCGATTTGTCAGGATTTCGTCGGTCATGCGTCCGCAGTGAGTCGCGTTTAGCGAATCATACCTAAGATCGGAGAAAATCCGAGAAAATAGTGATGCGGTCGAACGTGTGGTTCGACCGCCGTTTCAGTCATCCGCGAACGCACGTTTCCCCTTTGCGGCCCAAAGCGCCCGCGCGTGTTCGCCCTGATCGCTTTGAAGCTTGTCGGCCATCCAGAGCAGCGCGCCAAGAATGGTGGCGCGATCGTCGCCGGTCAAGTCGACGATGCCGGCCTTGACGACGAGGCCGCCGAGTTCGATCAGATGTCGCGTGCGCTTGCGGCGCTCGACCTGCCAGGCGCGCATGTCATGCCGCGCCCGCGCCGTCTGATGACGGTTGCGCGCCGCCTGGTTGCGCCGCAACGCCGCCAGTGTCGCCGCGAGGCGCCGACGCAGTTCGTCGCGACCGGCCCTGAAAGTACGCGGCCCCGCGCTTCGCCCATGCCTCCCTCTTTCCGGCATCCTTGGTTTCGGCCAGCACGATCAACGCTCCCGCCAATTCGTCGGCGCTGAGCGCATCGGCTCCGGTCGAAATGACCAGTTCGCCGAGCTGTTGCACCTTGCGGCTTCTGAGGTCTCGCGCCTTGTGTTCGAGCGACTTCAATTCCGCGTCGAAGTCCCGTGGCTTGCGCATCATGTCCTCCACATGCTGTCGATGGAGCGATGATAGTCGAGCGGCTACCGAAATGATGTAAGGTTGCCGGGACAGTTGGGGACGGCGTGGTCCCTCCCGAGAAATTTTCGAGGGAGGGCGCGCTTATACGTCGTTCCGACGTGCGCTTCGCTGTGATGATGTTCGGATCGCGATGGCGATCTATCATCTTCACGTCAAGGTCATCGGCCGCAAATGCGGCTCCAGCGCGGTGGCGTCCGCCGCCTACCGCTCGGCCTCGCGGTTGCGCGACGACCGACTTGGATGCAGTCATGATTTCTCGGCCAAGCGCGGCGTCGTCCATTCCGAGGTGTTGCTGCCGGAGGATGCGCCGGAGCCGTGGAAGGACCGCGAACGAATTTGGAACGATGTCGAGGCGCTCGAGATCAGAAAGGATGCGCAGCTCGCCCGCGAAGTCGAATTCGCCCTTCCGCGCGAGATGACGGAGCGCCAGGGGATCGAACTCGCCCGCGATTTCGTGCGGTCCGAATTCGTGGACCAGGGCATGATCGCCGACCTCAATGTGCATTGGGATGTGGCCGATGACGGAATGCTGAAGCCCCACGCGCATGTCATGCTGACCATGCGCTCGGTTGACGAGAATGGCTTCGGTCCGAAGGTGCGGGAATGGAACCGCACCGAGATGCTCGAACGCTGGCGGGAGCATTGGGCAGAGCTTGCCAACGAGCGACTTGCCGAACTCGACGTCGACGCGCGCATCGACCATCGCAGCCTGGAAGCGCAGGGCATCGCGCTGGAGCCGCAAAGCCAGATCGGCGCGCCCGCACATCGCATCGCAGGCGAAGGCATCGAGGTTGCCGACCGCGCGGAAATGCACCGCGAGATCGCACGCAACAACGGCGTGCGCATCATCGCCGATCCTTCCATCGCACTAGACGCGATCACGCATCAGCAATCCACCTTCACGCGACGCGACATAGCGCTGTTCGCGCATCGCCACAGTGACGGCATCGACCAGTTCAACGAGGTCATGGGCGCAATGCGCAACGCGCCCGATCTTGTCGAACTCGGCAAGGACGGCCGGGGCGAGGACCGCTTCACCACCCGCGATATGATCGAATCGGAGCAGCGCCTGTACCGTTCCGCCGAGATGATGGCCGAGCGGGAACGCCATGAAGTGAGCGACAGGAATCGCGAAGCCGCACTGGCTCGTGCCGAACAGCGCGGCCTTGTGCTTTCCGGAGAGCAGGCCGACGCGCTGGCGCACGTCACGGACGGGCGCGATCTCGGCGTCGTCGTTGGTTATGCCGGCACGGGGAAGAGCGCGATGCTGGGTGTGGCGCGTGAAGCCTGGGAAGCGGCGGGCTACGAGGTTCGTGGCGCGGCGCTGTCCGGCATCGCCGCCGAGAATCTCGAAAGCGGTTCAGGCATCTCGTCGCGCACCATCGCCAGCCTGGAACACGGTTGGGGACAGGGGCGCGATGTGCTCACCGCGCGCGATGTTCTGGTGATCGACGAGGCGGGCATGGTCGGCACGCGCCAGTTGGAGCGCGTGCTGTTCCATGCCGCCGAGGCCGGCGCCAAGGTGGTGCTGGTCGGCGATCCGCAACAATTGCAGTCCATCGAAGCCGGCGCGGCGTTCCGGTCTATCCACCAACGTCACGGTGGGGCGGAGATCGGCGAGGTGCGCCGCCAGCGGGAGGACTGGCAGCGCGACGCAACGCGCGATCTGGCGACCGGCCGAACCGCAGATGCGCTCCATGCCTATGACAAACATGGCATGGTCCATGCCGCTGCGACACGGGAACAGGCGCGCGACGATCTGATCGACCGCTGGGATCGCGACCGTCAGGCGTCGCCCGGCCGCAGCCGTATCATCCTCACCCACACCAATGACGAGGTGCGCGCTTTGAACGAGGCCGCGCGCGGCAGAATGCGGGAAGCCGGAAATCTCGGCGCCGAGGTGAGCCTGGTGGTCGAACGCGGTGAGCGAAGCTTCGCTCGCGGAGATCGCGTCATGTTCCTTCAGAACGAGCGCGGCCTCGGCGTCAAAAACGGCACGCTCGGCGCCATCGAAGAGGTCAGCACGCAGAGCATGAGCGTGCGCACCGATGATGGCCGTTCCGTTCGCTTTGACCTGAAGGATTACGACCGCATCGACCACGGCTATGCCGCAACCATTCACAAGGCGCAGGGCATGACCGTGGACCGCACCCATGTTCTGGCCACGCCGGGCCTGGACGCCCACGGCGCCTATGTCGCGCTGTCGCGCCACCGCGACGGCATGGAGTTGCATTATGGCCATGACGACTTCACGAGCCAGGACCGGCTTCTCGGCGCCATGTCGCGCGACCGGGCCAAGGATATGGCGTCGGATTACGAGCGGCTCGAGCCGGCGCGCGATTATGCCGAACGGCGCGGCATCACCTTCCGCGAGCGCATGGAGCGAGTCGTCGAGATCGTCAAGCAGGCGTCCGAGAAGGTGCGCGGCATGTTCGACGGCCTGCATCTGCCCGCCGCCGGCGGACAGGGGCCGGAAAGGAAGGCAGCGGAAGACCCGGAAGCGGCGCTGCGTCGCGTCCGCACCAAGGCGCTCATCCGCCATGCGCGCGCTGTGGATGCGATCTTCGAGATGCAGGAGAGAGGCGGCAAGGCCAACCCGGAGCAGGTGAAGGAATTGCAGGAGGCCCGCAAGGTCTTCGAGGAGGTGCGGCCCTATGGCTCGCACGATGCCGAAGCCGCCTACAAGAAGAACCCGGAACTCGCCTCGGAAGCCGCCACGGGGCGTACCGCCCGCGCCATCCGCGCCCTACAGCTCGAAACCGAACTGCGCACCGATCCGCAGCGCCGCGCCGATCGCTTCGTGGAACGCTGGCGCGAGCTCGGCCAGACCAGCCCGCGCCAGTATCAGGCGGCGGACATGTCCGGCTACAAGGCCACGCGATCGGCGATGGGCGACATGGCGATGAGCCTCGAACGCGATCCGCAGCTCGAATCGATCCTCGCCGGGCGCAAGCGAGACCTCGGCATCGGGTTCGAATCGGGCCGCCGACTCGGATTGGAACTCGCCTTCAGTCACGGCATCGACCTTGGCAGAGGCCGGAACATCGGACTTTGACCCTGCCTATTCTCCGCCGCCAGCGCGCCACGCTACGATGGCGCGTAAAACCCTCTTGCACAGCGATAAATCCTTGTCCTGTCTGGCTCGGGAGCAGTCAAAAAAAGCCAGCAGGAGGCGACGCAGCCGTGCGCCAACCAGACCGTATCATCCGCCTGAGAACCGTCCTCGCTCGGACCGGCCTGTCGCGGTCCACCATTTACCGCAAGATCGCCGAGGGCACCTTCCCCGCACAGATCAAAATCAGCGCCAACGGCGCGGGCTGGCATGAATCCGAAATCGACCGCTGGGTCGCCAACCCCCTTGCGTGGCGGCCGGTGGCAGAGGTCGATGATGGTCGGTGAGGCCAGCGCGCTCTTACAATCAGTGCACGATCGGCGAGGTCTTTCGTCAGGGCGTTCGTTTGAATTTATCAATGCAGTCTGACCACGCCTGCATCAGCTCGATCCGCTCTTGCCAATAGCTCGCTCGGTTGTAGGCGCGCCGGATTTCGTTCTGATCTTGATGCCCGAGGGCGGCCTCGATCACGTCGGGCCGGAAACCCCGTTCGTTCAATATCGAGCTTGCCGCAGCCCGAAAGCCGTGCGCGGTCATCTCATCCTGCGTAAAGCCCATGCGCCGCAGCGCGGCGTTCATGGCGTTCTCCGACAGGGGGCGGGCATTGGAGCGGATAGAGGGGAACACGAGCGTGCTCCGGGCGACCTCTTTCACCTCGCGCAGCACATCGAGCGCCTGTCGCGAGAGCGGCACGTCATGCGGCCGGCGAACCTTGGTGCGGGCGCCGTCGATGCGCCAGATTGCCTCCGCCGCGTCGATTTCTGCCCATGTGGCGCCGCGGACCTCGCCGGGGCGGGCGAACGTCAGCGCGGTGAACTGAAGAGCGCACCGGAGCGTCGGCCAGCCGTCATAGGCGTCTATCGCCACCAGAAGCGCGCCGAGTTGCTTCTCGTCGGTGATTGCGGCCCGATGCTGCACCTTCGGCGCCATCAGGGCGCCGCGCAGCAGAAGAGTCGGATCGTCCTTGGCCCGCAGTGTAGCGACAGCGAGCCGGAAGACGGTGCCGATCAGGCTACGCAGCCGCCGCGCCGTCTCCCGGCGCCCGCTGCGTTCGATCCGTTGCAGCAACGCGAGGATTTCCGCCGGGGTGATATCCGCGATTGGTCGGGCGCCAAGGTCGGGGCCGGCAAGATCGACGAGCAGCCATCGGTTCTTCGTAACGGTGGACGCGGCGGCGCCCTCGTCCTCGATGCGTTGCAGATATTCTTCTGCAACGCCCCTGAAGGTGTTCGTCGCCGAGATGACGGCGGTCAGTTTCGCAGCCTTCTTGTTGGCCCCAGGATCGACTCCCGAGGCCAACAGCTTCTTGGCTTCGTCGCGCAGCCGCCGCGCCTCGACGAGGGGAACGGAGGGATAGGCGCCGTGGGAGAGCTTCTTCTGCTTACCACTGAACCGGTACGCCTGGTTCCAGAGCCGCGCGCCGCTCGGCTTCACAAGGAGGTAGAGCCCGCCGCCGTCGGAGAGCTTGTATTCCGACTCCAGGCCCTTGGCGGCGCGGCACGCTGTATCTGTCAGGGGCATTGACGCCTCCCGGCTGTTGGCCTCGGGCCAGCAGATACCAGGGCGAGGCCAACATCAAGGCCAACAAATTCATGAGATCGGGTGATATCCGAAGATGCCGATTGAGACGGCGGAAGGCGTCAAAATCCAAAAAACGACAATCATCTCAATGCAATATGACGCCGGTTGAGACGTCCTGAGATGCCGGGAGATTAGGGGGATGGTGCCCAGGGGCGGAATCGAACCACCGACACTGCGATTTTCAGTCGCATGCTCTACCAACTGAGCTACCTGGGCCTGGGCGCCTCGCGACGCCGAGAGCGGGCTTATAGAAAGTGCCGCCGGCCTTGTCTAGACCCCAAAAGCGGATTTCTCACGAGCTCGCGCAAAACCGCAGGCGCGGCCGCTGTCGCCGAGCCCGCGCACGCGCGAATCCGCGAGGGGAACGGGGCCGGCCCTTCCCGTCCTGCATGACATCATCGAGATGCGCTCACCATCTCGCCGCGCGCGTCGACTCTAATGGTTCATCGTCCCATTGGTGGCGGCATTGCTTTTGCCTGAAAGGTCCACGCGCATTCTTCGCGCGATCCTTTGTCCCGATCAGAGACATCGTATCGACCGCCGTATCATAATGTCCCATAGGCGCTAGAGGAGTGAGAGCGCGCAGATCACGCGATCGAAGCTCATTCGTTCTTTCGAGATCGAACGAATTGCCGAAAAGCATATGACCGACACACATAAAGACGAGTTGAGCAATTTCACATTAACTGTTCTTGTCAAAAAATCACTTTACGAGAGCACAAGCGAACACGTAAAAATGTATACATCTATAGAAGAGAACCTCACCTCGATTATCTGACCATCATCACTGATAATGCTTGTATTTGAAGACGTAATTAGCCCCTAGCCCGTCGATTGTGATTGCACCGACGAGCGCCCTGGAACCACAAGGGAAGAATGCTCGTATGCGTGTCGCGGTCGTGCACGATTGGCTCTATGTCCTCGGCGGCGCCGAACGCGTCCTCGGCGAAATTTTGCAATGCTATCCGCAAGCGCATGTCTTTTCGCTCTTCGACGTTCTCCCGCCTGCAGATCGCGCCGTCATCGGCATCGGCCGCGAGACGACCAGCTTTCTGCAAAGCGCGCCTTTCGTCGGCACGCATCACCGCTTGTATCTGCCGTTGATGCCATTGGCGATCGAGCAGTTCGATCTCTCCGCCTACGACCTCGTCATCTCCAGCAGCTTCGCCGCTGCGAAGGGCGTGCTGACGGGCCCGGATCAAATTCACATTTCCTATGTGCATTCGCCGATGCGATATGCATGGGACATGCAGCATCAATATTTGCGCGACAATGGCTTCGAGAAAGGGATCAAGGGAGCGGTCGCCCGCATGCTGCTTCATTATCTGCGCATCTGGGATACGCGCACGGCGAATGGGCCGGACGTCATCGTCGCCAATTCGCAATTCGTCGCACGGCGCATAAAAAAATCCTATGGGCGCAAAGCAAAAGTGATCTACCCGCCGGTCGCGCTCGGCGGAGGGCAGGACGTCTCGCGTCGTCCCTATTTTCTCACCGCCAGCCGCCTCGTGCCTTACAAGAATGTCGATGCGATCGTGAGGGCCTTCGCCGAGCTCGAAGATCTTCAGCTGATCGTCGCGGGAGACGGCCCAGAAGGCGCGCGCCTGCGCAGCATAGCGACCGACAATGTCTCCTTCGAAGGCTTCGTCAGCGATGAGCGGCTTCGATATCTGATGGCCTCGGCGCGCGCTTTCGTTTTCGCCGCCGAGGAGGATTTCGGCATCGTCGTCGTCGAGGCCATGTCCGAAGGAACGCCGGTGCTGGCGCTCGATCGCGGCGGCGCGCGAGAATCGGTGTCGGCGCGGGAGCCTCGCTCGGGAATGTTCTTCGCGAATGCGACGCCGGCGGAGATCGCCGATTGCCTTCGCAGATTTGTCGCGGAAGAGGATCAATTTTCGCGCACGGCCTGCCGAAGGCGAGCGCAGAATTTTTCAGCAGAGCGCTTTCGCCGAGAGTTCAAAGATCTCGTGGAGCGAACGATCGCGGAACGCGAGCGCGGCAAGGAAACGGATTGGACGCCCGCATGGCCTATGACAATCTAAGCGCAGCCGTTTCCGATCTGGAGGCGCGGCGCGCGACGACCATCGCCGCCGCCGCCCCGGGACATGGCTTGCTCGCCGCGCTGTGGCGACGCAAGACGATATTCTCGGTGATTTTCATCGCGATTCTCGGCGCTGTCGTCGCGGCGCTGCTGTTGCTGCCGGTTCAATATATGGCGACGGGATCGGTGATCGTCGCCGAGCAGGAGCCCGGCGACAATAATTCATCCGCCGTCTGGGCGCAGAAGGCCGGCGATCCCGCCGATATGGAGAGTCAGCTTCTCATCATCGGCTCGTCGCGCGTGCTCAAGGCGGCGACCGCCTCGCCCGGCGTTCTCGAATTGGCGCTGCAGGATTGCGCTGCGGGCAAAGGGATCGGCGCATTGCTGGGAAAGCTCGGCCGCCGCTCCGGCTGCGACAAGCTGAGCGAGGACGCCGACGCGCTCGTCGAGTTCGTCCGTCCGCGCTATTCCATCGGCAATGTCGGGCGATCGCGCGTCATCAGCATTTCCTATCAATCCACTCGGCCGGAGATCGCGCAGAAGATGGCCAATGCGCTGATCTCCGCCTTCCTCGAGGATCAGCGCGCGAATCTGTCGTCCGGGCGCCAGCACGCCGCGGATTGGCTATGGGCCGAGGTGCATCGGCTCGAGACCGAATTGCGCGACGACGACGGCAAGATTCAAGAATACAAGCGCAAGAAAGGTCTGGCGCGCGGAACCAATGCGCTGATCGATTCCGAACGCCTGACCAGCCTCACGCAGCAGCTCTCCGCCGCCGAGGCCACGCGGGCGGAGGCCTCGGCGCGCTTCAAGGAGATCACCGCGAACAAAGGCAAGGGATTGGCCGACTCGCCCGCCGTGCTGGCGAGCCGCAGCGTTTCCGACCTCAAGCAGCAGCTCACCATGATCGAGATGCGGATCGCTTCCGCGCAGAGCACGCTCGGCGATCGGCACCCGGCCATGCGCGGGCTGGAGCAGGAGCGCGACATTGCGCAGCGACGGCTCGCGGCCGAGGTCGCCGGCGTCGCCGCCGCGGCGAAGCGCAATTACGACGCCGCCAACTCGCTCGTCGCCTCGCTGAGAGCCAAGGTGGAGGCGGCCAAGACAGAGGTCGGCGACGCGATGATCGATCAGGGCTCCATAGAGACGCTGGTGCATGGCGTCGATATGAAGAGGCGCCAATATTCCGAGCTGTACAAGCGCGCCAGCGAGCTCGACGCCGATCGTCGCGTGCTGAATGGAAGCACGCGCCTCGTGGGCTTGGCCGAGCTGCCCAAGCAGCCCTACTTCCCGAAGAAGCTGCCATTCCTCGCGGCGGGATTGACGATGGCCACGCTGCTGGGAGCCACGGCGGCGATATTGCGCGATCGTTTCGACAAGAGCCTGCGCGGCTCGGCCGAGCTGGCCGATCTCCCCGGCGACGCGCCATGTGTGGAGCTGCCGCATTTTCGCAGCGCACGCGCCAGACTTTTCGGCATGCCGGCGCGTCGAGATCACGCCCTGCCCTCGAAGGCCCTCATCGAGCTCGCAGAGAGCGACGAGGCCGCGCAGCGCGCGCTGTTCGAGATCTATTCGAGCGCGCGCCTCGGCGAGGAAAAGGGATCGCGGCTCATCGCCGTGACCTCGCCCGCGCGCGGCGACGGCAAGACTTTCCTCACTCTGATCCTGGCGCATTTCGTAACTGCGATGGGGCATCGCGTGCTCATCGTCGAATGCGACCGCGCCAATCCCTGCTTCGAGTCTGCGCTCGGCCTTGAGCACGGGCCGGGCCTGCTCGAGGCGCTGGACTCGACAGCGCCTCTGCGGGACTGCGTGACGGCGACAGACTGGCGAATGCTCGACGCCCTGCCGCTCGGCGCCTCCGCCAAAGCAGCGCCGCCGCAGATAGGCAAACGCATCGAGACCGTGCTGAAAGCGACGCGCGACTATGATCTCGTGCTGCTCGACTGCCCGCCTGCCGATGCATTGGACGCACGCCTTTTGGCGCGGCGGGCGGATTCGATCCTGCTCTGCGCGCGCGCCGGGCGATGCTCTGCGGAGGAAGCGCTCGCCGCGAGCGAGGGACTCATCGCCTCCGGCGGGCGGCTGCTCGGCGTCGTCGTCAATATGGCGGAGCGCGACGAGCCGCCTTTCTCGAAGCGATCTTCGCGTGCGACGGCGTGAGGCGGAGATGACGATTCTCGCTGGCGCCAGAACCGACCACGGCGTCCGTCGCGACGCGACGCCGAGCGCGCGGGACCATTTGATCGGATGCGCCGCCGCGCTCGCGACATTGCTCATCGCCGGCGCTGTCGGACCTTTTCTCGGCGCGCCCGCCCGCGCGCTCTATGTGCTCGCCTGTGCAACTGTCGGATGGTGGAGCTGGCGACGCGGACCCTCGGCTCATGTCGGAGCCGCGCTGCTCTTGTTTCTCTTCACGCCCTTCGTGCGGCGGCTGGTCGACGTCCGCCTCGGCTATGACGTCAGCAGCCTGATGCTGGTGGGGCCGCTGGCCTGCCTCATGGCGCCTCTTTCCCACATGCTCGGCCTCATGACATCGCCGGGCCGGATGCGGCGCATGGAGCCCATGCTCATGGTCATCGCCTGCGTGGTCTATGCGGTGATCCTCACCTTGTTCAAAGGCGAGTGGATGAGCGCCGCGCGCGACGCCGTCAAATGGTTCGCTCCCCTGCTCTACGCCATGCTGCTCGCGGAGACCGCCGACAAGGACGAGATGCTCGCCGCCCTCACCAATGTCTTCGTGATCGCGCTGCCGCTCATCGGCGTCTACGGCGTCGCGCAATATGTCGATCCGCCGGCATGGGATCGCTATTGGATGCAGAATGCGCCGATCACCTCCATCGGCCAGCCCATCCCCTATAGCGTGCGCGTCTTCAGCACGATGAACGCCCCCGCTGGCTTTGCCACCTTCACCGCCGCTGGACTCTTGCTGGTCTGGTTTCGCAAGAGCGACTGGCTGTCGCAAATCGCCACGGCGCCCGCGGCGCTCGCGCTGTTTCTCTCGCTCTACCGCACCGCCTGGATTTCGCTCGTCGTCGCCATGCTGTTCTGCGCCTTGTTCCGCGCGACGCGCGGACGCTCCCTCATCATGATGTTCGGCGTCTGCGCGGCGACGATCGTCGCTCTGGTCGCGACGCCCTTCGGCGAGTCGATCAGCGCGCGATTGGCGACCTTCTCGGAAGGCAGCCGCGACGGCAGCGCGCGCGAGCGCATCGATCAATATTCCGCATTGTGGAATCTTTCCGACAGCTCACTGATCGGCGCCGGATTCACCACGGTCGACACGGGCGTCGCCGGCTCGCAGCCGGTCGACGGCATGATCATCGCCTGCTGGCAGTCGATGGGCATCGTCTTCGGCCTCATCTGCCTCTTCGCGCTGGTGTGGGTCGCCGTATCGGCGATCGTCGGCGCGCTGAGCGACAGCCGCGCGGAAAGCGTCATGCTCGGCGCCTTCGGCGCCTTCTTTCTCGTGCAATTGCCGCTCGCCGGCATAGGCTCGGGCGAAGCGGGATTTCTCTTCTGGACCTTCATGGCGCTCGCTCTCGCCCCTATCCCGACGCGCGGTCCGCGGCGCCGCCTCGACCTCGGGCGGCGCCGATGAGCTGGACGCAGCGCCTTCGCGGCTCGGAGCCTCCGCGGAGCGCTCCGATCTCGTCCGCCGCGCCGACGCGCGCCGCGCCGCGCAAAATGGCCGCGCTGCTGATGCTCGGCGCCCTCGCCAGCAAAATTCTCGGCTTCGCGCGCGAGATATTGATGGCGCAAGTGCTGGGCGCGTCGTTGCTCGCCGACGGCTATCGCGGAGCCGTCACCGTGATCCTGCTGCCCTTGTGCTTTCTGCAAAATGAGAGCGCGCCGGCCATTCTCATTCCCATGTTGCAACACGCCCAGGCGGAAGGACGCGCCCCTCGCGTGCTCGCCTCCCTCTGCTGCGCGCTGACGCTCGCCGCCATTGCGGTGATGCTCTGCGTGCAGACGCTCGGCGCATGGTGGATCGATCTGATGCTCGGCGGCTTCACGCCCGAGGGCAAGGCGCTGACGCTGAGCTATGTCGAGATCATGAGCTTCGCCATGCCGGCCTCCGTGCTGGTGAACACGCTTGCGGCGGGCGAGATCGCGCTCGGCAAGACGCGGCTCTCCAATCTGCGCGCCGGCCTCTTGAATCTGTCGATGATCATCGGTCTCGCCCTCTATTCCTTCGTCGGCTGGTTCGGCGCGCTCGCCTGGCCCTTCACGCTCTCTTTCAACGCCTTGGCGCTGTTCGGCCTCTGGTCGCGCTATCGGGAGCGCACGCTCGACCCGAGCGGCGCGCATCCCGCAATGATCGTTGCGGCCGGACGCGAGTTTCTGTGGCGCCTGCGCCCGCTGCTCGCGCTTCCCTTCGCCGAGCAGACGCAGGTCTGGATCGAGCGCTTGGCGGCCTCGCGAAACGTCACTGGCGCAGTGGCCTCGCTCGACTACTCGCGCACGCTCTCGGACACGGCGCTACTGCTCATCAGCCAGCCGGTCGGGCTCGCCTATATGTCGAGCTATCGGAAGGACGAGAGCCATCATCAGATCGAAGCCATCGCCCGTCTCATTCTCGCGCTCACCGTCCCGGCCTCCGCCTTCGTCTTCGTCTTCGCATCCGATATCGTCCGGCTGGTGTTTTTCCGCGGCGCATTCTCCGAGACCGGCCTGCTGCTCGCGAGCGCGACGCTGCGCGGCGTCTCCATCGGCCTCTGGGCCTCGACGCTCGGATGGATTCTCTTGCGGCATCTCAATAGCGAGGGCCGCAATGCGCGGGCGACGCTGATCGTCGTCGGCGCCTATCTCGTCAATATCGTCATCAATGCGCTCGGCGCATGGCTCGCGCCGCCGCTCGGCCTCGGCATGCTGCTGATCGGCCTCGGCGAGAGCGCGCGCAGCCTCACATTGCTGACAGGAACGACCTGGGCCTTGCCCAATCGTGAGCGGATATTGACGCTGACATGCTTGGCGGCGGCGCCCGGCGGCGCCATGCTGGCGACCGGATGGATGATCGAGGCGCAAATGAGCGCCCTTGCGTCACGCCTCATCGCCGGCGGCGTCGCCTGCGCCCTTTGCACAGCGGCCGGAGCATTCATGCTGCTGCCGCAACTGCGCGACGCGAGTCTTTCGAAGCTGCGAATATTGCTTGGAACAGGAGAGGCGCCATGAGTCTCGCGTCGAGCTTGACAGACGTTCTGCCGATGGAGGCGGCGCTGCGACCCATCGGCGCGCTCCTCGACAGGGCGAGAGGCGCGCGCGGCTGTCTGCTCACCTTTCATCGCGGCGCCCCGAGCGCGCTATGGGAGCGGCTCCCCAATCGCAATTTCTATCTCGATCTCGCCTATCTCGATCGTCTGCTCGCTTATCTGAAGGCGCAGCGCTGGTCGATCGTGACCATGGAAGAGGCGATAGAGCGCGCGGCCGCCGATCGCCCCGGCGACCGCTTCGCGAATTTTTCCGTCGATGATTGCTACCGCGACACTTTCGAGGAGATCGTCCCTCTGTTTCGCGCGCATGAAGCGCCGGTGACGCTCTTCGTGACCACGGGCATTCCCGATGGGACAATGCCCCTGTGGCACGCCGGCCTCGAGGACATCATCCTGAGCAAGGAGCATATCCTTCGCGACGGTCGGACGATCGAGATCGAGACCGCGCAAGAGAAGCGTGCCGCCTATGCGACGATAGAGAGAGCATGGGAAGGACCACGAGCAGGGGCGCTCTATTCGGCCTTTTGCGCGGAAAATGGATTCGACGAGACGCGGCTGCGTGACAAGCACGCCATTTCCTGGGACATGCTGCAATCGCTGGCGCGCGATCCGCTCGTCGAGATCGGCGCGCATACGGTCGATCATCCGCGCGTCTCGGCGCTCGGCGAAGCGGAGGCGCTCGCCGAGCTCGAATCCTGCCGTCGTCGGCTGCGCGAGCGGCTCGGCCGAGAGATTCGACATTTCGCCTTCCCTTTTGGCCGCGCGGCCGATGCGGGCGAGCGTGATTTCGCGCTCGCGCGTCGCGCCGGCTTTTCCTCGGCGGCTACGACGCGCAAAGGTGTGATGCGGCGCCGGAGCAATGTGTTCAGCCTGCCGCGCAACACGCTCAATGGCGGCGCGAAAAGTCTTGCGATGGCCGAGATGCATCTGACCGGCGTATCCGGCGTCGTCGCGAGGATGCTCGGCCGTGTCTGACCTTCGCAGCGCCCCCTCCCCTCTGCGCGTCGTCTCCGTCGCGCATTCCGCCGTCGGCCAGAAGGGCGGACGTCAGCGCTACACGCCCCTGCTCCGCCAGAGCGACCTCGATCTGCATCTCGTCGCGCCAAAAAATTGGCGCGAGTTCGGCCGCTCGCTCACCGGCGAGCCCGCAGCCGATCCCGCGATGCAGTTGCATGTGCTACCGATCCTGTTTCCCAGCGCCGGGCCGCTGAACTGGTATCTGCATTTCTATCCGCGCCTCCCGCGCCTGCTGCGCAAGGTGCGGCCGCATGTGCTTCATCTATGGGAAGAGCCGTGGAGCATAGTGGCGCTGCAAGCCGCACTGACGAAGCGGGAGGCGGCGCTCGTTCTCGAGGTCGATCAGAACATTCTCAAGACCCTGCCGCCACCCTTCGAGACCATTCGCCGCTTCGTGCTGAAGAAATGCGCGCATATTCTCGCGCGCAGCCCGGACGCCGAGGCCGTGGTGAGGGCCGGCGGCTATGAGGGGCCGGTCACGATGATCGGCTATGGCGTGGATCAGGACTGCTTCCATCCCGATGGCGTCGCGCCGCCGCGCGGCGCGGGATTGCGCATCGGCTATGTCGGCCGTCTCGTCGAGGAGAAGGGGCTCGACGATGTGCTGGATGCAATCGCGCGCGCGGAGGCCAGTGTCAGACTCTATCTGATCGGCGCCGGCCCGCATGAAGGCAAATTGCGCGCGCGTGTGGAGCGGCTCGGTCTCGACGACCGCGTGAGCTTTCGCGATTGGGCGCCGCCGCATGAGGTCGCGCAATTCATGCGCGGGCTGGATGCGCTGATCTTGTTCACGCGCACCACGCCGCGCGTCCGCGAGCAATTCGGCCGCGTCATCATCGAGGCGCAGAGCTGCGGCGTGCCGGTAATCGGCTCCACCGGCGGGGCGATACCGGATGTGATCGGCGAAGGCGGATGGGTCGCGCCCGAGCGTGACAGCGCGGCGCTCGCGCGCCTGCTCGATGACATCGCCGCCGGCAAAGAGGACGTGCGCGCAAAGTCACGCGGCGCGCTGGAGAATGTCGCGACGCGCTTCACCTATGAAGAGGTCGCGCGCACGCTGCGGCGCGCTTGGCTCGAGGCTTATCATGCAACGTCGCTCAGAGCTTAGGCCGCGGAATAAACACCATATAGGTCTCGCCCGGCTGCAGCGCTGCGAAGCGATGCTCCGCCCCCGCCACGGGGACGCGTCGCCGCAGTCCGTCCCAGCCCCACAGCTCCGCGGCGGCGGCCCATTCCGGCAAGGGCACGGTCCATGCGGAGCCCGGCGCGTCCGTCCAGCCCTCGAGATCATGCCAGACGAGCAATCGCCCATTCGGCCCTTCCAGCGTCAGCAGCCCCTTCTCGCGATCGATGGAAACGAAATGCATCGCGCCGGCGAGCGCGATCAGATTGCGCAGCACGATGGCGCGCGCCTCCGGCCGCCATGGAGCGGCGCCGGCCGCCATTGCGTAGCTCGGTCCCTCGATCGCGCCAGTGTCGCCGAGATTCCAGGGCATGGCGAAAACCGTCGCGGGCCTGCGCCCGTCGGCGCCCACGACCGCCATCTCGTCCCAAAAGGCGGTGAGGAACAGCTTGGCGGCGGTCTCCGGCCGCGCCCAGCCTTCCGATTTCGAGATATTATATTCGGTCGCGTAGAAATTAATGTCGCGCGAAAGGCCCATCGCTTTTTTGACGCGATCGAAGCAGCTCTGCGCCGAGAATTGGCGACCGCGAGTCAGCGGAAACCAGCGGAAGTTATAGTAGGTATGCAGATCGACGCCGTCGAGGCGTCCGTCCTCGAGCAATGGCGCAATGGCCGGTCCATAGCCGCGCAGCGTCGCGTCGCCATGCGAGTTGCAAGTGGCGAAGCCCCCGGGAACGACTTTCAGTTCTCGATTGACGCTGTGAACGCCATCGGCCAGCCCTTCCAGCGCCCGCCGATAGTCCTCGCGCGGAATGGCCGCCTGCACGTCCGGCTCGTTGATCGCGGTGAAGATGGTCGCGCCCCATCCCGTGATATGATTGGCCTTCGCCCAATCGCCGCCGGGCTGAAAGCGCCGCGCATAAGCGACGCCGGCGATGAACCAATCTCGATAGGAGCCGATCGGCTGCGGCGGATCGAGAAACTGATACGAGCCCTCATATTCCAGCAGAATGACCGGCGTAATTCCGCGCTCATAGGCCTCGCGCATAGCGGCGTCGAAATCGCTCGGCGTCGGCTTGCGGTCGA
Source organism: Methylosinus sp. DMC45 (assembly GCF_056313885.1). Lineage (NCBI taxonomy): Bacteria > Pseudomonadati > Pseudomonadota > Alphaproteobacteria > Hyphomicrobiales > Methylocystaceae > Methylosinus > Methylosinus sp. DMC45. Next base: position 32,811 of record NZ_JBQUZK010000053.1, read on the forward strand.
GCGTGCGCCAACCATAGGAATCCATGCGGCCGAGCGGCGCGCCGACTCCGCGCAGCGCCGCATAGATTTGCGCAGAAGGCGCTCCATGCAGATGCGTCACGAGATTTCCGCCGCCGATACGCATCCGCAACGGCGCATCGGGCTCGAAGAGCCGATCCTCGCAAAAGGCGGCCGATGCGACGAAAAGCAGAGTCGAGCACGCTAATCTCACGAAGATTTGTGTCATGGATTTACCAATGAGCTCACGCAATTCAGTCGAAATCGTTCAGGTCGTGCAAGAATTCAGCCGAGATGGCGGCGTCGAGACAGTCGCCTTCGAGCTCGCAAAAGCCTTCACGCGCGCCGGAGCGCGCAATAGCGTCGTCGCCGCGGTCGTCGCAGACGACGGCGAGACGGCCTCCGAGATAGAGCTCGTCGCGCCATGGCTGTCGCGCGTGCCGACTCGCGGCGCCATGCGCCATATCGGCCGGCTCGTCGTCATGCCGATATTCACGCTCGCCGCGACGCTGGCCCTTCGGCGCCGCGCGCGGGCGGCGCAGATCATCAGCCATGGCGATTGTCTGCGTGGCGACATTCTCGTCGTCCACGCCGTGAATGCAGAGAGTCTCGCGCAAAAGCGCGAGGCCGGCGATTGGCGCTGGAGGCTCAACCCCATGCATTATTGGGTCGCCTTGCGGGACCGCTGGATGATCGGCGGGCTCCGCTACCGCAAATATGTCGCGGTTTCCGCTCGCGTGCGTGACGAATTGCAATCGCATTACAATGTTCCCGCCGAGCGCATTCGCATCATATACAATGGCATCGATCTCCACCGTTTCCAAGCCTCGGAGGAAGCGCGCGCGCAAATTCGCGGCGAATTCAGAATACCACCCGACGCCCGGCTGCTGCTGTTCGTCGGACATGAATTTGCGCGCAAGGGCCTCGCGCCGCTGATCGAAGCGCTGGCGCTTCTAGACGAGCGCTATTGGCTGGCCGTGGTCGGCTCCGACAGTCCGGCACGATATAGAACGCTCGCCGCGCAGGCCGAGGGACGGCTCTTGTTCTGCGGCGCGCGGCGCGACGTCGCCGCCTTCTACGCCGCGGCCGACGCCTTCGCGCTTCCGACCGCCTATGAGACATTCTCGCTGGTCTGCATGGAGGCGATGGCCGCCGGCCTCCCGGTCTTCGCGACCCGCGTCGGCGGGATCGAAGACTATTTGCGAGACGGCGTGAACGGCTTCACGATCGAGCGGAACGCCAAAAACATAGCCGAGACGCTGCGCGACGCCTTCGAGGATGAGAACCGTTTCGCGACATTGCGGGCCGGCGCCCGCTCCACCGCCGAGAGCTTCGGCTGGGACAGCGTCGCGACGAAATATCTCGAATTATTGGAAGAAATGCAAAAGGAAGAGCCGTCCGCAGCCAATTGATAACTTCCGCGTGAGGCGGGCTCGGTACAGAACTACACAAAGCAGCAACAAACATTCCACATTGCCCACACAAACAACAGTCGAACCCGCAGAATTTGCGCTTGGTAAATTATTCAGTGCGAGCTAGACAACAAAGATGCGGAAAGGTGGACGGCGCTAATGCGGAAGTGGTTGAAGCTGAAGCCGCTCGTGGCGAAATCGGGGGAAATGCAGCACCTCGACGCGCTTCGCTTCCTCGCCTCTCTCGGCATCGTGTTTCACCATTCCAAAGAGTTCATGCTCTCTTCCGCCGCCAATGAGCGCTCGGATGGCTTGGCTCTATTCGTCGACATGTTTTTTATCATATCTGGATATGTCATATCCCATGTGTATTTCGACCACATAGACGACATCGCCTCATATGGGGCCTTTTTGAAGAAGCGCGTTGCGAGACTATTCCCGCTTCATCTGCTCACCCTCGTCGTATCTGCGTTCCTATATGCCGCCTTTTCGGCGCTGCAGCTGCCGAGCCGACACACGCCATCCTTCAGCCCGCTGTGCATAGCGGATACGGCACTATTGCTGCACACGGTCATCGAATGTGGAAATCATCAGTATTTCAACGGCGTCAACTGGTCGATCAGCGTCGAGATGATAATGTATATCGGATTTCCGATCGTCATTATTCTCGCCCGAAGCGCCGGGCAGAGAGGCGTTCTCGTCATCGCGGCGGCCTGCGCCGCCATCATTTTCGGAGCCGTTCGTCGCTACGGTCTCGATTTCGGCGTTCATGACTGGATCGACGCCGAGAGCTTTCATCCGCTTCTGCGCGGCGTTTTTAGCTTCGGCGTCGGCGTGGCGCTCTTCCGGCTCCGGCATCTTCTCGCGCCCATTACGCCGCCTTTCCCGGTTCTCGCCGGAGGCCTGCTGGCGATTCTGGCGGCCATGCTCACCGGGCAATCGCCATTGCTGATCTTGGCTCTGATCGTCTTGCTCGTGACGGGCGCAGTCGCGCGCGACGTCCACGCGACCGCCACGCCGAGCCTGATGCGGATCGCTCCGTTCGGACAGCTCACCTATTCGATCTATATGTGGCACAATCTGTTTATTCTGGTCTTGATAAATATCGTCGGCGACAAGCTGATGAAGGGAAGCGGAGTCACGATCGCCGCGCTGGCGCTCCTCTGCTATTCGTGCATCTTCGCCACGAGCCTGCTGTCATTTCATCTGTTCGAGACGCCGATGCGACGCGCGATCGATGGAATTTCCATCTTCGGCAAAGCCCGCATGCAGAAATCGAGCGTCGCGAGCTGAACACTCTATTAGCCGCGCCGACATCGAGCCGCGCCGCGGCGTCTCGCAGAGAGGCGCTCCAGCAGCCGCTCCCAGCGGTCGAGAGCCACGCGCTTGTCGAACTCTTCCATGCAAAGCCGACGCGCTCTCGCGCCAATGTCTCGGCGCCGGTCCGGGTCCTGCGCGAGCGTCAAAATCCGCGCGGCCAGCTGCTCTCCATCGCCCTGCGGCGACACGCAGCCGAGATCCTCTCGTCTGACGATCCGCGCGATTTCGCCGTCGTCATCGCCGATGAAAATGGTCGGACGACCGGCAGCGGCGACGCCGTAGAATTTGCTCGGCACGATCGCGCCCTCGAGATCTGGCCGCAAGCACACGAGATGCACATCTGCAGCCGACAAGCTCTCCGAAAGGCGCTCGCGCGGCTGGTAGGGCGCGAATAAAACGTCCTGCAGCCCCTTGGCGCGCAGCTCCCGCGCGAAGGCGTCGTAGAGCGCGCCTCCCCCTATGAATAGCCAGCGAATTTTCAGATTCGCCGACGAGGCGCCGCTCAGCCTTTCGATCGCGTCCAACGGAGCGCGATAATCATGCGCACGCCCGAGATTGCCCGAATAGCCCACGACAAAAGCGCCATCGAGGCCCCATTCCGTCCGCGCCGGATTGTCCTTTGGCGCAATGGGCCGGATCAGCTCGGCGTCGGCCCAATTCGGAATAACGGCGATGCGATCCGACGCCACGCCGAGCGAAGATAGCCGCGCCGCCATTTTTTCGCCCAGCGCCACATTCATCGCCGCCGAGCGCAATGACGCGTCGCGCAGCATGCGAAGCGCGCCATAGACGAAACGCGGAAGCTGGCGCCGGCCGAGCCCTACAGCCTCTGCGACCTCTGGAAACAGATCCTGTATCCAATTGACCAGCAGCGCGCCTCTCCAATGCGCAATTGGCGCGACGACGCCGGACAGCATCGGCGGATCGGTCTCCGCGATGATCGTGTCTCCGGCTTGCGCCAATCGCAGGAGCCGCCACGCCGCGGAGAAATAGAATGTTGCGTAATCGACGGCCCGGCCGATGAGATCGCCGCGGCCGAAATGCGACGTCCACACCCGAAAAACCTCGACCCCACCGACGACCTCATGAGCCGGCAGGAGATCATTCGGCGCATCATATCGTTGCCGAGACGTGATGACGCGGACATCATGCCCACGCGCGCGAAGTCCGAACGCAAGATCGGACAACATCTGGCTCGTCGCCGAATGGTCCGGGTAGAAATAGCGGTTCACGAAAATCAGCATCGCGACTCCGAGTGCGGCGGCGCTCGAAGCCGGCGCTCAGCTATTACGCCGAATGAAGCTGTTCCCCAAGGCCAGCACATCCATCTTGGTTCTCGAAAAGCAGTCGAGCGCCTCCTCGGGCCTGCATACCAAGGGCTCGTTCTCGTTGAACGACGTGTTGAGCACCATGGGCACGCCGGTCCGCCGCCGAAACGCCTCGATCAATCCCCAATAGCGCGGATTGGTCTCGCGGTGAACAGTCTGCAGGCGTCCCGAACCGTCGACATGGGTGACCGCAGGTATCATCGAGCGCTTCTCCTCCCGAACTTGAAACACTTGCATCATGAACGGCGCATCGCCATCCTCTTCGAACCACTGCGCGACGCTCTCCCTTTGGATCGAGGGCGCAAAAGGACGGAAGCTCTCGCGACGCTTTATTTTCAGATTTAGAATGTCCTTCATGTCGGCGCGGCGCGGATCGCAAATAATCGATCGATTGCCCAGCGCGCGCGGCCCCCACTCCATCCGCCCTTGGAACCAGCCGACGACGTCGCCCTGCGCTATCGCCTCCGCGGCTCGCGCGCACAAGGCCGCCTCGTCTTCGATATGCTCGACGACGCAATTCTGGCCCTCCAGCTCCGCCCGGCGCGCGGCGAGCAGAGCCGCGATCGACTTGTCGTCATAGCGAGGACCGAGATAGGCGTGATCCATCACGCTTCGGCCCGATATCCTATCCCCCGAAAGCGCCGTCGCAGACGATGCGCCTCGGACGCCCCCCCCGAGCCGGCTCCAGACCTGCATCGCCGCGCCGATCGCTCCGCCGGCGTCACCCGCCGCAGACTGAATATAGACCCGGCCGAACGGCGAATAGCGTTTGATCTTGCCATTGGCGACAGAATTCATCGCGCAGCCCCCGGCGAGCGTGAGATCGGAATGCCGATATCGCTCGTGAAGCTCGCTCAACAGATGAAAGAACGCTTCTTCATACATCGCCTGCGCAGAACGCGCGATATCGAGATGGCGCTCCTCCAGAGGCTCGCCCTTCGCTCGTGCAGGTCCGAGCAAATCTTCGAGCGCCGGACTGTAGAGCGCGCCGACATGAGGCGCCCCACCGGTCCATTCATATGCGATTTTTTCCTTATGATGGCGGAAATAGCCGAGCTCGAGCGTGAACGCGCCATTGTCCTCGAGCCGAAGAATACGCCGCATTGCGTTCATGAATTGCGGGCGTCCATAGGGCGCGAGCCCCATAACCTTATATTCGTCGCCATAGTGTGGAAAGCCGAGACATTGTGTGATCGCCTGATAGAAGATCCCGAGCGAATGCGGGAAGTAAACACGACCGTCGATCGATACGCCATTTCGATCGCCCATGCCCCAAGCGGCGCTCGAAAAGTCGCCGAACCCATCCAACGACAGAGCCACCGCGCGCTCGAAAGGCGACACCAGAAACGCCGACGCGACATGAGCGACATGATGCTCGATGCGATGGATCTCGCCCTTGAAATTCCCTCCCGGGAACGCGCTCGCCAAATCCGCTTCGATCGACCGTCGCTTTGTCTGATTGCGGATGCGATCCACAATGAGCGAAAGATCTGGACGCGTCTTCAGCGCATAGCCGATCTTACGAAAGAAGCTCGCCTTCGGATCAGAGCTCACCGCGACATGCGCGACATCGGCGAGCGTCACTCCGCCTTCCTCGAGGCAATAGCGAATGGCTTCCGAAGGAAAGCCCGCCCAATGCTTGACGCGGCGGAATCTCTCCTCCTCCGCCGCCGCGACGATGGCGCCGTCACGCACGAGACAGGCCGATGCGTCGCCATGATAAGCGTTGAGCCCGAGTATGATCGCCACGCCATCTCCTTTCCGGCGGACCTGCCCTCCGCCTCGCGCCGAGCGAAATCGCGCGGATTATCGCAGGCCCAGCCGCGCCATCATCTTCAGCAGCCCGACGCGCGAGACGCCGAGGCGGCGGGCCGCGGCGCTGTGATTGTGTTCGGCGGCGGCGAGCGCGGCGCCGATCATGCGGCGCTCCAACTTCTCCTGCGCCTCGGGAAGCGTTTCCGCAATGAGGTCCGAAGAGGAAGGAGCTCCGCCGCCGCGCGCGAAAATCAAATCCTCGGCGGAAATCGTCGACGACTGCGGATCGGCGAGCGCGGCGGCGCAGTCGATCGTCGCTTTCAGCTCGCGGACATTGCCGGGCCAGGACTGCGCGACGAGCCACGCCAGCGCCTCCTGCGAAAAGCGCAATTTGCGCTTCTTCGCCGCGCGCATGAGGAAATGCGCGGCGAGAAGGCCCAAGTCCTCGCGCCGCTCGTCCAGCGCGGGCGTGCGAATGACGACGCCGCGCAGACGGTAATAGAGATCCTCGCGAAAGCTCCCCGCTGCAATCATCGCCTCCAAATCTCGATGCGTCGCGCTGACGACGCGCACATCGGCGCGCCGCGTCTCGCGCCCGCCCACGGGGGTGAAGGTTCCGTCTTGCAGGAAGCGCAGCAGCTTTACCTGCATGGACGGCGGAGTCTCGCCGATCTCATCGAGAAACAGCGTTCCGCCGCGCGCCGTGGCGACGAGGCCGGGGCGATCGGCGTGGGCGCCGGTGAAAGCGCCTTTGAGATGGCCGAACAATTCGCTCTCGATCAGCTCGGCGGGAATTGCGCCGCAATGGATGGAGACGAAAGCCCCGCGACGCGCGCTGGCCCCGTGCAGCGCCTGAGCGACCAGCTCCTTGCCGGAGCCGGTGGCGCCGAGGATCATCACCGGCAGCTCGGCCGGACCAATGCGGCGGATCATGTCCTTCACATGCGTCATGGCGGGACCATTGCCGATCAGCCCGTCGTCGGCGCTCGCCTTTTCCGCGCGCAGCTGCGCGATCTCGCGCTCGAGCGCCGCTTTGGCGAGCGCGCGCTGGACGCAAAAACGCAACAGCTCCGGCTCCACGGGCTTGGCGAGAAAGTCCCATGCGCCGAGCGCCACGGCGCGCAGCGCCAGCTCATGCTCGCTATGCGCCGTCAGCACCACGGTGACGGCGCTCGAAAAATCGGGCAGCAGCGACAGACCCGCCTCGGGCGTGCGCTCCGGCGGCATGACGAGATCGAGAAGCACGAGATCGGGCCGCGCCTGGACAAAGACTTCGCGCGCAGAGGCCGCGTCCTTGGCCGTCACGACATGATAGCCCTCGCGCGTCAGAAAGGCGCCGGCGACGCGCGCGAAAGCAGGCTCGTCATCGACGATGAGGATGGTCTCGGCGCTCATCTCGGGAACCTCAGAGTGACGCAAGTGGAAAAGCCCTCGCGCGCGCCGAGCGCGACGGAGCCGCCATGCGCCGCCATGATCTTAGCGACAATGGCGAGGCCGAGCCCCGTGCCTTCGCTGTTGCGCGAGACGAAGGGCTGAAACAGACGATCCTTGATCTCTTCCGGCACGCCGGGGCCATCGTCGCAGACATGAAGGAGCGTCGCATCCCGCGCCGTCTCGACGAAGATCGCGATGCGGCCGCCGGCGGCGCGCGCATTGGCAATGAGATTGTCCATCGCCTGGGCGAAGCGAAACGGATCGGCGCGCAAATGCGCGTCGCTCGCGATATGGGACTCGACATCGCCGAAGGCTGCGGCGAGATCGATATCGGCCGGCTCGATCTTCCAGGGCTTGGCATAGTCGAGCAATTCACCGACGAGCCGATTCATGCGCCGCGTCTGCTCTATGATCTCGGCGCGCGTTTCCGCCGGCGCGGCGGCTGCCGCCATATTCACGATGTTGAGCGGATTGCGCAGATCATGCGCGATCGTCGAGGCGAGCATTCCGAGCTCCGCGAGCCGCTCGCTCTCGGCGCGGCTTCGACGTCGATCTATGTCGTCGAGACTCTGCGTCAGAAGATCGGCGTAGACGATGGCGAGGCGGCGCGCGCCCGGCGGCGAATCCTCGAAGCCTGTGAGCTTCGCGATCCATTTGTCGCCCGTATCGACGCAGCGAAGCGCCGGCTCCGGCCCATCGCTAGAGAGCGTCACATCGACCACGGGCCGCATGGCCGTGCGCAAATGCGCGCGCGCGATCTCGATCGCCTCGGTCGTCGTGTCCACGCCGGCGAGGTCGCTGCGCCATTGCGCCATCGTCTCGGCGGAAATCTCGGGGCCGGCGTAGACGAGCCGATCCGCCGCTCGGCGAATGGGCTCGCCGAAGGCGAAGGCCAGCGCCATGGCCGCGGCGACGACGAGCCATAGAGAAATGAAATCCATGGATGGCGCGATAACGCTCAAAGGCGCGGCGGCGAGCAATCCGGCCAAGGCGGCGGCGAGCAGAAGAATGAGCGCATAGGCCGCGGCGCGGCGCGCCCAGACATTGGCGGCCATCAGCTCGTAGCGCAATATTCCATAGACGAGCAGCGCCGGATAGATCGGCAGAGCGAGAATGGACCAGGGCGCGACCGCCATGCCGACCAAAGGCGGCGCAAAGGAGACGACCGTCGAAAGGCCGACGAGCGAGGAGAGGAGAACGATGGCGAGCTCGCGTCGTCGCTTGCCCTCGGCGCGCCGCAGGGCGAAGGCCATTAGCCCATTGCCATAGGCGGCGAGGCTGATCGCGACAGCGACGCCGATGAGGCCGACGCCCGCATAGCGAAAGCCGCGCAAGCCGTCCGCCGTTTCGAAAAAGGCGCCTGGACCGAACAGTAGAAGCAAAAGCGTCGCGCCGGCGCCGAGCGCATGGACGATCGGAAGGGAGCGCGCGCCCCGCCCCGTCAGCCGGATCGCGAAATCGACCGCCATCGCCGAGCCCAGCGGCGCCAGCGCCATCGAAGCCGCGCCGAGGCGCTCGGGAAGGAGGAGGCCGAGAGCGAAAAGCCCGACGATCCCGACGAATGCGGCGAGCTGCTTCGCGCCCGGCGCCGCCCTCGCCCGCGCGAGGAGAAACGCCGAAAGCGCGATGCTCGAGACGAAAGTCGTCGAGAGGGACATGGCGAACAGCTGGCTCGGCGTCATCGCGAGACTGTATCCCGAGTTTATAGGCAACTCAATGAATCCTGTGTGTCACGTTTATAGGACGCCAAGCAATCAGACATAGAAACAATAATTTATGATATGGCGCCGTCATTGCCCCTCAGCTCCCCGAAGGCGAAACCTCTTCGCCCCGCTTTCGGAGGAGACCGAAATTGGCCCGTATTCTCATCATCGGCGGCAGCGGATTCATCGGGCGGCATATCGCCGGTCGGCTCCGTGATCGCGGCCATAATGTCGTCGCCGCCTCGCGGCGCGAGATCAATCTCGCGCGCGACGGCGAAGCGCGGCTTCGCGATAAGGTCGCAAGCTTCGAGATCGTCGTCAATTGCGCCGGGCTCGTCCGCGACAACGGCGCCAACAGCATGGCGACCGTCCATGCGGAGGGCGCCTCCGATCTCTTTCGCGCCTGCCTCGCCGCTGGCGTCGCGCGGCTCATTCACATATCGGCGCTCGGCGTCGAGAGCGACGGCGAGACGCTCTATCAGCGCAGCAAGGCGGTCGCCGAGGAACGGCTCGCGGCGCTCGACCCTGAAGGCGCGCGGCTCGATTGGCGCATATTGCGCCCCTCGCTCGTCGTCGGCCGCGGCGGCGCGAGCACGCGCTGGCTGCTCGCCGCCGCCGTCCTGCCATGGCTGCCGAGCTTCGGCGATGGCGCCTGGCGCTTTCAGCCCGTGCATGTCGGCGATCTCGCCGAGCTCGCGGCGCGCCTCGCGGAAGGCTCGCCCTCGCCACGCCGCCTCGATGTCGTCGGCCCGGAGGCGATGACGACGGATGCGCTGCTCGCGCTATTGCGCGAATGGCTCGGCCTGAAGCCGACGCGCTTCTTTCACGTCCCCTATCGGCTGTTTCTGCTCGCAGCGTCGATCGGCGGACGCATCTCGACCGGCCCGCTCAATCGCGAGGTGATCAAGCTTCTCTCGCGCGGGAATGTCGCCGATTGCGCGCCGATGACGGCGGCGCTCGGCCGGCCGCCGCGCCGGATTCCAGACGCTCTGGCGCTGGAGCCGGCGTGCGCGGCGGACAGGCGCGCGGCGCGACTGTTCTTCCTGCCGCCTGTTCTGCGCTGGAGTCTCGGCCTGCTGTGGATCGCGACGGGCCTCCTCTCCTTCGGCCTCTATCCGCAGGAGAAGAGCGCTGCGCTGCTCGCCGAGATCGGCGTTCACGGCGCCCTCGCCGACAGGGCGCTCTATTGCGGCGCGGCGGTCGATCTTCTGCTCGGCGCGCTGCTGCTGCTGCGCTGGCGCCCCGCCCTCATCGGCGTCGCGCAGCTGACGACAATGCTCGTCTTCACGCTGATCGCGACACGGCTTCCCGCCGACTATTGGCTGCATCCTTTCGCGCCACTGCTCAAGAATTTGCCGATCGCCGCGGCGATCCTCGTCATGATCGCATTGGAGGCCTGACCCATGCTCGATCCTCTCACTCTGAAGACGGCGCATATCGTCAGCTCGACGATATTGTTCGGCACGGGGCTCGGCACGGCCTTTCACGGCCTCGCGAGCAATCTGCGCGGCGATCTGCGCGCTATCATCACGGCCAACAAAAATGTCGTGCTCGCCGATTGGCTGTTCACCACGCCCGCCGTTATCCTGCAGCCCGTCACCGGCGTGCTGCTGGCGTTGGATCAAGGCTGGCCGCTCGATACGCCGTGGCTGCTCGCGGCCATCGCGCTCTACCTCTTCGTCGGCGCCTGCTGGCTGCCCGTCGTCTGGCTGCAAATCCGCATGGCGCGCATCGCCGAGCAATGTCTCGACAAAGACGCGCCGTTGCCGCCGGTCTATGGAACCTATTTCCTCTGGTGGTTCGCGCTCGGCTGGCCAGCCTTCATCGCCATGATCGTTATCTTCTGGCTGATGGTCGCCAAGCCGCAATTTTAAAAAATGGAGATAGACATGACCACACTCTTTCAAGACCTCCTCGCCGAGCGCTTCGATCTCCTGCCCGCGCCGGTCCGTCGCTTCCACACGCTCGAGCGCGAGCTCTTCACCGGCGGCCGCGCGACAGTCTCCGCGCAGGGCCGCGGCTTCGGCGCCGCCTTGCTCGCCTTCCTCGCCGGTCTTCCAGCGACGGGCGAGAACGTCGAAACCCATGTTCGCTTCACGCCGCTCTCGGGAAAACGCGAATTCTGGCGGCGCGACTTCGCCGGACGCCGCTATGAGAGCGTCATGCAGGCGGCGCCGGATGGGCGTTTGATCGAGCATTTCGGGCCATTCGATCTCTATTTCGCGCTCGCAGCCACATCCGCCGGCCTGCGCTGGTCGCTCGACGAGTGGCGCCTGCTGAAAATTCCGCTGCCGCGCATGACAAAGCCGCAGATCGAATGTTTCGAGAGCGCCGAGGGCGAGCGCTTCACTTTCGACATAGATGTCCGCTTTCCGATCGTCGGCCATGTCGTGCATTACAATGGATCGCTCGCCGAGGCGCCAGAGGACGCGCCCGTCTTCGTCTATGACGGCGTTTGCGCGCTGTGCGACTGGACCGTTCGTCATGTCGTCGCGCATGAGATCACGCCGTCGATCCGCTTCGTCGCGATCCAATCCGCGGAGGGACGCGATCTGGCGCGAAGGGCGGATATCGACCCGGACGCGCCCGAGAGCTTCCTCTTCATCGAGAATGGCCGACTGCTGAAGGATTCCGAGGCGCTGCTCGCGCTCGCCCGGCAATTGCGCGGACCAGCGCGCGCCGCCCCTCTCGTCCGCCTGCTTCCCCGCTTCGTCGCCGATGCGCTCTACCGCCTCGTCGCGCGCAATCGCTACCGCTGGTTCGGTAGAAGCGCCGCCTGCGCGCTTCCCACGGCCTCACGAGCGGCGCCCGACGCCAGCGCCGATCGCCCATCCGATTGAGAGCGGATCGCCGATCGCCTCGCCCCAGGCGGAAGCGCAATTTGGACGCCAGAGGACGGATCGCCTTCTCGTTCCGTATATGAGCGGCCTCATTCGCTGGCGACGCGAGCCGCGCTCACACATTGTCCCTCGCCCGCGCGCGCCGTTTCTGCAGCCAGCGCGCGAGGCCGGTTATGTAGAGCAGCGCCGGCGCGCCGCCGAGCAGAGCGACGGCGGCGCGTCCGAGATCGCCGAAAGCCTCGCCGGAATGCAAGGGATATTGCCATTCCAGGAATTTCTCGCCCGCGGTGAAGCGATGAGGGTCTTCGATCGCGAGGATTTGGCCGCTGTAGCGATCTACCGCCGCCTGCCGGCGCGGCTCGCTCACATTGACCTCGTCGTCGGCGCGCTTGCCGACGACGAAGACGCTCTCCGGCGCCTCCGACAGCGACAGGCTCATCAGCCTGCCGTCGGGAAACAGCTGGTCCACCGCGACCACGGCTGCTTCGGCCCCGATCGACGGGCGGCCATCCGCAGAGGCGGATGTCAGCTTCTGGAGACGATGCGTATGAACCGGGGAAAAGAGGTCGACGAGCGCGGTCACTTGCGCGCCGAAAGTCAGATAGAGTCCAGAAAATATCATCACGGCGAAGATGGCGACGACATAGACCCCCGTCGTCTTGTGAAGATCGAGCGTCAGGCGCTCGGCGCTCGCGCCACGCTTGATCTGGAACGCCTGTCGCCATCTGCCATTGCGCGGCCACCAGAGATAGACGCCGGTCGTCAGCGAGAGGAGCAGGAAGAGGCCGACGAAACCGACCAAGGTCGCGCCGTTCTCACCGAGCAGAAGCGCCGAGTGCAGGTGGATCAGCAGCACGGCTAGAGGCTCGGCGAGGCGATTGCCGTCATCGACGATCAGGCGCGCGCCTTTGACGGCGGCGGTGACCGGATCGACGACGATCTGATAGGCCTTCGCGCGCCCCTCCGGCTCCCGCGTCGAATAGATGACGTCGAAATAGCCGCCGTCGCCTTTGGGAAAATGCATCCAGACGGGCGCCGCGTCTTCCGGCGCGGCGGAGCGGCTCGTCTCGATGATGCGATCCACCGACGCGCGCTCGCCGCCGAGCGTATAATGCGTCGGGACGAAGAGGTCCTTGTTCAGAAATTCGTCGATCTCGACGCGGAATGCGAGCAGGCTTCCCGAGAGGCCGATGACGACAAAGACCGCGCCGGCGACGAAGCCGATGTAGCGATGCGTGGCGAGCCAGAGCGCGCGGCCATGGACGAGGCCCCGCGATCCGCTGCTCGTCCGCGGCGCTCGGCTTCTTCGATCGATGTCCTCGCTCATGGTCAGAACTCCGCGCGCAATGACCCGAGGAAAGTTCGCGGCGCCCCGGGAACCGCGCCCATCCGCCCGCCGCCGCCCTCGTAATAGGTCGTGTCGAGCAGATTGTTGACATTGAGCTGGAACGTCAATTTCGGCGCATGCGGAATCCAGCCGGCCTCGAGCTTGTAGGACGCCATGACATCGACGCGCGCATGCGCTGGCAGCTCGTAGCTGTTGTCATCGTCGCCGAACGCCTTGTCGACATAGGAGACGCCGCCGCCGAGAGTGAGGCCGGCGAGCGCGCCCCAGGCCTCGTATTTCGCCCAGAGATTGGCGGTGTTGTGCGGCACGGAATTGAGCCGCTTGCCGGCAGTTCCGCTCCCGCTGGTGACATCGCGGTCCTTGACGATGCGCGCATCGAGATGGGTGAAATTGGCGATGACGCTCCAATGCTCGTCGATGCGCCCCGTCACATCGAGCTCGACGCCATTGCTGCGTCCGTCGATGACGCGCACGAAAGGCGTGCCGGAGATCGGCGTGGTCTGGTTTTTCTTGTCTATGTCGAAATAAGCCGCGGTCGCGGTGAGCCGCCCGTCCAGCAGCTCGGCCTTCACGCCTCCCTCGTACTGCGTTCCGATCTGCGGCTGCAGCGGTCTGCTGTATTGGTCTATGCCATTGCTCGAGCCATAGGAGCGCGTGTAATTGCCATAGACGGAAAGCCAGGAGAATGGCCGGATCAGCACGCCGATCCGCGGGCTGTTCGCGCTGACCGGCACGACGACTCGTCGTGCGTCGACCTCGGCGAAGGATTCGTCGGACCACAATGTCGCCGTGCTCGACTCCGCCCAATCATGGCGCCCGCCGAGAAGCAGCTGAATGCGATCGTCCCAAAAGGATATCTGGTCCTGCGCATAGAGCCCCTTCCATTTTTCCTTGGTGATGGTGCGGTAGGAGGAGCTCAGCGCATCGACCTTGGCGGGAATATTGACCGGATAATAGATGTTGATCGGAGAAATATAGTCGCAGCAATGGCCATGGGCCTTCGAGTCGAGGCTATAATAGTCGAAGCCGGCGAGCACACGATGCGTGAGCGGACCCGTCACCGCCTTGCCTTGGAGATCGACATTGGTCGAGACCGTCTCTCTGTAGAAAATCGGCTCGGCCGCATTCGGAGTCGGCACCAGCCAGATTCCACGAAGCGCGTCGCCGGTCGCCTCGTTGGAGAAGGAATCGAGCCAATCTCCACGCTGCCGATAATCGGCGCGCGTGTGTGACAGGCGGTTCGTCACGCTCCAATCATTGTCGATCCGATATGTCCAATCATAGCCGAACAGCGACCGCTCCTGAAAGTTCGGGTATTTGTCGGCGACATAGGAGTCGAGCAGATAGCGGCTGATCGGAATGCCCGCCGGGCGAAAGCCGAGCGCCGGGATCGGCGACAAATCTCTGAAATAGCTCCGCTGATATTCGCCCTCGACGTTGACGGTGAATTGCTCGGTCGGCCGCCATGTGATCGTCGGCGAAATCAGCAGATTGTCCTGGCCGACATGCGGCTGGAAGCTGTTCTTGGCGAGATAGGACACATTCATTCGATAGAGCAGCGTCTTGTCCTCCAGCAGAGGACCGGTGGCGTCGATCGCCGTGCGCGTCAGGCCGAAGCTTCCGACCTGCTGATGCACGGAGAAATAGGGCGTCTCCTGCGGACGCTTGGTCACGATGTTGATCACTCCGCCCGGCTCCACGCGGCCATAGAGCATCGCGGCCGGGCCCTTGAGGACCTCGATAGACTGCAGGTTGGTGGTCTCCTGATAGCTCGTGTTCGGCTGCCGCAGCCCATTGCGATAGGTCTGGTTGCCGCTGTCGAAGCCGCGGACGATGACGCCGTCATAATAGTTCGGGGAGCCGGCGACGCCGCTGACATTGGTGAAAAGCGCGTCGCGTATGCTGACCGCCTGCCGGTCGTCCATCGTCTCGCGCGGAACGATCTGCACAGAATAGGGCGTTTCCAGAATCGGGATGCTCGTCTTTGTCGAGGCGGCCGGCCCCACCTGATTATAGCCCGTCTCCCGTCCTCCCGACCGCGCCGATTTATCGGCTGCGCCGGCCTTTCCAGAGCCGCTTCCGCCGAGCGTTTGTCCCGCGATGTCTATGGCCGGGAGAGACTCCTGCCCTCGGGCAGGCAGAGCGAATGCGAGAGTGATCGCGCAGGCGGAAGCGCCGCGCAGCAAATTCGAACGGATCATAGGAGTCGTCTCCTGGCGAGCCCACGATCGGGGCCGGACGGAACATCGGAAATCCACGGCGAGCCGCCGCGGCCTATCGATCAGGAGACATGAGGAGGAGCGCGCGGCGACCCGAGATGGATGCGCGCAGGATGACGAATGACGAAGAGCTCGGCGAAGCGCGCAGCGACGCCGCAGGAGCCCATCGGCGCGCGGGGCGGCGACACGGCGCTCGCGAGCCTCCCGGCGTTCGTTCCCCCGTCGCTCGCGGGACAGGAGAGGCAGCCGATAGGGCAATCATGAGTCTGCCGGCGCCGCTCGCTATCGGCGGCGCATCTCGTCTCGCTCACGCCATCCGCGACGCGGGCGCTGACGCGCGACGGCTCGCTCTTCGCGACGGCGAACGCCGAACCCAGCGCCAGCGCAGCGAAGAGCCATGCGGCCGCTATCGCCCAAGCAGCGCGCGAGATGCAGCCTCGCCGTCGAAACCACCGCATCATCCGATAGACCCTGGGAGCGCGGTCTGTGCCGCCACCGCGTCGAGCTCGCAGCTCGGCCTCGAGCGCGTCTCTCCCTCGCATGTGAAAGTCTCATCAAGCTCTCACATTCGGGCGCGAGCCGAATTCCCATTCGCTGTGACGGATTTGCAACATGCTTCGACATGCGCGCCGGCGCCTCGCCCCGCGCCGGTCGTCGCGCACGCATTCGCGGAGCCCCTCGTTCTGTAGGAGGCGGCTCGGCGGCGGCCGGCTCACTGTTCGGCGGCGGGCTCCGCGACCGGGACGAAGCCGGCGCGGCGCAAGGCCGCTTGTCCCGTCGGCGACAGGAGCGTCAGATAGAAATCCAACGCCGCGACGGAAGCGCGCGGCGACAGAGCGACGCCATATTCGATCGCGACGTCATAGAGATCGGGCAGCGGAAACGCCCGATATCGGCCGGCTGATTTTTCGGCCATGGGGATCGCGCCGGAGCAATAGACGAGCAGCAGATCGACCGCGCCCTCATCGAGCCAATGCGTCAGCGGCTGATTTTGCGGGCGCGGCTCGGCGCTTTTCGGCTCCCCGCCGCCGAAGAGAATCTTCGCCTTGCCGGTCAGCGTCTCGAAAGCGCCCGGGCGCTTCTCGTCGATGCGACGGAAGAAGGCCGCGGCGTAATCGCCGGCGGGATCGGACTTCGGCGTCGAGGTCCCCGGCCGCACGGCGGGATCGAGCAGGGAATCGACCAGCGTCTCCCGCGTTATCGGCGATTTGGCGGGCGCGACGGCGCAGAGCTTGTTGCGCGCCAGCAGGACGCTCGGCCGCGCCAGCCCCTTCTCGGTCAAGGATCGCGCCTGCGGAAAAGCGGCGGTGGCGTAGACGTCGAAGGCCTCGCCGCCGATGATCCGATCATGCAGCGCGCCGGCGGGGCCGAAAACCAGCGTCACATGATCGCCGCGGCTCTTCTCGAATTCCGTCGCGACGGCCGTCAGGGCGCCGCGGAGGCTTCCCGCCGCCAGCACGCGAATTTCGTCCGCGCGCGCCGGGACGAGCGCCGCGAGCGTGAGCGCGATGGAAATGAACGATCTCATTCGGCGCGTCGTCACAGCGAACGCAGAAAAGCGATCAGCGCCTCGCGTTCGTCTTTCTTCAGCGCGGCATAGGCGCCTTTCGCCGCTTCGCCCTCGCCGCCGTGCCAGAGGATCGCCTCCTCCAGCGTGCGCGCGCGGCCGTCGTGCAGCAGCAGGCTGTGCTCATTGACGATCGGCACGAGACCGACGCCCCACAAGGGCGCGGTGCGCCACTGCCGCCCGCTGGCGGAAAAATCGGGCCGGCCATCGGCGAGCGCCTCGCCCATGTCATGCAGCAAAAGATCGGTATAGGGCGCGATCGTCTGCGCCGGCAGCGTCTGCGAAAATTTCGGATGCGCCTCCGTCTTCAGGCTCGGGACATGGCATACGCCGCACCCCGAAGCGAGGAAGAGCGTCTCGCCGCGCGCGACTTGCGGATTATCCGCGTCGCGGCGCGGCGGCGGGGCGAGATGCGCGTTGAAGAAGTCGATGTCGTCGAGCCGCAGCGCGTCCAGCTCGGGCCGGTTTTTCGACTTTGTCGCGGCCCGGCAGGCCTCCTGCCGCTCGGCGCATTGATCCTCGGGAAACAGCGGCGTGGTGACGCCGAGGTCGCCGATGAAAGCCTCGGCGATCTGCTGCTTCAGATTGGGGCTGTTCGCCTTCCAGCCGAAGCGCCCCGGGACCATTTGGCCGGAAATGACGTCATAGACCTCGTTGACGACGCCATGGACGCCCTGCGCCGGCTGCTCGGCGGCGATGCGCCTCATGGTCTCGATCGGAACGGATTCGAGCAATCCGTCGCCGAACACCGCCGGCGCGACTCGCGGCGAAAAAAGAGCGCCGTCGAGCGGCCCATAGGCGAGACCGACGAAGTCTATGCGCGGACGGCGGAGCGCCACGATGGAGCCGTCGGCGAGCGTCGCCGACGCCGCCTCCCAAGAGATGGCGGCGCGGCCCTCCCCCGGCACGCCGGGCGCGCCCTCCTCATTCAGCTGTCCGCCATAGGCGGGATGCGGCTTGGGCGCGCCATGCGGGCCGTCGCCCGGCACAGAGAGCCGCACCAGCATGGACAGCATGCGCTCGTCCGGCCCGCTCGGCGGCTGGCCGCGGCCATTCTTCTGGTGGCAGGCGGCGCAAGATATGCGGTTGAACAGCGGCCCGAGCCCGGCCCCCTCGCCGCCGCCCGGCGGAAAGGACCAGGAGCGCATGAACTCGACGCGGCCGCGATAGAAAGCCTCCTCCGCGGCGGCGTCGAGTCCGGCGACCGGATAGCTATAGGCTTCGCGCGGAAACTCCTCGGCCCGCGCCGCGCCGAATGATCCGGCGATAATCACCGCCAGAAACGATGCGACGAGCGTCGAAGAGCGAAAAAGAGAGAGCCTCACGCCTTGGCCTCGTCCAGCAGGCGGCTCGCCCGCGCTTGATTCTCGCGAAAGGCGGCGCGCCATTTCTCGATGATCGGCTTGGCGGGCTCGGGTATTGTGAGGCCGTTCGGCTGACCGGGAATGACCTGCGCTTGCTCCGGCGGGCTGGCGCTCGCCTGCGGCGCGGGGCTCGCTTCGGGGGCGACGGCGTTCTCCGGCCGGCGCCGCGGGCGAAAGGCGGCGGCGATCGTCTCGTCCTTCCAGAAATCCGCCGCAACCGGAATCTCCTCCAGCGCGCGCCGCGCCTCGGCGACATGGGAGCCGCCGCGTCCCGCCGCCTCCGCCGCATGCACGCGCCGCCAGAGGCCGGACAGCAGCTCCTTGTCCTGCACGAGGCCGTTGAACAGCGCCGCCATCGCAGTGGAGCGGCCGCCGCTTTCGTCGGTCGGCTGATAGACGAATTGTCCCGCGGCCTGCGCGGCGAAAGGATCGAACTGCTCCTTGCCCAGCGCAGCGTAGACGTCGGGCCGCACCGGCAGGCGCGGCAAATCGGTCCTCGGCAGCAGCGCCTGCCCCTCGGCCGAGAGAACATAGGCGGCGAAGGCGCGCGCGCCCTCGACATTGGCCGCCTTGTTCAAAAGCCCGACATATCCGGCGTTCACGATCCCGCCATGCTTCGGATAGACGCGCTCCATCGGCTGGCGGAAACGCTGCTCGGCGTTGGGCACGGTGTCGATATGCAGCGCCACCGGCTGGCGGCCCGAGATGACCTCGTCGCGCAGGCCCTTTTGCATCAGCACGGCGTTGCCGGCGATGGCGGAGAGCAGCGCCCAGCCCTTCTGCCAGCCGAAGGATTGCGTCGCGACGCTCAGCAATTGGCTGCCGAAGCGCACGGTCCAGGGGTCGGACATAGCGACCTTGCCGGCATAGGCCGGGCCGGCCAGCACGGCCCAATCCTCGGGCCAGGGGAGATTTTGCGCTTTGATCGCCTTGCTGTTGACGAAAAAGCCGAAGGCGGTGAGCTGCGAGGCGTGGAAGAGATCGCCCTCCCCCTCCAGCGGCAGCGCGCCGATCGCCGCGGGCAGCCCCTCCTTGGAGAGGCCGAGCGGCTGCATGAAGCCGTCCTTCGCCATATCGGCGAGATGATTATGCGGCGCCGCCTGCCACCAGACATCGGGGCTCTGCGCCGAGGCGTCGCGAAGATGGCGCATGGCGTCCGGCGGCATCAGCCAGACGATCTGCACGCGATATTGCGGATAGGCCTTCTCGAAGCCTTTCTCGAACAGCGACAGAGTGTCGTCATTGTGATTGGTCATCACGACGACGGGCCGCCGCTCATCCGCGAAAGCCGCGCCCGGAAGCGCGGACAAGGCGCCGGCGGCGCATCCCTGTAAAAAGCCGCGGCGGGAAGAAACGCCAATTCGCGACATGCTGCGCCTCGCTGGTTCGCGCAAAATGGCTCGGACGCGCGCCGATAGCTCGTGCGAGCGATCCTGTGATTTGCAGCGGAATTCACGGCAAATCATGCTCCCCTGCGCGCAGCAGAGCATGATGCGCGCGCCGATCGGCCGGAGCTCAAATCATCAAGTATCCGAACTATATGACGAAACACATTGTCGCAAGGCCACAGTTCGGGCAGATCGCCGCTTTCCGCGCCAATCCGCGCGACTGCTATTCCGTCGCGATGGCGGTTTCCACATTGCTCGGATCGACGCGGCGCGAGAGGCCGGCGGCGAGCTTGTCGTGATCGAGCTCCTTCTCCCACCAGGCGACGACGATGGCGGCGACGCCATTGCCGCAAATATTGGTGAGCGCGCGACACTCGCTCATGAATTTATCGACGCCGATGACGATGCCTATGCCCGGCGCGAGGCGCGGATCGATGGAGGAGAGCGTCGCGCCGAGCGTGATGAAGCCCGCCCCTGTCACGCCGGATGCGCCCTTGGATGTCAGCATGGCCACAGTGAGAATGACGAATTGCTGGCCCGCCGTCAGCTCCACGCCCAGCGCCTGAGCGATGAACAGGCTGGTCAGCGTCATATAGATGTTGGTGCCGTCGAGATTGAAGGAATAGCCGGTCGGCACCACGAGGCCGACGACCGATTTCGAGCAGCCGAGGCGCTCGAGCTTCTCCATCAGCTGCGGCAGCGCGCTCTCCGACGATGACGTGCCGAGCACGATCAGCAATTCGTCGCGAATATAGGCGAGGAAGCGCAATATATCGAAGCCGACGATGCGGGCGACGAGGCCGAGCGCGACGACGACGAACAATATGGAGGTGAGATAGAAGGAGCCGACCAGCCAGGCGAGGCTCCACAGCGCGTCGGAGCCATATTTGCCGACTGTGTAGCCCATGGCGCCGAAAGCGCCGATCGGCGCAGCCTTCATCACAATGGCGATGACGCCGAACATGGCGTGGCCCGCCTCGTCGATGAAGCCGCGCAGCGCCCTGCCCCGCTCGCCCAGCGCCATCAGCGCGAAGCCGAACAGGATGGAGAACAGCAGCACCTGCAGAATATCGCCTTTGGCAAAGGCGCCGATGACGCTGTCGGGAATGACGCCGAGCACGAATTCGACCGGCGTGCGCTGCGCGGCGGGCTCGAGATATTTGGCGACGGCGGCAGGGTCCGCCTTGCCGGAAAAACCTTCGCCCGGCCGCAGCACATTGCCGACGAGGAGCCCGAGCGCCAGAGCGACGGTCGAGACCACCTCGAAATAGACCAACGCCTTAATGCCGACGCGGCCGACCTTGGCGGCGCTCTCGAGATGAGCGATGCCGGAGACGATGGTGCAGAAGATGATCGGCGCGATCACCATTTTGATGAGATTGACGAAGCCCTTGCCCATCGCCTCCATCCAGGGGCTCTGAGCGATGTCGGGAAAATAGACGCCGAGCAGCGCGCCGAGCACGATCGCCGCGAGCACCTGGAGGTAGAGGCTATGCGCGTTTTTGCGCGGCGGCGCCTCGGCAATGGCGGCTGCGGTCAATTTTGGTCCCTCTCTCCAGCTTTTCGGTCGACTGTTCCTAGACCTGGAGAAGAGAGCCGGCAATGGCAAGCCGAGACCGGCCGCTCACGCGCTCACCATATCGAGCCGCATCAGCGTTCGCGCATCGAGCGTCAGCGTCAGCGCGCCGAAAATCTCCTCGAGCTGAGCGACGCTCGTCACGCTGACGATCGGCGCTGTGACGCCGGGCTGGGCCAGCAGCCAGGCGATGGCGATCTGCGCCGGCGTGGCGCGAAATTGCGCGGCGGCGCGGTCCAGCTCGCGCAAAATGTCAAGGCTGCGCTCATCGAGAACGCCCGCGACGACGGCGCCGCGCGCCGCGCCGACCGTGTCCTCCATGGAGCGATATTTGCCGGTGAGAAAGCCCGCCTCCAGCGCCCGAAAGGGGATGACGCCAATGTCCTCCGCGAGGCACAGGCGGCGCAGATCGCCCTCGTAATAGGCGCGGGTGACGAGATTGTAATGCGGCTGCAGGCAGGAGAAGAGCGGCAATCCATGGGCGCGCGCGGCCGCCAGCGCCTCGGCGAGGCGCGGCGCCGAATAATTGGAGGCGCCGATTGCGCGCACCTTGCCACTCTGGATGAGCCTCGCGAAGGCTTCCAGCGTCTCCTCGAAGGGCGTCGCCGTATCGTCGAAATGCGCCTGATAGAGATCGATGCGATCGGTCCGCAGACGGCGCAGCGAGTCCTCGGCCGAGCGGATGATATGCGCGCGGGAGAGGCCCTTGCCCACATTGGGCATGGCGCCGCCGAGCTTGGTGGCGATCAGCACGCGCTCCCGCTTGCTCGTCGCCTTCAGCCAATCGCCGATGATCGTCTCGGACTCGCCGCCGCTATGGCCGGGAACCCAGGTGGAATAAGTGTCGGCCGTGTCGAGCAGCGAGAAGCCGCGATCGACGAAAGCGTCCAGAATGGCGCAGGAGGCCGCCGCATCGGCCGTCCAGCCGAAGACGTGGCAGCCGAGCACGAGCGGCGCGCAGGCGAGGCCCGAGCGACCTAGCCGACGATGCTCCATCGAAACGCTCCGCTTCCGGCTCGAATTAGCAGTTGCTGTAATCTTCCGGGGCGATGCGGACGTGCATGCCGTCGAGGCTCGAGTCGAACTTCATCTGGCAGGCGAGACGCGAATTGATCTGACGATTGGCGGCCTTGGACAGCATGATGGCTTCGGCCGGCTCCATGGGAGGCATGGCGACGCCTTCGGGCAGATCGACATAGATTTGGCAGGTGGCGCAGGTGCAGCTGCCGCCGCATTCGGCGACCAGCTCCTCGACGCCGGATTTGCGGATCAGCTTCATCATCGTCGCGCGATCCTTGCCGGCGATCTCCGACCGTGTCCCGTCGCGCGTTTCGAGCGTGAATTTCGTCATCGTCACTGTCCGAGCTTCAAGGAGAGCAAATCCGCGCTCACGGGATGGCGGCTCGCCACATTTCCATCGCGCGCCATGCGGGTCGTGGCGAGGCCTGCCGTCTGGGCGGCGTCCAGCTCCTCCTCATTCTCCGACAGCACGAGCGCCGAGCCGGGCGACAGGCCCAGATTTTCGCAGAGATCGCGATAGGAGCCGGGCTCGATCTTCTGGCCGAGCGTGGTGTCGAAAAAGCCCTCGAACAGGGCCGTCACCTGCTCGGAGGAGGAATGGCTTAGCAGCAGCTTCTGCGCCAATTCCGAATTGGAGGAGTAGACGAAGAGGCGAATCCCGGCGGCGGCCCAGGCCGAGAGACAGCCGGCGACATCCGGGTAGAGTTCCGCCGCGAGGGAGCCGGCCGCATAGGCCTCCTGCCAGATGAGGCCCTGAATGACCTTCAGCGGCGTCGCCTTGCGGCCCTGCTTCATCCAGCGCAGCAGCAGAGATTCAGCCTGGGTGGGATCGAGCTCATAACCGCCCATGAGGCGCCCGGTCTCCTCCAGCGCCTCCTCAACCTCCTCATCGGAGGCGTGCTCGTCGATATAGCCGCCGAGCCGCGTGGCCGCGAGCGGCAGCAGCGTGTCGTTCATGAAGGTCATGGGCAGGACCACGCCTTCGAGATCGATCAGGACGGCGCGGATGGGCTCGCTCATCGCGCCGCCTCCGCCGCGCAGAATTGTCCGAATAACGCCATCGAAGCGCGAGCCTTTCCCGGTTGTTTCGGGAACGGAGGCATGATTTGTGCCGCGCCCTGCTCGAGGCTGTGGATTACTGCGCCGCAGCATGGCAAGAAGGGCGCGAGGGCGTAAGATCGCGCGCCCGTCTGCCCCCTCCCTCACCCTCCCCCGCTCTGCGGGAGAGGGAGGCGGCAAACGCTACGCGAAACCTCGACGAAGCGCCGAATCTGCCCCCTCTCCCGCGCAGCGGGCGAGGGTTGGGGAGGGGGCCAACCCGCCGCTCCAGTTCTGGTCGTGCCCATGCGAAGCTCGAAAAAATCCGCCGTCCAAGCCTCTCTCGACGAGCTGTTCGACGGCAAGGTGATCTCCATTCGCGGCGCGCGCGAGCATAATCTCAAGAATGTCGATCTCGTCATTCCGCGCGACAAGTTCGTCGTCTTCACCGGCCTCTCGGGCTCGGGCAAATCCTCGCTCGCCTTCGACACGATTTATGCGGAGGGCCAGCGCCGCTATGTCGAGTCGCTCTCCGCCTATGCGCGGCAATTCCTCGAGATGATGCAGAAGCCGGACGTCGATCAGATCGACGGCCTCTCGCCCGCCATCTCCATCGAGCAGAAGACGACGTCGAAAAACCCGCGCTCCACCGTCGGCACGGTAACGGAGATTCACGATTACATGCGCCTGCTTTGGGCGCGCGCGGGCATTCCCTATTCGCCGGCGACGGGCCTGCCGATCGAGAGCCAGACCGTCTCGCAAATGGTCGATCGCGTGCTGGCGCTGCCGCAGGGAACGCGCCTCTATCTGCTGGCTCCAGTCGTGCGCGGCCGTAAGGGCGAATATAAAAAAGAGATCGCCGATTATACCAAGCGCGGCTTTCAGCGCTTGAAGATCGACGGCGTCTATTACGAAATCGCCGACACGCCGCCGCTCGACAAAAAACTGAAGCACGATATCGACATTGTCGTCGATCGCATCGTCGTGCGCTCCGACATTGCGGCGCGCCTCGCCGATAGTTTCGAGACGGCGCTGGAACTCGCCAATGGCCTCGCGGTGGTGGAATTCGCGGACAGCAAGCCTGCGAGCGCCGATGCGCCCGCCGCTGCGACGCCGGCCGCCTACGCCTCCACCCATTATGCGGCGGATCACATCGTCTTCTCGTCGAAATTCGCCTGCCCTGTCTCCGGCTTCACCATTTCCGAGATCGAGCCGCGGCTCTTCTCCTTCAACAATCCCTTCGGCGCCTGCCCCGTCTGCAGCGGCCTCGGCCAGGAGCAGGTGATCGATCCCGATCTCGTGGTTCCCGATCCCAAGCTCTCGCTGCGCAAAGGCGCCATCGCGCCTTGGGCGAAATCCTCCTCGCCCTATTATGGGCAAGCGTTGGAGTCGCTCGGCCGTCACTATAAATTCCGCATGGACACGCCGTTCGAGAAGCTCGACCAATCCGTGCGCGACGTGCTGCTGCATGGCTCCGGCAAGGAGGAGATCCGCTTCTCCTATGACGATGGGGCACGCGCCTATGATGTGAAGAAGCCTTTCGAAGGCGTCGTCGCCAATCTGCAGCGCCGCTTCCTGGAGACGGACAGCGAATGGGCGCGCGAGGAGATCGGCCGCTATATGTCGGCCGAGCCTTGCAAGGCGTGCCTGGGCTATCGCCTGAAGCCGGAAGCGCTCGCCGTGAAGATCGACATGCGCCATATCGGCGAAGTGTCGGACCTCTCCGTGCGCGCGGCGCTCGATTGGTTTCGCGCTCTGCCGGAGAAGCTCGACGCCAAGCGCAATGAGATCGCGCATCGCATACTAAAAGAGATACGCGATCGCCTCACCTTCCTCGTCGATGTCGGCCTCGATTATCTGACGCTCTCGCGCGCCTCCGGCACTTTGTCCGGCGGCGAGAGCCAGCGCATTCGCTTGGCGTCGCAGATCGGCTCCGGCCTCACCGGCGTGCTCTATGTGCTGGACGAGCCGTCGATCGGTCTGCATCAGCGCGACAATGATCGGCTGCTCGACACGCTGCGGCGGCTGCGCGATCTCGGCAATAGCGTCATTGTCGTCGAGCATGACGAGGACGCCATTCTCTCCGCCGATTATGTCGTCGACGTCGGCCCCGGCGCCGGCGTGCATGGCGGCCATATCGTCTCCAAAGGCGCGCCGCAGGAGATAATGGACGATGCGAATTCGCTCACCGGCCAATATTTGACCGGCGCTCGCCAAGTGACCCTGCGCCATGCGCTGCGCAAGCCCGACCCCGGCCGCTGGCTGAAGATTTCCGGCGCGCGCGGAAACAATCTGAAAAATGTCGAGGCGAAGATTCCCTTGGGCCTCTTCACCGCCGTCACCGGCGTCTCCGGCGGCGGCAAATCCACGCTGGTGATCGAGACACTGTACAAAGCGGTGGCGCGGCGCCTCAACAATGCGCATGAGCATCCGGCGCCTTTCGACAAGATCGACGGGCTCGAGCATATCGACAAGATCATCGATATCGACCAATCGCCGATCGGCCGCACGCCGCGCTCCAATCCTGCGACCTACACGGGCGCCTTCACGCCGATCCGCGAATGGTTCGCCGGCCTGCCGGAGGCGAAGGCGCGCGGCTATGCGCCGGGGCGCTTCTCCTTCAATGTGAAGGGCGGACGCTGCGAAGCCTGCCAGGGCGACGGCGTCATCAAGATCGAGATGCACTTCCTCCCCGACGTCTATGTCACTTGCGACGTCTGCAAGGGCAAGCGTTACGATCGCGAGACGCTGGAGGTGAAATATCGCGAGAAGTCCATCGCCGATGTGCTCGACATGACGGTGGAGGAAGCGGCGATCTTGTTCAAAGCCGTGCCGGCGATCCGCGACAAGATGGAGACGCTAAAGCGCGTCGGCCTCGATTATATTCGCGTCGGGCAGCAGGCGACGACTCTCTCCGGCGGCGAGGCGCAGCGCGTGAAGCTGGCCAAAGAGCTGGCGCGCCGCTCCACCGGCCGCACGCTGTACATTCTCGACGAGCCGACGACCGGCCTGCATTTCCACGATGTCGCGAAACTGCTCGAGGTGCTGCACGAGCTCGTCGATCAGGGCAATAGCGTCGTCGTCATCGAGCATAATCTCGAGGTCATCAAGACGGCCGATTGGATCATCGATCTCGGACCCGAGGGCGGCGACGGCGGCGGCGAGATCGTGGCCGCCGGACCGCCCGCCGAGATCGTCGCGGCGAAGCGCAGCCATACGGGACGCTATCTCGCCGAAGTGCTGAAACGCCGCCCGCCGCGCGCGGAGAAAACCAAGGCGGCGAAAGCGGAGAAAGAGGCGCCCGCGCCCAAGCGCAAGCGCGCCGCGCAGGAGCAGTGAGCGCCGGCGCGCGCCGTTGCGCGGCTGAAGCCTCGCGGTCCGAGCCGCGCTCTGGACCGCGAGCCTTCTGGCTCGCATGCCCTCAGCGCTTCGCTTCGCGGGCCGCGAAATAGGAGTCGATCTTCTCGCGCATCTCGCGCAAAAAGCGCTCCTCGCCGAAGCCGAGCGCATGGGCGCGAATGCGCTCGGGCGAGAATTCCATGCGCTCGCAGCGCGTCACCGCCTCGCTCAGCGCTTCGACCGTCTGCGTATCGAAGAAGACGCCTGTCTCATTCTCGACAACGGTCTCCGTCGCGCCGCCGCGGCGGAAGGCGACCACCGGTCGGCCGCTCGCCATCGCCTCGAGCGGCACGATGCCGAAATCTTCCTCACCCGGAAAGATCAGCGCGCGGCAGCTTGAATAATGCCGCGCCAGAACGTCGAAGGGCTGCGGGCCGAGCACCGACACCGTCGGGCCGGCGCGGCGCCGGATCGCGTCCAGATTGGAGCCGCCGCCGATGACGACGAGCTTTTTGCCCATGGCGTTGAAGGCGTCTATGGCGAGATCGGGCCGCTTATAGCCGACGAGCTCGCCGACCATCAGATAATAATCGCCGACTTCATCCGCAGGCGCGATCGAGAAGGCGTCGGAGGAGACCGGCGGATGCACGACATCGGCGGAGCGGCGATAATAGCGCTCGACGCGTTGCGCGACTGTCGCGGAATTGGCGATGAAATGATCGACGCGCGTCGCCGACAAAGCATCCCAATTGCGCAGATAATGCGCCAAAAGCGGCATCAGCAGGCGCGTTAGACGGCCCGATTCCTCGCGATATTCGTGGTACATGTTCCACAAATAGCGCATGGGCGAATGGCAATAGCAGACATGCAGCGCCTCCGGCGGCGGGATGATCCCCTTGGCCGGCCCGGACTCGCTCGAGATGACGAGATCATAGCCGCGCAGATCGAGCTGCTCGCAGGCGAGCGGCATGAAGGACAGATATTGCCGATAATATTTTGTCGCACGCGGCAGAGATTGGATGAAGCTGGTCTTGATCGGGCGCGAAAGGATCGTCTGCGAGACGGCGGCCGGATCGATCACATGGGTGAAGAGATCGGCCTGCGGATAGAGCCGTATCAGTGCTTCGACGACCTTCTCACCGCCGCGCATGCCGACGAACCAATAGTGAACGATCGCCACGCGCATTTATTTTCCCACCTCGACCCTCGGACAGAAGCGCGGGAGCGCGCAAATGACGAAGCCGGGCATGAGCCCGGCTTCGAGAATACAGTCGAAGTCATTAACATCCCGTGAGGGATCGCGCGCTCAGCTCTTGAGTGGCGTCTCCGGGACGCTGCGCGGACGCGCGCTGGCGCTGCGCGGCGCCGGCTCGGCCTTGCCTGCATCCTTGCCGCCGTCGCCGTCCTTCGCCTTGCGGCTCTTGCGCGGCTCGGCGCTGCTCTCCGCCGCCGACGCGCGCTTCTTGCCGGCCTCGACAATGTCGCGCTCGGGACGCGGAAGCACCGGCCCCTCGGGGAAGACGAAGCTCAGCGTCTTGGCGCCGCTGTCATCCGTCACCACCACCACGCGCACCGCGCCGCCATTCTTCAGCCGGCCGAAGAGAACCTCGTCAGCGAGCGGCGTCTTGATATGCGTATGGATGACGCGTCCCATGGGACGCGCGCCCATGGCCTGGTCATAGCCATGCTCGACGAGCCAGGACCGCGCCTCGTCGGAGAGCTCGATCGTGACATTGCGGTCGGCGAGCTGCGCCTCGAGCTGCAGGATGAACTTGTCGACGACGCGGGCGATCACCTCCTCCGGCAGATGGCCGAAATGGACGATCGAGTCGAGACGATTGCGGAACTCCGGCGCGAAGAGGTGATTGATCGCGTCATTATCCTCCGCGCTATGCGTCTTGCCGCGGGTGAAGCCGATGGGCTTCTTGGCGAGATCGGCGGCGCCGGCGTTGGTCGTCATGATGAGGATCACATTGCGGAAGTCGATCTGCTTGCCATTGTGATCCGTCAGCTTGCCGTGGTCCATCACCTGCAGAAGGATGTTGAAGAGATCGGAATGCGCCTTCTCGATCTCGTCCAGCAGCAGCACGCAATGCGGATGCTGGTCGATGCCATCCGTCAGCAGGCCGCCCTGATCGAAGCCGACATAGCCGGGAGGCGCGCCGATGAGCCGGCTGACCGTATGGCGCTCCATATACTCCGACATGTCGAAGCGGATCAGCTCTATGCCCAGCGAGGTGGCGAGCTGGCGCGCCGCCTCGGTCTTGCCGACGCCGGTCGGGCCGGAGAAGAGATAGCAGCCGATCGGCTTCTCGGGATCGCGCAAGCCGGCGCGGGCCAGCTTGATCGCCGAGGTGAGCGCCGTGACCGCCTTGTCCTGCCCATAGACGACGCGCTTCAAGGTCTCGTCGAGATGGGCGAGCACCTCGGCGTCGTCCTTGGAGACGGTCTTGGCGGGGATGCGCGCCATCGTCGCGATGGTGGTCTCGATCTCCTTGAGACCGATCGTCTTTTTGCGCTTGGACTCCGGCACCAGCATTTGCGCCGCGCCGGTCTCGTCGATCACGTCGAGCGCCTTGTCCGGCAGCTTGCGGTCGTGGATGTAGCGGGCCGAGAGCTCCACCGCGGCCTTCAGCGCCTCGGTGGTGTAGCGGATCTTGTGGAACTCCTCGAAATAGGGCTTGAGACCCTTGACGATCTCCACCGCATCCGGGATCGATGGCTCATTGACGTCGATCTTCTGGAAGCGCCGCACCAGAGCACGGTCCTTCTCGAAATATTGGCGATATTCGCGATAGGTGGTCGAGCCGATGCAGCGCAGCGTGCCTTGGGCCAGCGCGGGCTTCAGCAGATTGGAGGCGTCCATCGCGCCGCCGGAAGTGGCGCCGGCGCCGATCACCGTATGGATCTCGTCGATGAAGAGGATCGCATTCTTATGCGCCTCTATTTCCTTGATAACCTGCTTCAGCCGCTCCTCGAAGTCGCCGCGATAGCGCGTGCCGGCGAGCAGCGTGCCCATGTCGAGCGCGAACACTGTCGCGCCGGCGAGCACCTCGGGAACCTCGTTCTGAATGATCTTGCGAGCGAGGCCTTCGGCGATGGCCGTCTTGCCGACGCCCGGATCGCCGACCAGCAGCGGATTGTTCTTCTGGCGGCGGCAGAGCACCTGCACGGTGCGTAGCACCTCCTGCTCGCGGCCGATCAGCGGATCGATGCGGCCGTCGCGCGCCTTGCGGTTGAGATTGACGCAATAGGCCTCGAGCGCGCCTTCCTTCTTGCGCTGCTCGCCCTCGCGGCCTTCCCTGCCCTCGCCCCGCTCCGCCTCGTCCTCGACGCCGCGCGGCGCGCGCGAGCCGTCCGAGAGGCCCGGCCGCTTGGCTATGCCGTGGCTGATGTAGTTCACCGCGTCATAGCGCGTCATATCCTGCTCCTGCAGGAAATAGACGGCGTGGCTCTCACGCTCGGCGAACAAGGCGACCAGCACATTGGCGCCGCTCACATCCTCGCGGCCGGAGGACTGCACGCTGATGATGGCGCGTTGCACGACGCGCTGGAAGCCGGCGGTCGGCTTGCAGTCGCCTGCCGATTCATTGACCAGATTGTCCAGCTCGTGATCGATATATTCGCGCAAATTTTTGGCGAGCAGATCGAGATCGACCGAGCAGGCGCGCAGCACGGCTGCGGCGTCCTGGTCGTCAATGAGGCTGAGGAGCAGGTGCTCCAAAGTCGCATATTCGTGGTGCCGCTCTCTCGCCGAGGCGAGCGCGCGGTCGAGTGACTGCTTCAGGTTGCGCGAGAATGTCGGCATCGATCGTCCGCCCTCACTTCTTTTCCATGATGCACTGAAGCGGATGCTGATGCTTGCGCGCATAGTCCATCACTTGCGTGACTTTCGTCTCCGCCACCTCATAGGTGTAGACGCCGCATTCGCCGACGCCGTGATTATGCACGTGCAGCATTATCCGAGTGGCTTCTTCCAGGCTCTTGTTGAAATATTTACGCAGAACGATGACCACGAACTCCTGGGTCGTGTAGTCGTCGTTGAGCAACAAGACGCGATACATATTGGGCCGCCGCGTCTGCGTCCGCGTGCGGGTGATCAGCGCCGTTCCCGACCCCGGCCCACCGTCGCCGCCGCCTTTGCGAGGCTCTTTCCCGCCCGCGTGGGGAGGCCCGCCGTCGGCGTCCATTGCGGACGCGAACCGGCTGTCGAGCGTAAGATCATCGATCACGGTCACCTCGGCTTTCCTCATTCCCCTTTCCGATGTTTCGCCCGCGAAAGGCCCGGCTGACATCTGCGTAGCATTCTCTGTGCCGCGTGCCCCTGGTCGGCTTTCGCGGCGCCGTCGAAGCGGGGTAGCGCCGAGTTTTCTTTCTCGCGGGAGCATTGGCAAGACCCGAAAAGCTGAAACGGTTGAAAAAAGTCCGAGGCGAGCCCCGGGCGGCGCCTCGGTCGCGCCCCGTCCTTCGACAATCCGCCTAGGACATAATGTGCCGCGGCGGGCGAACAAGTGAGTGCGCCGCGGCGGCGCATTCGGCTCCCGACGCGGTTTCCAAAAGGCGCCGCCAATGTCGCGATTCCGCCCCGCGGCGGCGCGTCGCATCCGTCTACTTATTGAAAACCATGAGCGTAAACGCGTCCTTTACCCACGGCGCCTACTGTCGCGCTCACGCAAATGCAAGGCGCGCGATTGAAAAGAGGCGCGAATGTCGATGCTCGATCGGTTTCGGCGGGACACGGCGGGTAGGCTCGTCGAAAAAGTTGCCTTGGGGTCGGCCGTGCTGGCGCTCGCCTGCGTGCTCGGGGCCAATCTGCTGTCGGCAAAGTTACAAAACGGCGAGCTGCCGCTCCTCGCTTTTGTCCATAAGGAAGAGCGCGGCCGCGCGCAGCTCGCGGCGGCGCAGCCGAGCATGACGACTCAGATCGTGCATCGCATCGGCTTCGTCGGGGTCGATCACGCCGCCACCGGCTCGATCGCGCCGGGCCAAAAAGCCGTCGCGCCGGTCTCCCCCTGCGGCGGGGAGCCCAAATAAGGCGAAGCTTCAACGAAAACATCCGCAGCGGCGCGGCGCCGCTCGCGATGGCTCCGAGTCAAATTCATTGACATCCGGCGCATTCGGCTTCAAGCATGGCGCGCGTCTTGCTCCCTAGATCGTCGAGCAGAACGCCAGCGGACATAACCGTCGATTTGCGACGGCCCGCCTCTCGAGGACGACGCGCGCCCCCGCGGCATTCGCGCGCCCTTCCCTTGCCAGATGTCATGAAAGCCGCGACCAGGACCATTGATGAACTTCGACGAACTCGGCCTTTCCCAAAAGGTCCTCGCGGCCGTTGAGGCGTCCGGCTACACCCAGCCCACGCCCATTCAGGAACAGGCCATTCCCCCCGCGCTGCAGGGGCGCGATATTCTGGGCATCGCCCAGACGGGCACCGGCAAGACGGCGGCGTTCACGCTTCCCATGCTGTGCCGCCTCGAGCAGGGCCGCGCCCGCGCGCGAATGCCGCGCACGCTGATTCTGGAGCCGACGCGCGAGCTCGCGGCGCAGGTCGAGGCGAGCTTCGCCAAATATGGCGCAAATCATAAGCTCAATGTCGCGCTTCTGATCGGCGGCGTCTCCTTCGGAGATCAGGAAGCCAAGATCATGCGCGGCGCCGACGTTCTGATCGCGACGCCCGGCCGCCTGCTCGACTTCTTCGACCGCGGCAAGCTGCTGCTGACGAACATCGAGATTCTCGTCATCGACGAGGCGGACCGCATGCTCGACATGGGCTTCATCCCGGACATAGAGCGCGTCTGCAAGCTGGTGCCTTTCACGCGGCAGACCTTGTTCTTCTCCGCGACGATGCCGCCGGAGATCACGCGCCTCACCGAGGCGTTCTTGCACAATCCCGTACGAGTCGAGGTCGCGCGCGCCTCGACGACGGCGGCGACGATCCGCCAGGCGCTGGTCGCCACCCATGGCCACGCCGAGAAGCGCGAGACCTTGCGACGGATCATCCGCGGCGCGGATAATTTCAAGAACGCGATCATCTTCTGCAATCGCAAGCGTGACGTCGCGATCCTGCATCGCTCCCTGGACAAGCACGGCTTCTCCGCCGGCGCCCTGCATGGCGACATGGACCAGCTCGCCCGCATGGCCTCGCTCGACGCCTTCAAGAATGGCGACGTCAATCTTCTCGTCTGCTCGGACGTCGCGGCGCGCGGCCTCGATATTCCCGACGTCAGCCATGTCTTCAATTTCGACGTGCCGACGCATAGCGAGGACTATGTCCATCGCATCGGCCGCACGGGCCGCGCCGGCCGTTCCGGCACGGCCTTCACCCTCGTCACCGACGACGATCGCAAATATCTCGATCAGATCGAGACGCTGATCGGCAATAAGATCGATTGGGAAGGCCCCGGCCTCCACGAGCTGCCGCCACCGTCCGAGGCGCCGGCGCGCGAATCGCGCGGCCGCGGACGCAGCGCGCGCGGCGGCGAGCGTGGCGGCCGCCGTTCATCGGCGGAGCGCGAGCCGCGCCGCGAGGCTCGGCCGGAGCGCGAGCCCAGACGCGAGCGTGAGCCCCGGCCCGAGCGGGAGCCGCGGCCCGAGCGGGAGCCGCGGCAAGAACGCGAGGCCCGGCCAGAGCGGGAGCCGAGACATGAGCGCGAGGCGCGCCCTGCGCGCCCCCGTCCCGAGCGGCCGCCGACCTATGGCGATCGCCGTGACCGCCGGCCGACGACGCGCCAGCATGAGGATGACGGGCCGCCGGTCATCGGCCTCGGCGACCATATTCCGTCCTTCCTGCTTCGCCCCGTGGTGCTGAAGCCGGCCAAGGTCGGCGACGAATAATCCAGCATGCAAGCGTGGAGGCGCCGCTCAGCCGATGAGCGCCTCCTCCACGAGATCGAGCATATGCTCTATGTCTGGATCGGCGTGAACGTCGCCGGACGGCTCAATGCGGACCATGGGAATTCCCTGCGAGCAATGGCGCAGACAGCTGCGCCTCACGCAGGCGATCTCGCCGGCGGAAATCCCTTTGCCGAAATCGATATCGAGCGCCGCGCTCAAGCGTTCATGCAGCGCGCTCCCGCGTCCCTCGCGGTCGCAGACGTCGCCGACGCAGACGACGAAGCGGATCAGCGGCGGCTCGGTCATTTCATTCCTCTCGCTCTGAGCCCGGCCGAAGCAATCTTCATGTCGTCGTGGTGAATAAGCGGCGCGCATTTCAGGCGCGGTGATACGGGTGTCCAGACAGAATTGTCGTCGCCCGATAGATCTGCTCGGCGACGAGGATTCGCACGATCTGATGCGGCAGCGTCATGCGCCCGAAGGAAAAGACCGCGCCGGCCTTCTCCCGCACGGCGGGCGACAGCCCCTCGGAGCCGCCGATCGCGAACCATAGCGATTTTACGCCATTGTCCCTGTCGCTCGCGACCATGGCCGCGAAATCGGCGCTGCTGGCCGGCTTGCCGCGCTCGTCGAAGACGACGAGCTTTCCCCCCGCCGGCAGAGCGGCGAGCAGGCAATCGCCTTCCTGCGCCATGCGCTCGGCCGGATTGCGCGCCCGGCTCTCGTCGATTTCCAGGAGATCGAGGCCCGTGAGCCCAATATTTCGCATCGCCGCGACGCGGGCGGCGTAACGTGCGTAGAGCTCGCGCTCCGGGCCGGCCTTGAGCCGCCCGACACAGAGAATTCCGAGACGCATGTCCTCTTACGGACATTCGCGCTCCGGCGAATGCCGTCCTGTCCCGTTTCGCCCTCGGGCGTTCAGACCGCGCGCAGCTCGCTCGGCCGCGCGCCGCCCCACATTTTCTCGAGGTTGTAGAACTGGCGCACCTCGGGCCGGAAAATGTGGACAATGACGTCGCCCGCGTCGATCAGCACCCAGTCGCACTGCGGCAGACCCTCGACGCGCGGCGCGACGAGACCAGCCTCCTTGCAGGCTTTGAGCACTCTGTCGGCGATGGCGCCGACATGCGTGGTGGAACGGCCGGTCGCGATGACCATGTCATCGGCGATCGTCGTCTTGCCGCGCAGATCGATGGAGATGACGTCCTCGGCCTTGGAGTCGTCGAGGCTCGTGAGGACTTTTTCGGCGATGGAGCCGGCGATCTGGCCGATCGGCCCGGAAGCCGGCTGAGACGGCGCGCGCGCCGCCCCGGGAAGACTTGTCGTCAGCTTGTGACCCTCATGCTTCGCGGCGCTGGCGCCGCGCCTTTCAAGATGTGCCGTTTTGAGCCCGAATGCAACCGCGCAAAAACGAAAGCGCGCGGCCAAGGCTGCGCCCGCCCGCGGCCTTCGCCCCGAGACATCGACGTAAGCTTTTATTAATCATCGAAAAAGGCGGAAAGACGCGCGGCCCGCGCCTCCGCCGCAGGCAGAAAAAAACCCGGCGAGAACGCCGGGTTTTGAGAGTGGGCCCCGGCCCATCGGGAGGTGGGAGGAACCTCAAAGCCGGAACGATTTGGAGCCTACCCGATTCCTCGTCGCTGCGCCCGGCATAAAAGGTCGCATTTGTCCAGGCCTGGCCGGGAAAAGCGCCGGCACGGCCCCGGTTCAGCGCCGCCCGAGCGGGCGGGGCCGACGAGCGCGATTCGCCAGCGCCCACAAATTCAATCCGCTAAATTCTGCGACCAGGGCCGACCGGCGCGCCTGTGCTAAAAATGTCACATAGGCGAAGATTTTGCAGCAGCGCCCGACGGAAGGCTCAGGGGACGAGCACGAGCGCCCCTGTCGTGCGCCGCGCCTCGAGGTCGGCATGGACGAGAGCGGCGTCCTCGAGCCGAAAAAGCGCCGGCCGCTCGAGCCGCAGCACGCCCTTCTTGATCGCGCGCACCACATCCTTGGTCATTTTGTCATAGTCTTTGCGCCGCGCGATATGGGCGAAGAGCGAGGGCCGCGTCGCGAAGAGCGAGCCCTTCTGCGACAGGAGATTGATGTCGAAAGCCTCGATCTTGCCGGAGGCGGAGCCATAGCTGACGAAAAGTCCGAAAGGCTTCAGGCAATCGAGCGAGGCGGGAAAAGTGTCGCGGCCGACGCCGTCATAGACGACATCGCAGAGCTTGCCGTCGGTGATCTCGCGCACCGCGGCGGCGAAATCCTCGCTGCGATAGAGAATCGTATGCACCGCCCCGGCCTCCTTGGCGATCTTCGCCTTCTCCTCGTCGCCGACGGTGGCGATCACATGCGCGCCCAGCGCGCTTCCCCATTGGCAGAGCAATTGGCCGACGCCGCCGGCGCCCGCATGCACGAGAATCCGGTCCCCCTCTTTCACCTTGTAGGTTCGCCGCAGCAGATATTGCGCCGTGAGCCCTTTGAGCATCATCGAGGCGCCGGTCTCGAAGGAGAAGGATTTCGGCAGCCTCGCCAATGAGGCGGCGGGAATATTGCGCGCCTCCGCATAGCCGCCGAGCGGTCCGACATAGGCGACGCGATCGCCGATCTCGAATTCATCGACGCCCTCGCCGAGCGCGACCACCTCGCCCGCGCCCTCGAAGCCGGGGGTGAAGGGAAGCGTCGAAGGATAGGCGCCTGTGCGCAAATAAATATCGATGAAATTGACGCCGATCGCCCGCTGGACGATCTGCGCCTCGCCCGGACCCGGCGGCGGCAGCTCGACATCCTCATAGCGCAGAACCTGCGGCCCGCCCGTCTCATAAATGCGAATGGCCTTCACCATGATCGTCTCCAAAATAATCCCGCCCGCCTCTTCGCAAAAATCCACGCCGATTGCGACCGGGGATTGACGCTCGGGACGATTTGCGCGCTCCCGACGACATATCGCAATCCGGGAGGAACGAGCGCGCTTCGACGATCTCGGCTTGCGCCCTTCGCCCTCAATAGAGCTTCACGCGTAAGCTCGCGCCGAAAGTACGCGGGCGATCCTGAAGATTGACGCTCGCCGGCGTGGTCGAGCTGCCCGGCGACCATGCAGTCACATAACGCGTGTCGAAGACATTCTTGGCCCAGAGCGAGAGGCTGTAGCTCTCGTCGTCGGCGCGCAAGCCGACGCCCGCGTCCACCAGCGAATAGGCCGCCTGCCAATATTGCAGCACGGAGTGCGGATCGGTCAGCTGGGTTTTGTCCTGCCAGGAGACATTGACATAGCCGAAAGCGGAGACCGGCTGCCGGGCCCATTCCGCGTCCACGCCCTGAAACACCGAGCCGAGCGGATGCCGATAATCGGCGCCGATGTTGAACGCCCATTTCGGAAGCCCTGTCCAGCGCGTGTTCGACAATGACAATGTCAAAGGCGCGGACAAGAACCCCGCCGGCGCATTGGCGGGCGTCGACCAGGTCCAGTCCGCCGGCGGCGCGGCCTGATCGTAGTCGAGATAACGCGCCTCCGTATAGGCGCCGCTGGCGTTGAGCCACAATCCCTCGAGCGCGTTCCAGCGGCCGCTGAACTCGACGCCGCGCAGTCGAACGTGCGGCACATTGCCGAGATAGGTGAAGCGGATCGGCTGGCCGGCCGCGTCGGTCAGGCTCGTGTCGGTGAAATTGGCCTGAAAGTCGAAAATATCGGTCCAATAGAAATTGACGTTGGCGAAGACGGCGCCGTCGAGCCAATTGGTCTTGAGGCCGAGCTCATAGTCCCAAGACACCTCGTTGCGCGTGACGATAGGCTGCCAGCCTTTGAAATCCGAGCCGGAAAGCAGCGGCCGCGCCGCCGTGTTGACCGCGCCGGCCTTCTCGCCGCGGCCGACGAGCCCATAGGCGAGAATATTCTCCGTCACCTTATATTGCGGGTTGAGCACGCCGGTGACGGCGTTGTTGCTCTTCTCGACTCCGCCCGTGTCGAATATTCCGGCGCCGCCTGCCTGACGCACCGCATTATAGACCTGAACGGCGGAGAAGCCGCCGCGCATCCCGGCGATCCAGGCGAAGTTCGAGCCGCCCTTCACCTCATAGCTGTCGCGCAGGCCAAAGGTCAGAGCGAGACGCTCGTCGAAATGATAGGTCGCCTGTCCAAAGACCGCGCCCTGAAATGTGATCGACTTGCCGTCGGTCTGCTGCGACGCGCCCGCGATAAGCCCCGGATTGAGATTGATATTGGCGCCGAACCATTGCGCCGCTTGGCTTCCATATTCCGTATGCGGCCCGGACCAGATCTTCTCGTGGAAGCCGAAGAGGCCGAAAGTCCATTCGAGCGGCTTGTCCTTGGCCGAGGCGAAGCGCAGCTCCTGCGAATATTGATCGACATACGTGTCAAAGGCGTTGCCGTCGATCTCGATCAGCTGATTGCCGAGCGGATTGTGCGTATGCACGACATTCTCGCCCCATGCGGTGATCGACGTCAGCGTGTGCTCGCCGAGCTGCCAATTCAATTCGTTCGACACATTCATTATGCGCAGAGACGTCTTACCCTGCCGCGTCTGATAGAATGTATAAGGATCGGCCGTGAGCATGACGCGCCCGAGCCTTGAGAACAGCGTTTGCGCATAGGTGCGGCCAAGCGTCCCATTGGCGAAGAGCGGCGCGGAATCGCCGATGACGCTCACCGTGTTCGGATTGGCGAACTGATATTCATTGTAGCTGGATCGGTTGAAGATCAGGCGGTCGGTGAAGGCGTCCCCGACGAAGAGTAATTGTCCGCGCACGCCCCAGCGATCATTGTCGTAATATTTCGCTCCCGAGACAGCGTCTCTTATCCAGCCGTCGCCCTGATCGAAATAGAAGGACACGCGATAAGCGAGCCGGTCGTCGACGATCGGCCCGGTCGTCGTCACCTTCTCGATGACGCGATTGTAATTCGCATAGCTCGTGTCGATGGTCGCGGAGCGCGCGAAGGACGGCAGATTGGTTCGGATGACGACATTGCCGACTGTGGTGTTCTTGCCAAAGGCGGTTCCCTGCGGTCCCAGTCCCAGTTCGAAGGATTCGACGTCGATATATTCCGCGCCCTGGAATGAGCCGTGCTTGTAGAACACGCCGTCGACGATGAAGCCCGTGTCCGATTCATAGCCATCGCCACCGCCCGCTCCACGACCGACTCCGCGTATCGCCGAATTCGGCGAACGATTCGGGCTGCCGCCGCTGTTCTCGCGATAATTCGGGACACGTCTCGCAAAATCCGACAATTGCTCCAGCCGCTGCGTCTCAGCCGCGCGGGAAGGGATCACGACGACCGGACGCGGCCGCTCCTGAGCCTTCTCCTCGCTCTTGGCTTCCGCTCCGACGGTCACATCCGCGATGGCGGCCTCCTGCGCGGCAGCGTCCGCGACTATGTGCGGCCAGAGAATCGCCCCGGCCGCGACGGTCGCCGCTAACGAGGCGCCCGACAATAAAGCATGCGTGAACCGAACGAACCCAGCCACAGCCCCCTCCACAATAACACTAACATACTAGATTAATATGATTAAATTTTTAGAGACGCAATCTCCGCCGCCGCGCGTCGACAATATACCTTTTAAATAATGACGAACCCATAAGCGAGCGCTCTAGCTCACCGGCCTCCGTCTCCAATAAGCATATAATTTTTATAGACTGCTGCTCAAACCCACTCCTCGTTTTCACCCCCTCGACCGAGGCTCCGAGGCTGCGACGCCGCGGCTCGCAGCGACGATTTCGTCCGCGACCGCCCTTGGTGTACAAGACGCAGGAAACGGAGACGCAACACATGGCCGAGACATTGGCGGGAAGCCCCACGATCGACACGCAAATTCTCGTCGCCGGGGCCGGCTCCACGGGCATAGCCGCCGCCCTCGCCTTCGCCAACGCCGGCTGGCGCGTGACGCTCGCCGGGCGCTTCCCCCCGCCTCTGCCCGGCCGCACCATCGCGCTGTTCGAGGCCTCGGTGCGCTTTCTCGATTCGATCGGCGTGCTGGAGAAAGTCCGCGCCGCCGCCTGCCCGATCGAGACGATCCAAATGATCGACGACACGGACCAGCTTCTCCCCGTGCCCGATCTCGTGATGCGCTCGGAGGAGATCGATCTTCCGGCCTTCGGGCTCAATGTCTCCAATGACGAGCTGACCGCCATTCTGCTCGAGCACGCCCGCGCGGCCGGGAGCTTCGAGATCATCGAGACCGACATCGCCGACTATGAGCTCGAGGAGAATGGCGCGACGGCGATCCTCGCCGATGGACGCCGCATCGCCGCCGATTTCATCGTGGCCGCCGATGGGCGCGGCAGCAAGGCGCGCGCCGCCGCCGGCATAGACACGAAGGAATGGACCTATCCGCAAGTGGCGCTCACCGCTCTGCTGCGCCACGAGCTGCCGCACGACAATGTCTCGACCGAGTTTCACACGCGCTCCGGGCCCTTCACTCTGGTGCCGCTGCCGCCGCGCGAGGGCGCGGAGCATCGCTCCAGCCTTGTCTGGCTGATGAGCCCGCGCGACGCCAAGCGCCGCCTCGCCAAGCCGCGCGACGAGCTGCAATACGAGATGGAGGATTATTCGCGCGAGAAGCTCGGCTCCATCACGATCGAGAGCGGCATAGGCGAGTTCCGCATGGGCGGGCTGCAAGTGTCGCGGCTGACGGCGCCGCGTCTCGCGCTGGTCGGCGAAACCTGCCATGTGTTTCCGCCGATCGGCGCGCAGGGCCTCAATCTCAGCCTGCGCGACGTCGCCGATCTCGAGGATTGCCTCGCCAGCGTCGATCTGCGCAATCCCAAGGAGCTTTCGCGCGCGCTATTGCGCTATGAGGCGCACCGCCGCGCCGACATCGGCTTCCGAACCCATGGCGTCGATCTGCTCAATCGCTCGCTGATCGTCCCCTATCTGCCGATCGACCTCATTCGCGGCGCCGGCTTCATCGCCATGACGGCGCTCGGCCCGCTGCGCCGCGCCGTGATGCGCGAGGGCGTGGCGCCGCATCTCGCGCAGCCGCGGCTGATGCGCGAGGAGGCGCCCAAGGAGCCTCGCATGCGCAGCAAGCGCCCGCGCGGCCCCGAGGCGCTGGTCGACGCCGCCAAAGGCGCCTTCGCCCATTTGCGCGAGACGGCTTCGCGCCTGGGCTGACGCGCGCGCCTGTCCTTCTCCCGCGCGCGGGAGAAGGACTCACATGGACGGCGCGAACAGCGCCGGTATCGCGAGGCGGAACGCCGTCCCGTCGCCCGGCTGCGACTCCACCTCTATCTCCCAGCCGTGGCGATCCGCGATGGATTTGCAGATCGCCAGCTCTATGCCCGTGCCGGCATATTCCACATCGCTCTCCGGCCGGCTGAAGGGCTCGAAAATTCGCTGCGCGAAATCCTGATCGAAGCCGACGCCCTTATCGACGATGGAGAGGCGAATGGCGCCCTGCTCCAGCGTCGCCGCGATCGTCACCTCGGCCGGCCGGCCGGGCTTGCGATATTTGACCGCATTCGTGACGATATTCTGCATCAGGCAGGCGAATTGCGCGCGGTCGCCGACGAAAGCGGCGGCGGGAATATCGACCTCGAGCCGCGTCGCGCCGGCTTCGATCGACTGCGCCAGCGCGGCGAGGGAGAACTGCACCTCCTCGCGCAGATCCAGCGCCTCCAATTGCTGATCGCCATAAATGGTGCGCGCATAAATGAGCAGATCGCCGACGAGCTTGCGCCCGCGCACGGCCGCGCAGCGCATATGCGCGCTGGCCTGCGCGATCTCCGCGCAGCATCCCGCCGCCATTGCCGTATCGAGCCGCGCCGATTGCGCGGCGATCTCGGTCAAGGGCTGCTGCAGATCGAGCGAGGCCACATAGGCGAATTGGCCGAGCCGCTCATTGGCGCTCTCTAGCTCCGCCACGCTGGCGGCCAGCGCGCGCTCGACCTCTCGCCGCCGACTCATGTCGAGGATCGTGGCCGTCACCAGCAGCTCATGCGCGGTCGCCAGCGGCGCGAGCCCGATCTCGACCGGAAACTCGCCGCCGTCGCGACGCCGCGCCTTGATCTCTCGGCCGACGCCCATCAGACGGCGGCTCGGATCGGCGTGAAAGAGCCGGCGGTAGGCGGCGTGGCGGCGTTGGACGACCGCCGGGGTCAAAAGATCGACCGAGCGGCCGATCAGCTCATCGCGCGCGTAGCCGAACAAAAGCTCCGTCTCACGATTGGCGTAGCGCACCAGCCCATCTGAGCCGACGATGAGAATCGCCGCCGGCGAGGCCTCGACCATCACGCGATAGCGATCATATTCGACCGTCTCGGCGCTCATCCGCGCTCCCTCCGCGGCGTGATCTTCGCCCTCGCCCCCGAAGGCGGCGGATGTGATATGTGAACGACGGGGAGCGAAAAAAAGAGCCTGAAGCGGCGACGAAGAGGGAAGCGACGGTGACGCTCGACAAAGAGGAGCATCCGCTCGGCAGGCGCAAGATCGGCCTCGCGCTCAGCTCCGGCATGGCGCGCGGCTGGGCGCATATCGGCGCCTTGCGCGCGCTGACGCGCATGGGCGTCGTCTTCGATGTCGTCGCCGGAACCTCCGCAGGCGCGCTCGTCGGCGGCTGCTTCATCGCCGGCAAGCTCGACGAGCTGGAGGCTTGGGCGACCTCGCTCGACAAGCGCAAGATCGTTTCCTATCTCGATCTCCAGCTCGGCTATGGCGGCCTCATCAAGGGCGACCGCCTGCTGATGGAGCTGCGCCGCGCGCTCGGGCCGCTGCGCGTCGAGACGCTGCCGACGCCTTTCGTCGCCGTCGCCACCGATCTCATCACCGGCCATGAGATCTGGCTGCAAAAGGGCGATCTCGCCGAGACGCTGCGCGCCTCCTTCTCGCTGCCGGGCCTGTTTCCGCCCATGGAGGTGGACGGGCGCTGGCTCGCCGATGGCGCGCTGGTCGATCCTCTGCCGGTCGCAGCCTGCCGCGCGCTCGGCGCGGAGCTGGTGATCGCGGTCAATCTCAACACGGACATCATCGGCAAATCGCGCGACGCCGCGCGCATTCCTTCGACCATGGGCTTCGATCCGATCACGCTGCTCGAGCAAAAGCAGAAGCCATTCGTCGCCTCGCTCACCGAGTCGCTGACGCGCGGCGTGTTCCGCCGAGACCCCGACCGGCCCAGCATTTTCGGCGTGATGACGACATCGCTCAGCATCATGCAGGACCGGCTGACGCGCTCGCGCCTCGCCGGCGACCCGCCCGACGTTCACATCACGCCGCGCGTCGGCCATATCGGTCTGCTCGAATTCGATCGCACCGAGGAAGCCGTGCGCGAAGGCGAGGCCGCGGTGGAGAAACGACGCGAGGAGATTTCCGACGCGCTGCAGGTGATGGGTTTGATCTGAGCGGGCCGATCCGATGTCGTCCCGTCTTGTTCCGACGCGCGCCGCGGATTAAAAATCACGCGTCAGAAAAGGAGAGATCGGTGCGGTTGGCCCGATCCCCGCGCCAGCGGGTCCTGACCTTCGCGCGCCGCGATGTGTCCCATGGCCTTTAACGCCTGCGCAATCACGCTCCGGCGCGCAATGAGGTCGTGGCATGCAACAGCAAATATCCGTCATCACGCTCGGCGTCTCCGATCTGGAGCGCTCGCGTCGTTTCTATGTCGAGGGCTTCGGCTGGAAGCCGGTCTTCGAGAGCCCGCAAATCATCTTCTACCAGATGAACGGCTTTGTTCTCGGCGCATTCCTGAAAGACGCGCTCGAGGCCGATATGAATCGCTCCGCGCTCCGCGCGCCGGGCGCTTTCTCGCTCGCGCATAATGTCCCGAGCAAAGAGGATGTCGAGCCGGTCATGAAGCGGCTCTTAGAGGCCGGCGGCGCGCTGTTGCGAGCGGCCGACGCGCCGCCGCATGGCGGTTTCCGCGGCTATATCGCCGATCCCGACGACCATGCATGGGAAATCGCCTGGAATCCGTCGTGGCCGATCGACGAGCACGGCCATGTGACGTTTGCGATGTGACACTGCGGCGTGCGCCCCCTCCCCGGCCCTCCCCCGCTATGCGGGAGAGGGAGCAGACTCCGCGCTTCATCGAGATTTCGCGTGGCGCCGGCCGCCCCCTCTCCCGCGTCGGCGGGGGAGGGTGAGGGAGGGGGCGCTCCAGGGAGGGGCGCTCCGCATCACTCCTCGCGCGGGGCCGCGCGTCCGAAGTCCGGCGCCGCCGTGTCCTGGCCCTGCGCTATGATGCTACGGCGGATGGCGCGCGTGCGCGTGAACAGCGCGAACAGCCCGTCGCCGTCGCCGGTGCGGATCATGCGGCGCAGCGCCGTCAAATCCTCGTCGAAACGGCCGAG
This sequence comes from Methylosinus sp. DMC45, assembly GCF_056313885.1. NCBI lineage: Bacteria > Pseudomonadati > Pseudomonadota > Alphaproteobacteria > Hyphomicrobiales > Methylocystaceae > Methylosinus > Methylosinus sp. DMC45. The sequence goes on from NZ_JBQUZK010000053.1 coordinate 76,577, forward strand.
CATCTCCAGCACGGCGTCCTTGTTGTTCAAGAAAATATCGCGCCACATGGTCGGATCGGAAGCGGCGATGCGGGTGAAATCGCGAAAGCCGCTCGCCGAGAATTTGATCACCTCCGACTGCGTGACCTCCTCGAGATCGGCGGCCGTGCCGACGATATTGTACGCGATGAGGTGCGGCAGATGGCTCGTCACCGCCAGCACGAGATCATGATGCGTCGCGCTCATCGTCTCGACATTGGCGCCGAGCCGCGTCCAAAAAGCCGAGAGCTTCCCCACCGCCTCGCCGTCGAAACCGTCCTGCGGCGTGAGAATGCACCAGCGATTCTGAAACAGCGTCGCAAAGCCGGCGTCGGGCCCGGAATATTCCGTGCCGGCGATCGGATGCGCGGGAATGAAATGGGCGCTGGCCGGCACATGCGGCGCGACCTGCGCGACAATGGCGCCCTTCACCGAGCCGACGTCGGAGAGAACGGCGCCCGGCGCAAGATGCGCCGCGATAACACGCGCAACCTCGCCGCAAGCGCCGACCGGCACGCAGAGAATGACGAGATCGGCGCCGGTCACGGCTTCAGCGAGATCGGCCGTCGTTTCATCGGCGATGCCGAGCTCGCGCACGCGCGCGCGCACATCTTCCGAGGCGTCGCTCGCGACGATCCGCGTCGCGGCGCCATAGGCGCGCGCGCCGCGCGCGATCGACGAGCCGATGAGGCCGAGGCCGATCAGCGCGACCTTCTCGAAGATCGGCGCGCGCGGGTCAGCCATGCGCAGCCCGCGGCGCCGCGCGCCATGAGGCGGTGAATTCGCCGAGCGCCGCGACGACGAGGCGATTGGCCTCCTCCGAGCCGATGGTCAGCCGCAGAAATTGCGGCATTCCATAAGCGCCGATCGCGCGCAGCACGAGCCCGCGCGACGTGAGGAAGCGATCGGCGTCGGCCGCCGTGCGACCGGCCTCGCCCGGAAAGCGAATGGCGATGAAATTGGCGACGCTCGGCAGAACCTCGAGCCCCAGCGCCTCGATCTCCTGCGTCAGAAACGGCAGCCAGCGCGCATTATGCGCGATCGCCGCCTCGACATGCGCCTTGTCCTGCACGGCCTCTATGCCCGCCTCGATCGCCGCGGCGCTGACATTGAACGGGCCGCGCAGCCGGTTCAGCGCATCCATTATATGCGCCGAGCCATAGCCCCAGCCGAGACGCAGCCCCGCGAGACCGTAGATTTTCGAGAAAGTGCGCGTCGTCACCACATTGTCGCGCGTCGAGGCGAGCTCGAGCGCCGCCGAATAATCTTCCGCGCGCACATATTCCGCATAGGCCGCGTCGATGACGAGCACGACATACGGCGGCAGCGCATCGGCGAGGCGCAGAATCTCGGATTTCGGCAGATAGGTCCCGGTCGGATTATTGGGATTGGCGACGAAGACGATTTTCGTGCGCTCCGTCACCCTCTCCAAAATCGCGTCGACGCTCGCTCTGTAATCGGTCTCCGGCGCGATGACGGGAACGCCGCCCGCCGCCAGAATGACGATGCGATACTCCAGGAATCCATACTGCGTGTAGATCCCCTCGTCGCCCGGCTCGATGAAGGCGTGCGCGAGCAGAGCGAGAATATCGTCGGAGCCGGCGCCGCAGACGATGCGATCGGGATCGAGCCCATGGGCGGCGCCGATCGCCTGCCGCAGCCGCGTCGCCGAGCCGTCGGGATAGGCGGCGATCTTCGGGGCCAGCGCGCGCAGCGCCTCCACGGCTTTGGGAGACGGCCCGAGCGGCGTCTCATTGGCCGAGAGCTTGAAGACGCGCGCGGCGCCCGGGGCGGCGCTCTTGCCGGGCACATAAGCGTCGATCGCCAGCACGCTTCGCCGCACGACAGGTTTGGTCATCTCGTCAACTCCTCGGAGCAAAAACGCCGCTGCGGGCCGTGTCCAATTCAAAACGCGCCGCATGGCTGCCGACCGGCTCCGCGCTGGCCCGGCCGACGCCGGCGCGCGCCAGCTCTTCCACAAATTGCGCGGCTTTCACATGGCCGGGCGCGGCGACGAGCAGCGACAGCTCGCCGCCCTGCGGCGCGGTGGCGAGAATCTCGCCGGCCAGCGCGTCGATCGCCGCCGGCGCGGCCGCATGCCATTTCGGCAACGTGAGCGCATAGAGGGCGATATCCTGCGAGGCGGCCTCGGCCAGCGGCTTGGCGACGATCAGCACCGGCAGGCCGGCCGGATGATTGGGCCGCTCGACGAAAGGCAGGCGCGCGATAATTTTTGGCGCGTTCTCGCCGATGAGGCGCGTCCACCAGGCGCCCTCCTCCTGCGCGCCGGCGGAGCGCAGCATGCCGAGATCGCCCTTGGAGCCCGCCACCGCCGCGACAACGGCGCCGGCGCCATGATGGGTGACATAAGGCACGGTGAAGCCGAAGTGAAAGCGCGCGCTGTCGCGCATGGCGGCGTCGCCGCCGGAATCATCGGCGTGGAGCGAATATTCCGCCTGCATATAGGTGAAGGTGGAGACGATGATGCGCCAAATGCCTTCGACCGTGTCCACCGGCAGCAGGCCTGTGTGACGCGAGACCAGCGCGCGCATCATCTTCGCCTCGCGGTCCGGGCGAAAGGCGGAGGCGCCGTTCTGGCCCTTCACCGCGATCAGGCGATCGATGATCTCGCCGCGCTGCATCAGCAGGCCATGCATCTCGCGATCGATGCGGTCGATCTCGTCGCGCAGATCCGCGAGCGTTTCGGTCTCGATCTTGGGCAAAGATTCGTCTCGCATCCGGCGCGGGCTGGCTTCAAAAAGGGCGGAGGGCTGTCTTAGGCCAGCGCGGCGCCGGAGGCAATGCGAGGGCGCGGGCTCCATGCGGGCTCGAAGGCTCCGAACCAGGGCGAGGAGCAGATGTTTCCAGCGTCATGACCGCGCTTGTCGCGGTCATCCACGCCGCGACGTTCTGGAATGTCGGAACCACGAGCGGAACAACGCCGTTTCCGCATTTTCGGCACACGGGAATTTGTCGTCGCAGGAACGCCCTACCTCGTTCCTTATCGCGTGCAGAACGAGGCCATTCACATATTGCGCGTCTATCACGGAGCGCGCCGCTGGCCGGACGCTTTTTGACGCTCGGCCCTATTGCTGCGCCGGCTGCTCCTCCAGCGCGACCGGGGCCTGCGCTTCGGTATACATCATGACCGGCTCCGGCTGCGCTTGCGGCTCGGCCGGCCTGACATGCTTGCCCGCCGGAATATCGATCGCGGCCAGCACAGTGACCGGCGGCTCCGCCTCGGCCACGGTCGTCGTCGGCTCGTTCTTCTCGTCGGCGGAGGAGCGCCCGCTGGCCATTTGGCCGAGCAGGCCCTTGCGCTTGGCCTCGTAATAAAAGCCCTTGGCGTAGAGCTGAATGGCCCTTTGCGCATCGCCGCCGGCGACGCGGAAGGCGTTGGCGAGATAGGCGCCGGCGTAGGCGAGATTGGTTTCCGCATCCAGCAGGCCCTTGGCCGGGCCATTGTAGCCGACGCTGCGCGCCGTGTCGTAGCGGATCTGCATCAAGCCCCAATAGGGCCCGTTCTTGGCGGCGGGATTGTAATTGCTCTCGCGGCGGACGGCGGTATGGATCAGCGATGCGGGAATGTCATAGGTGCGCGCGCAACGGGAGATGCTCTCCTCCAGCTTCTCGCGCTGCGAGAGCTTCGCCTTCGGCGGCGGCGGCTCTTCGACCGCCTTGGCGACGAATTGACGTTCGGGAGAAGAGGAATTGCAGCCCGCGAGCGCAAAGCCCATGGCGGCGGCCGCCGCGCAAATCGCCAGTCTCATTCGTCCTCCCGAGCCGATTTGGTTAGCGCTTCTTAACTGAAGATCGAGCTTTCGCCAAATCGGCCCGAATCCGTACGGATTTCAGCCTGCCCCTTCCAGCAGCCGGCGGGCCGCCGCGCGGGCCTCGTCGGTGATGGCGGCGCCCGAGAGCATGCGGGCGATCTCCTCGCGCCGCTCCGCCTCCCCCAGCTCGGCGACGCGCGTCGCCACACGGTCTTTCGCCTTGCCTTTCACGGCGCCTTTGGCGATGCGCAAATGCCGGCTGGCGCGCGCCGCCACTTGCGGCGCATGGGTGACGGTGAGCACTTGCGCACGTTTCGCGAGCCGCGCTAGGCGTTGTCCTATGGCGTCCGCCACCGCGCCGCCGACGCCGGTGTCGATCTCGTCGAAGACGAGCGTCGGCGCCGAGCCGCGATCGGCGAGCACGACTTTCAGCGCCAGCATGAAGCGCGCGAGCTCGCCGCCCGAGGCGACCTTCACCAGCGGGCCGGGCCGCGAGCCCGGATTGGTCTGCACCCAGAACTCCACGCGGTCATAGCCGTCCGGCCCTGCGGTCGCCGGATCGCTGACGATCTCGGTGCGAAAGCGCGCGCCTTCCAGCTTCAAGGGCTTCAGCTCGCCCTCCACCAGAGCGTCGAGCGTCTTGGCCGCCGCACGGCGCGCCGCGGAGAGGCTTTCCGCCGCCTCGGCGTAGGCGGCCTGCGCTCTGGCGACTGCCTCGCTCAGCGCGACGATGCGCGCCTCGCCGGCGTCGAGCGCCGCGAGATCGGCGGCGAAACGCTCGGCCAGCGCCGGCAGCGCATCGACGCTGGTCTGATGCTTGCGCGCGGCGCCGCGCAGCGCGAACAGCCGCTCCTCGATACGCTCCAATTCGCGCGGGTCGAAATCGGCGTCGCGCAGCGCCTGCTCTAGCGCCTGCTCGGCGAGGGACAGCGCGTCCAGCGCATGGGCGAGCGCCTTGGCCGGCGGCTCGATCAGCTGCGGCGCCTGGGTCGCGCGCCGCTCCAGCCGCCGCGCGGCGGAGGCGATCTCGCCGGCGGGCGAATGATCGCCGGAAAAAGCCTCGAGCGCGTCGCGCAGATCGCCGGCCACTTTCTCGGAGCGCTGCATGGTCTGACGCCGCTCGGCGAGCGCCGCCTCCTCGCCGGGCTGCGGCGCCAGCGCCTCCAGCTCCTCATTGGCGTGGCGCAGATAATCGGCCTCGGCGCGCGCCTTGGCGACGCGCGCCTCCTCCTCGGCCAGCTCGCGGCGGGCGCGCTGCAGCGCGCCATGCAGCTCGCGCAGCTGCGCGGTTCTGTCGCCGAGCGCCCCATGCGCGTCGACGAGCGCCCTATGCGCGCTCGGATCGACGAGCGCGCGATCATCGTGCTGACAATGGATCTCGACCAGCGAGGCGCCGATGGCGCGCAGCGCCTGGGCGCTCGCCGGCTGGTCGTTGACGAAGGCGCGGGTGCGGCCGTCGCTGGTCTGCACCCGGCGCAAGACCAGCTCGTCCTCGGCGTCGAGGCCGAACTCGCGCGCCGCGGCGAGCGCCGGATGGTCGCGCGGCAGATCGAAGGCCGCCGTCACCTGCCCCTGCTCCTCGCCGGCGCGCACCAGCGAGGCGTCGCCGCGCGCGCCCAGCGCCAGCAGGAAAGCGTCGAGAAGGATGGATTTGCCGGCGCCGGTCTCGCCGGTCAGCGTGGTCAGGCCGGACGCGAACTCGAGATCGAGCCTGTCGATGAGGACGATATCGCGAATAGACAAACGGACGAGCATGCGCGCGCTCTACTCTTCCGGCCCCCTCGGCTCGCCCCTGCGGACGCTCAGCTGGCGCCGAGCGTCTTGCCGATCTTGGAGAGCCAGGAGCCCTGATGTTCCTCGGGCGCGACGCCGCCCGTCGCGAGCAGCGCATGCGCGTCCTTGTACCAGGACGAATCGGGGAAATTATGCCCCAGAATGGCCGCCGCCGTCTGCGCCTCATTGACGACGCCCATGGCGAAATAGGCTTCCGTCAACCGATACAGCGCCTCCTCGGCGTGGCGGGTCGTCTGATATTTGGCGAGAACGTCGTGGAAGCGATTGATCGCGGCCGCATAATTCTTGCGGGTCAGATAGAAGCGGCCGACCGTCATGTCCTTGGCGGCGAGCTGATCACGCGCCACCTGAATCTTGTATTTGACGTCGGTCACATATTCCGACTTGGGGAATTTCTCGACGAGCTGGGTGAAGATGGCCAGCGCCTTCTCCGCGCTCTCCTGATCCTGCATCACCGCAGGGACCTGATTATAATAAGACATTCCCGCGAGATAATACATGTAGGGCGTGTCGGGAGAGGTCGGATAGAGGCCGATGTAGCGCTGCGCCGAGGCGACCGCGTCGTCATAGGCGGGCTTCTGATATTGCGCGAAAGTCTGCATCAGCAGGCCTTTGCGCGCCCATTGCGAGAATGGATATTGCTTCTCGAGCTCGCCGAACTTTTTGGCGGCGTTCTCGTAATCATGGGCGTCCATGCGAGCGAGGCCCTGATTATAAATATCCTCGGCCGGAATATCGGGCAGAATCTCGGTCTTGTATTTCTCGCCCGAGAAGAGACCGAAGCCGCTCGTGATGCTGTCCAGAATGTCCGCGCGAGCCGGCGCCGCCGCGAGCAGAGCGCAGGCGAGAACCGCGACGCGATAACGGGACGAGCGGAAAATCATCGGCATGTGATCGACCTCATCGGGCGTAGGCGGTTAACTTTCTGTAGACCAAATCGCCGGCGCGCGCCACCCGGAGAGATCCACGAGAAAACAAGCGCGCGGGCCGCGCGCGCGAGAAGAGAGCGGCCGGCGACCGCGGCGACCGCGGAAGCTTCGTCGCCGCGGCCAGATGACGGGCGAGTTCGGGCGACATTATGGCGGGCGGCGCGGGAACGGGGCTTCCGCGAGACGGATCCGCGTTAATCCATAGGTAACGCGCGTCGCGCATGATGTGGGAATATTTCCCACGCACCGGCGGAGCGCCATGATGGCCACTTTGGGAACATGTGAGAAGCGCGCCGCCTTCTTCGAAAGTCGAAGCGGCGCGACGGCGGTCGAATTCGCGTTCATCGCGCCGATTTTCGTTTTGATCCTGGTCGTATGGATCGATCTCGGCATGACCCTGCTCGCGCAGAGCGTGCTGGACAGCGCGACTTTGCGCGCGGCGCGCAGCGTCAAGATCGGCGCGACGACGACTTCGGCCGCCTTCAAGACGAAGCTCTGCGGCTATCTCTACGCCGTCGTCCCCTGCTCCTCGATCAAATATTCGGTCCAATCGGGGACGAGCTTCTCCGCCCTTTCGACAACCATCACGACCGACAGCTCCAATGCGCTGACCAATACGAGCTTTTCCATCGGCTCGGGGGGATCGGACGTGCTGGTGCAGGTCGGCTTCACGCGGACGCTGTTCGCTCCCTGGCTCTCGGCTTTCTTCGGCAAGAACGGCTATCTGCTGATTCTGTCGACGGTCGCCTTCCAGAACGAGCCCTATTCATGAGCCGCCCGCCTCGAAACGACGGCGGCGTCGCGCTCGTCGAATTCGCGCTGATCGCGCCGGTCGCTCTCATGCTCACTCTCGGCGCCTTCGAGGCGACGCGGCTCATTCGCGCGAGCTGGAAGGTGCGGCTGGCGACGCAGACCTTGGCGGATATCGTCTCCCAGCAGACGAGCATCTCCACGACGATCATGTCCAATCTCTGCTCGGGCGCGCAAATGGCGCTTTCGCCGCTGAAGAGCTCCGGCTTCAAAGCCGCGGTGACGAGCGTCGTCTATTCGAGCAGCGGCCGGGCGAAAGACTGGCAAGACACGAGCTGCGGCTCCGCCTCCGCGACGACCAATGCGCCGACCCTGGCGACGACCTACACGCCGACCTCCGGCGACAGCGCCATCGTGGTGCAGGCGACATACGCCTATGCGGCCCCCGTCTCCTACGTGCTGCCCTCGACATTCTCTTTCTCGGCGATCGCGGTCGCCAAGCCACGCAACGGAACGAAGGTGAGCCATGACTGAAAAAAAATCGACATTCGCCCGCTTCCGCGCGGATCGCCGCGGCGCGGCCGTCCTGCTGTTCGCCGCCGTGCTGCTGCCGCTCGCTCTGCTGATCGGGGCCGGCGTCAATTTGGCGAGCGCCTTCGCGATTCGTTCCCGATTGCAGAACGCCGTCGATCAGGCGGCCTTGGCGGGCGCGACGGCCTATGTCTCCTCCTCGACCAGCGCCGCCGCGGTCACGGCCGCCAAAGCCTATATGGCCGGCGCCGTCGCGCTCCTGCCCAGCGCCTCGGCCTCCGTCAGCTATTCGGCGACGACATCGACAGCCAGCGCCAGCAGTTCGACCACCGCCTATATCGTCACGGTGACGGCCTCGGCCACGGCCAAGAGCCAGATGCTGGGCGCCATCATGGCCAATGCGCCGATATCGGTGACGGCGACCGCGAAAAACTTCGTCTATACGGCGAGCATCGCCCTATCGCAGTTCAACTCCAGCGCCTTGGACGCCAACACGCTCTATTATTACATCGTCCCGAGCGACGGCTCGGCGCCCTCGACCTCCAATCTCACCAAGCTTTTCAGCAATACCGGCGGCTCCACTTCCGGCACGATCAAGGTGACGCTCACCGCCGGCCAGAAATTGGGACTGGCCCTCTACAATGTCACCGGCGGACGCAGCGGCTACGGGTCCAACGGCTATGGCGGCGCGCAGGGCTCGACGCATTATTTCTATTCGCATCTGTCGCCGCCGAGCAAATCGGCCTATCCGACCGTGACGAAAAACTGCAGCCTTCAGGTCGTCACCAGCCTGTCGTCGCTGGTCAGCGGCTCCTGCCTCTCCTCTTTGCCGAGCTATGCGGCGCTCAATTGTGCGGCGGCGGCAGGCAAGACGCTCTATTATGCATGGAACGACATGGGCGGAAACACCGACGACTACGACTATAACGACGCCGTCATGTCGGTGACATGCGCAGCCAATGATTCGACCGCGCAGGCCACCGGCGTTCTGCTGACCAATTGACGAAGAGCCGGCTTCTCGCCTCGCCGAGCTCAGGCCGACGTCGCCGCCGCGCGCGCTCTCTGGCGCACGCGCTCCGGCACGAGATCCCAACGCGTCTTGAACAGGGTGTCGCAAATGCCCGGGGTGCCGAAGCCGTCGGAAAAGCTCACATTGCCGCGCGTATGGTGGAAGCCGTGCGCCGCGCTGGAGGTGAGATGTTCCAGCGCGGCGTTGAGCCGCTTGCGCCAGCCGGTCGCCGCCGGATCGCGGAAGGCGAGGCCGAAATCATAGCCGGAATGCTCATAGAGCCCGCCGAGCGCGCCGAGGCTGGTCGTCCACAGATGAAAAGCGACGCTGGCGCCGCCGCCGCCGACGAGAACCAGCGGCAGAAGATAGGGCAGCACGATCTCGAAGAAGAAATCCGCGCCGGACTGATAGCAGGCGCTGATCGCCTTGCTGGCGCCGGTCTGGTGATGCAGCGCATGTCCGAGCCGGTTCATCAGCGCCGGATGATGCAGCAAATGGCGATGCGCGACATATTGCACGATGTCATGGCCGATCAGCATGCCGATCATGGTCAGGACGAGCGCGGTCCAGGTCAGATGCGGCGCGCCGACGAAGCCGAGGCCGAAATATTCCACCGCCAGCATGGAGGGCAGAAGAATCGTCGTCTGGTTGAGCAAGACGCGCGGCAGCAGCTCGCGATAGCTCATGCGATCGAGCTCGCGCACCTTGAAGCGCTTCAGCCGACCGGTCGAATCGCACCATTCGAATGCGTAGCCGATCCCGTGGAACGCGACCATCTGCGCAGCCCAGGCGAGAAGGGAGAGAGGAATATATCCGAATGGCTCGAGCGACATGGATAGGCGGACTCCGATCGGGAAATCCGTTCGTCGCGCCGGCCGCAATCCGCGCGGCGAACAGAGATATTTTTTCGTCCTATAGCCGAGTTCATGGCGAATTTCTAGTCGATGGGACGACGCGCCAATGAGGCGCCAATGCTTTGAATTCGGACGCGCAGCGCCGCGTCGAGCCGGGCCGCGCCCACTTTCGTGGGCCATTCCGCCTTCGCCGCGCTGGACGCCGAATCTCGCCTCGCGCTATCACCGCGCCGCTGAAACGCCGCGCAACCTCGAAGGACGAGCCCCTCCCGTGATCCCCTGGACCCTGCTCGATACGGCCCCCGTCCCTGGCGGCGCGGGCGAGCTGCGGCTCAAGAGGCGCGGCGCGGAATTCTCCATAATGCTCGGCAATAATGAGCTGATGAACAGCCGCCTCAGCGGCTCGGAGGAGGCGCTGGCCACGCTCGCCTGCGCGAAAATCGCCGGCCGGGCGCAGCCGCGCGCGCTCATCGGCGGGCTCGGCATGGGCTTCACCTTGCGCGCCGCGCTCGGCGCCCTCGGCCCCCAGGCGCGGATCACCGTCGCCGAGCTCGTGCCCGCCGTCGTGGCCTGGGCGCGTGGGCCGATGGCCGAGGTTTTCGGCGACAGCCTGGCCGATCCGCGTCTCGACATAGAAGTGGAGGACGTCGGCCAGACGATTCGCTCCGGCCGCGGCGCCTATGACGCCGTTCTCCTCGACGTCGACAATGGCCCCGAGGGCCTGACGCGCGATTCCAATGGCGGGCACTATGGCGAGGAGGGACTGCGGGCGGCGCGCGCCGCACTGCGTCCGGCCGGCGTGCTTGCCGTATGGTCCTGCGCGCCCGACCAGGCGTTTTCCGCGCGTCTGCGCAAGGCCGGCTTTCGCGTCGAGGAGGCGAAGGCGCGGGCCCATCGCGGAGGCGGCGGCGCGCGGCATGTGATCTGGCTCGCCACGCGCGTCGATTCGCCGCCGCGGCCGGGAGCCGATCGGTGACGCGCAAATCGGCGGAGGACGAGCGCTTTTTCTGGTGGGACGGCGAGACGCTGGTGGTCAACATATTGGGACGGCCGGCCGCCAGTCGCGACGCCATCGGCAAGCCCAGAGGCCATCAGCTCGAGGTCAGCGTGACCACGGCGCCGCGGCGAGGCCGGGCGACCGATCATATGGTTCGCTTTCTCGCCGGCGAGTTCGGCGTCGCTCCCTCGGCGATCGAAGTCGTGTTCGGACGCATGAACGTCAACCAGCAATTGCGGATCGCCGCGCCGCAGAAGCTTCCAGGCCCGTTCCGCAGAGCCTGAGCGAAAAGCGCGGAAATCCAGACAAGCCCGTGGCCGACGACGGCGAGGCCTGAGCTGGACTAATACATAAATTCGATATAATGACTTCTCGTTTCGTCTATTTCCGAGAACGTCATGAATTGTCGGCTCATTGCGCGCGCTGTCGCTCTCACGCTCCTCGCCGCCGCAACGCTGCCCGCGGCGCCGGCGGCGGCCCGAGACGCGCTGCTCACCCGCTTGACGCAGCCCAACACGCCGACCGTCTTTTATTTTCATTCCTTCCGAGTGAATTGCCAGGGCGTGCCGAATTATCGGCTCGCGCAGCGGGCGACGGTGGTGTCGCCGCAGCATCCCGAGCATGGGACGCTGACCATTGGCGAGGGGCAGGCGCCGGTGCGGCACTGCCAGGGCCAGCCCGGCTATGCGACGATCGTGACCTACACGCCCGAGCATAATTTCACCGGCTACGACAGCTTCGTGCTGAACGTCGCCTATCACCTCGAGAATCGGACGGTCCTTCAGCACGTCACGGCGCGGATTCAGGTGGGCGGGCCGGCCAATCCACGCTGACTCTTCGCCAGTCGGCCTCCCTGCCCCTTTCCCTTCCGCAGATTCTCGTCTAACACACGGCCGACCGCCGGGCCGGGCCGACCGCCCCGCTCGATCTCGTCTCTAGGGAGGGCGCGCTGGACCTTGGAAAGGCTGCAGCGCGGCCTTTTTTTGTGCGCGCCGGCGCCCCGATAGACGACAAGACGCGCGCTCTCCCCCATTCTGGGGAGCGTCCCGCGACGAAAGGATGACAGACGGACCGACATGCCGAAGCGAACAGACATCTCGACCATTCTGATCATCGGCGCCGGCCCCATCGTCATCGGCCAGGCCTGCGAATTCGACTATTCCGGCACTCAGGCCTGCAAAGCCCTGCGCGCCGAGGGCTATCGAATCGTCCTCGTCAATTCCAATCCCGCGACGATCATGACCGATCCCGATATGGCGGATCGGACCTATGTCGAGCCGATCACGCCCGAGATCGTCGCCAAGATCATCGAGAAGGAGCGCTACGCCGCGCCCGGCGGCTTCGCGCTGCTGCCCACCATGGGCGGCCAGACGGCGCTGAATTGCGCGCTCTCGCTCGAGCGTATGGGCGTGCTGGAGAAATTCGACGTCGAGATGATCGGCGCCAACGCCCAGGCCATAGACAAGGCCGAGGATCGCGAATTGTTCCGCGAGGCGATGACGAAAATCGGCCTCGAGACGCCGCGCTCGCGCCTCGCCAACGCCACCGACGTCAAGACCTCCGACAAGGCCAAGCGCAACGCCGATATCGCCGAGATCGAGGCCTCCGCCCTCTCCGCCGAGGAGAAGCAGAAGGCGATCGCCGATATTCGTCGCCGCTGGGAAGCGGATGAGCCGGAGCGCAAGCGACGCTACATTTCCAAGGGCCTGACCGAGGCGCTGGAGGCGCTGGAGGATATCGGCCTGCCGGCGATCATCCGGCCGTCCTTCACTCTGGCCGGCACCGGCGGCGGCATCGCCTATAACAAGGCGGAGTTCATCGACATTATCGAGCGGGGCCTGGACGCCTCGCCGACCACCGAGGTGCTGATCGAAGAGAGCGTCATCGGCTGGAAAGAATATGAGATGGAGGTCGTCCGCGACAAAGCGGACAATTGCATCATCGTCTGCTCGATCGAGAATATCGATCCCATGGGCGTGCATACGGGCGATTCCATCACCGTCGCTCCTGCCCTGACGCTGACCGACAAAGAATATCAGATCATGCGCGACGCCTCGCTCGCCGTGCTGCGCGAGATCGGCGTCGAAACCGGCGGCTCGAATGTGCAATTCGCGGTCGATCCAGCCACGGGCCGCATGATCGTCATCGAGATGAATCCGCGCGTGTCACGCTCCTCGGCGCTGGCGTCGAAGGCGACGGGATTCCCTATCGCCAAGGTGGCCGCCAAGCTCGCCGTCGGCTACACGCTGGACGAGATCGCTAATGACATAACGGGCGGCGCGACGCCGGCCTCCTTCGAGCCGACGATCGATTATGTCGTCACCAAAATTCCGCGCTTCGCTTTCGAGAAATTCCCCGGCGCCGAGCCCATTCTGACGACGGCGATGAAATCCGTCGGCGAGGCCATGGCGATCGGGCGCAATTTCGCCGAATCGCTGCAAAAGGCGCTGCGCTCGCTGGAGACCGGCCTCTCCGGCCTCGACGAGATCGAGATCGACGGCATGGGCCGCGGTGACGATATGAACGTGCTGCGCGCCGCGCTCGGCACGCCGACGCCGGATCGGCTGCTCGTCGTCGGCCAGGCGCTGCGGCTCGGCATGGATCCGCAGGAGATTCACGAAGCCTGCAAGATCGACCCCTGGTTCATCGCGCGGATCGAGGAGATCGTCGCGCTGGAGGCCAGAGTGCGCGCCTTCGGCCTGCCCAAGGACGCCGACAATTTCCGCGCCTTGAAATTCGCAGGCTTCTCCGACGCGCGCCTCGCCACGCTCACCGGCGCCGGCGAGAAGGAAGTGCGCGCGGCGCGGCGGGCGCTCGACGTGCGGCCGGTCTATAAGCGCATCGACACTTGCGCGGCGGAATTCGCCTCGCCCACCGCCTATATGTATTCGACCTATGAGACGCCTTTTCTCGGCGCGCCGGCCAATGAGGCGCGGCCGTCGAATCGGCGCAAGGTCGTCATTCTCGGCGGCGGGCCGAATCGCATCGGCCAGGGCATAGAATTCGACTATTGCTGCTGCCACGCCTGCTTCGCGCTCGCCGACGCGGGCTATGAAACCATCATGATCAATTGCAATCCCGAGACCGTGTCGACGGATTACGACACCTCCGATCGTCTCTACTTCGAGCCGCTGACGGCCGAGGATGTGGAGGAGATTTTGGACGTCGAGCGCAGCAATGGGACATTGCATGGCGTCATCGTCCAATATGGCGGCCAGACGCCCTTGAAGCTCGCCCATGCGCTGAGCTCGGCGGGCCTGCCCATTCTCGGCACGCCGGTCGATTCGATCGACCTCGCCGAGGATCGCGACCGCTTCAAGCGCCTGCTCGACAAGCTCGGATTGAAGCAGCCGAAGAATGGCATCACCTATTCGGTGGAGCAGTCGCGGCTCGTCGCCGGCGAGCTCGGCCTGCCTCTGGTGGTGCGGCCCTCCTATGTGCTGGGCGGGCGCGCCATGGCGATCATCCGCGACCAGAATGCGCTCGATGATTATCTGCTCGGCACGCTGCCGAGCCTCGTGCCGTCGGACGTCAAGGCGCGCTATCCCAATGACAAGACCGGGCAGATCAACACGGTTCTCGGCAAGAATCCGCTGCTCTTCGACCGCTATCTCACCGACGCCATAGAGGTGGACGTCGATTGCCTCGCCGATGGCGAGGAGGCGGCCATCGCCGGCGTGATGGAGCATATCGAGGAAGCGGGAATTCATTCCGGCGATTCGGCCTGCTCGCTGCCGCCGCGCTCGCTCTCGGCGGAGATGGTGGCGGAGCTCGAGCGGCAGACGATCCAGCTCGCCAAGGCGCTCGGCGTCATCGGGCTCATGAACGTCCAATATGCGCTGAAGGACGGCGAAATCTTCGTTCTGGAGGTCAATCCGCGCGCCTCGCGCACGGTGCCCTTCGTCGCCAAGGTGGTCGGCGCGCCTATCGCCAAGATCGCGGCGCGCATCATGGCCGGGGAGAAGCTCTCGGCCTTCACTCTGCCCACCCGCGCGCCGAATCACGTCGGCGTGAAGGAATCGGTCTTCCCCTTCGCGCGCTTCCCCGGCGTCGACACCGTGCTCGGGCCGGAGATGCGCTCGACCGGCGAGGTCATCGGCCTCGACCGCAGCTTCGAGGCGGCCTTCGCCAAGAGCCAGCTCGGCGGCGGCACAAAAGTGCCGCGCCAGGGAACCGTCTTCGTCTCGGTGCGCGACGCCGACAAGCCGCGCGTCATACCGGCGGTTCAGCAGCTGGTGAGCCTCGGCTTCACGGTGGTGGCGACAGGCGGCACGGCGCGCTATCTGCAGGAGCAGGGCGTGCCGGCGCAAAAGCTCAACAAAGTGTCGGAAGGGCGCCCGCATATTGTGGATGCCATCAAGAACGGCTCGGTTCAGCTGGTGTTCAACACGACCGAAGGCGCTCAGGCGCTGGCGGATTCTCGTTCCTTGCGCCAAGCTGCGCTATTGCATAAAGTCCCCTATTATACGACTCTGGCCGGCGCGATCGCAGCAGTCCAGAGCATCAGGGCCTATGTATCGGGAGATCTCGAAGTCCGCGCCCTTCAGGACTATTTCGCGTCGAATGCGTGACCTCGCGCCGCGCGAATATAAGTGAAGGCCGCCGCATCCGCGGCTCGTTCATGTCGAAGGAAGTCCGACCGTCCGCCGCAGCTCGCGCTGCTTCGGGGGCGCCGGGAATTTTATTGACCGGGTCAGGACCATCCAGGAGCGAAAGAGCAAGAGACATGGTGGACAAGGTGCCCATGACCGCCGCCGGCTACGCGACTCTCGACGAGGAGCTGCGTCAGCGCCAGCAGATCGAACGTCCGCGCATCATCCAGGCGATCGCCGAGGCGCGCGCCCATGGCGATCTCTCGGAAAACGCTGAATATCACGCCGCGAAAGAGGCCCAGTCGCTGAACGAGGGCCGCATCGCCGAGCTCGAGGACAAGCTCTCCCGCGCCGAGGTCATAGACGTATCCAAGCTCACCGGCAATACGGTGAAGTTCGGCGCGACGGTCACGGTCGTCGACGAGGACACCGAGGAAGAGAAGGCCTATCAGATCGTCGGCGAGCCCGAGGCCGATGTAAAGAACGGCCGCGTCTCCATCGCCTCCCCCATCGCCCGCGCGCTGATCGGCAAGAAGGCCGGCGACACGGTCGAGGTGAAGACGCCGGGCGGCGGCAAGAGCTATGAGATTTTGAAGGTCGCTTTCGTCTGAGCGGCAAGCAGCGCGCTCCCCTTCTCCCGCGCGTGGGGGAAGGTGGCCCTCGCGTCAGCGAGGGTCGGATGAGGGCGCCTCCAGAAGAGCCGAATCGTCGATTTGCCCGACATTCTGATGAGCGGCATGGACCCTCATCCGACCCGGCTTCGCCGGGCCACCTTCTCCCGCAAGCGGGAGAAGGGAGAACCCCACGGCCCCGCCCTACCTCCGCCTGGGTCCTCTCCGACGGCCGCGCCGGCCACGAGGTCCAGAGCCTCGGCATAGCGGAGGCCCTCGGCCTCTCCCCCCGCCTCATTCGCCTCGCCCCGAGCGGGCTCATCGCCGCGCTCGCGCCTTTCGGCCCGATCGACCCGCGCGAGGCGAAGCTCCTCGCCCCGCCCTATCCCGATCTCGTCATCGCCTGCGGACGGCGGACCATTCCCTATCTGCGCCATGTGAAGCGCGCCTCGGGTGGCGCGATCTTCACCGTCTATGTGAACCGCCCGGCCAGCGGGCTCGGAACGGCGGATGTCATCGTCGCGCCGCGCCACGACCGGCTCACGGGCGAAAATGTCATCGCCCCACTCGCGCCGGCGAATCGGCTGACGCCGCAGCGCCTCGCCGAAGCGTGCGCCGCGCTCGATCCGAGGGTCGCAGCGCTGCCGGAGCCGAGAGTGGGGCTGCTCATCGGGGGGGATAGCCGGCATTTTCGGTTTTCGGAGCGAGATGCGGAACGGCTTCTCGCAGCCGTCGGCGCCATGCTGGACCAAGGCTGGAGTATCGCCGCGACGGTCTCGCGGCGAACTCCGGCGCCCTTGGTCGAGGCTTTGCGCGAGCGGCTCGGGGGCCCTCATCCGACCCTCGCTGCCGCGAGGACTGCCTTCTCCCGCGTGCGGGAGAAGGAAACGCGCGCCTTTCTTTGGGCGGGGAAAGGCGAGAATCCGTATGTTTCCATCCTCGCCGGCGCGCAGGCGCTGTTGGTGACGGCCGATAGCGTCAATATGGTCGCCGAGGCGGCCGCGACCGGCGCGCCGGTTCATGTCTTCGAGCCGGAGGGCGGCGCCGCCAAGATCGCCGCTTTTCTCGACGCCCTCGAGCAGCGCGGCGCGCTGCGCCGGTGGCGCGGACGGCTCGAGCATTGGCGTTACGAGCCGCTGAACGAGACGCCGGCCATCGCCGAAGAGATCGCCCGCCGCTTCGCGGCCTTCCATGGGGCGGCCCCCGTATTGCTTCATGGCTCGCGCGCTTCGTAATAAATTCGCGAGTCGCCCGAAGATCAGGAGCGGTTGCGGCGCAACGCATAATGGCTAGATTGCGCCCATCCGAACGCGCCGCGCCGTCCGCGCGGAGACATTCGCAAAGAGCCTCTTCATGTCCGCAGACGATAAAGGCCGCCTGCACGCCCGCGTCATCGTGCTGGGGTCCGGCCCCGCCGGCTATACGGCGGCGATCTACACGGCGCGCGCCATGCTCGAGCCCGTGGTCATCGCCGGCTTCGATCAGGGCGGCCAGCTCATGATCACCACAGATGTGGAGAATTACCCCGGCTTCGCCGAGCCGATCCAAGGCCCGTGGCTGATGGATCAGATGCGCGCGCAGGCGGAGCATGTCGGCGCCAAGCTCGTCTCCGACCATATCGTCGAGGCGCGGCTCGACAAGCGCCCCTTCGAGCTATTGGGCGATTCGGGAACGCTCTACACGGCGGACGCGCTCATCATCGCGACCGGCGCCAAGGCCAAATGGCTCGGCCTTCCCAGCGAGGAGGCGTTCAAGGGCTATGGCGTCTCCGCCTGCGCCACTTGCGACGGCTTCTTCTTCCGCGGCAAGAAGGTGCTGGTCGTCGGCGGCGGCAATACGGCGGTCGAGGAGGCGCTCTATCTCTCGCAGATCGCCGCCGAGGTGACGGTGGTGCATCGCCGCGATTCTTTCCGCGCCGAGCGCGTGCTGCAGGAGCGGCTCGCCGCGCGGCCCAATGTCAAAATCCTCTTCGATCACGCCATCGACGAGATTTTGGGCGGCAGCGCCCCGCCCTCGGTCACGCAGACGCGCGTGAAGAACGTGAAGACCGGCGCGACGCAGACTCTGGATGTGGATGGCGTCTTCATCGCCATCGGCCATCAGCCGGCCTCGGAGCTGTTCGTCGGCCAGCTGGAGCTGAAGCCCTCCGGCTATATCGCCGTGCAGCCGGGCACGACCAACACCAATATTCCTGGCGTGTTCGCGGCGGGCGACGTGGCCGACGAGACCTATCGCCAGGCGGTGACGGCCGCCGGTCTCGGCTGCATGGCGGCGCTGGATGTGGAACGCTATCTGCTCGAGACGCCGGCGCCGGCGAGCGACGCGCTCGCCTCCGAGGAGCCTTTGTGAGATAGCCCCCTCCCCGGCCCTCCCCCGCTCACGCGGGAGAGGGAGAAGATTCGGCGCTTCATCGAAATTTCGCGCGACGCCCGCCGCCCCCTCTCCCGCGAAGCGGGGGAGGGTGAGGGAGGGGGCAAAGGAACACCGAAGGCAAAAACTCCACATGCCCGACCTTCTCCTCGAACTCTTCAGCGAAGAAATCCCCGCCCGCATGCAGCGTCAGGCGGCCGATGATCTGCAGCGGCTGGTCTGCGGCGCGCTCGCCGAAAAGGGGCTGACCTATGAGGGCGCGGCCGCTCATGCGACGCCGCGCCGGCTGGCGCTGCATATCGCCGGCCTGCCCGGCCGCCAGCCGGATACGCGCGAGGAGAAGAAGGGGCCGCGCGTCGGCGCGCCGGAGGCCGCCATTCAGGGCTTTCTGAAGAGCGCCGGCCTCGCGTCGATCGACGAGGCGAAGATCGAGAAGGACGCCAAAAAAGGCGAGTTCTACGTCGCCGTCATCGAGCGCGCCGGGCGCGAGACGATCGAGGTGCTGGCGGATCTGCTGCCGGGCATTGTGAAGAGCTTCCCCTGGCCGAAATCCATGCGCTGGGGCAAGGCCTCGACGCGGCTCGATTCGTTGCGCTGGGTGCGGCCGCTGCAATCCATCCTCGCCACTTTCGGGACCGAGATGGAGACTCCGGATGTGGTGCGCTTCTCTGTCGACGGAATCGAGAGCGGCGATCTCTCCCACGGCCATCGCTTCCTGGCGCCGGCGCCTTTCGCGGTGAAGCGCTTCGACGATTACGTTCCCGCGCTCGAGAAGGCGAAGGTCGTGCTCGACGCCGCGCGCCGACGCGACATCGTCCTGCATGACGCGCGCAATCTCGCCATGGCGCTGGGGCTCGAGCTCATCGAGGACGCCGCGCTGCTCGAGGAGGTCGCCGGCCTCGTCGAATGGCCGGTGACGCTGATGGGCGCTTTCGACGAGAGCTTTCTCTCCATTCCGCCCGAGGTCATTCGCACGACCATTCGCGTCAATCAAAAATGCTTCGTGCTGAAGCGCCATGACGGCGGGCTCGCCAATCGCTTCATCCTCGTCTCGAACATAGAGGCGAGCGATGGCGGCGAGACGATCGTCGGCGGCAATCAGCGCGTCATCGCCGCGCGTCTGTCGGACGCGAAATTTTTCTATGAGAC
Organism: Methylosinus sp. DMC45; assembly: GCF_056313885.1. Classification (NCBI taxonomy): domain Bacteria; kingdom Pseudomonadati; phylum Pseudomonadota; class Alphaproteobacteria; order Hyphomicrobiales; family Methylocystaceae; genus Methylosinus; species Methylosinus sp. DMC45. Next base: position 95,954 of record NZ_JBQUZK010000053.1, read on the forward strand.
CGATCTGAAGACGCCGCTCGGCGAGCGCCTGCCCAAGCTCGACAATATCGTCTTCCACGAAAAGCTCGGGACACAGGGCGAGCGCGTGAAGCGCATAGAGACGCTGGCGCGCGAGCTGGCGCCTATCGTCGGCGCCGATGCGGACAAGGCCGCGCGGGCGGCGACGCTCGCCAAGGCCGATCTCGTCACCGAAATGGTCGGCGAGTTCCCCGAGCTGCAAGGCCTGATGGGCCGCTATTACGCGGCCGCGCAGGGCGAGGACGCAGAGGTCGCCGCGGCGCTCGAGGAGCATTACAAGCCGCAAGGGCCGGCGGACCGTATTCCGACGAGCCCGGTGTCCATCGCCGTGGCGCTCGCCGACAAGCTCGACACGCTCGTCGGCTTTTGGGCGATCGACGAGAAACCGACCGGGAGCAAGGACCCTTATGCGCTACGGAGAGCGGCGCTGGGCGTCATCCGCCTCGCGCTCGAGAATGAGCTGCGGCTACCGCTGCGCGAAGCCTTTGCCGCCGCGCAATGGCCGGTCTGGCTCGCGGCGCGCACGCCGCTGCGCGAGCTGGTGACGAGCGAGGTCAATCGCGTCGCCTCGGACCTCTCGCCGAATGGCGCCGCGACTCTCTCGGCCGACGCCGAGGCGCATCTGCGCCGCGACATAGAGAAGCAGCTTCACGCCGTCGGCAGAGAGGCGGGCGCCGAGGCGCCCTCGCCTGCCGCCGAGATTTTCTTGCGCGAGACGCTGCCGCCACTGCTGGCCGCCAATGCGGCCGATCTCCTCGCCTTCTTCATCGATCGCCTGAAGGTCTACCTTCGCGATCGCGGCGCACGATATGACCTCATCGATGCGGCGCTCGGGGCCTCGGCCTCGGCGCAGTCTCGAGAAGGGAGCGCGCAAATGCCGGACGATCTGCTCACCATCACGCGCAAGGTGGAGGCTCTGGGGAAATTCCTCGACACCGACGACGGCAAGAATCTGCTCGCCGGCTTCCGCCGCGCCGCCAATATTCTCAAGATCGAGGAGAAGAAGGACGGCGCCGGCGCCTATGACGAGCCGCACCATCCCAATCTGCGCATGGAACTGCCCGAGCATAAGCTCGCCGCCGCCATCAAGCGCGCGCGGGAGGAGACTTCGGAACGGCTGGACAAGGAGAATTTCGAGAGCGCTATGCAGGCGCTGTCCAAGCTGCGCGAGCCGGTCGACGACTTCTTCGAGGCGGTGACGGTGAATTGCGACGATCCGAAAGTGCGCCTCAACCGCCTGCGCCTGCTCGCGGAGCTGCGCGAGGCCATGCTGCAGGTGGCGGATTTCTCGAAAGTGGCGTGAGGCGCAGCGCCGTCGGGTGAAGGTTTCCTCATCCTGAGGAGCCTGCGCAGCAGGCGTCTCGAAGGACGAGGAAACCTTCATGCGCCGCCGTCTGGAACTCACCCTCGTGCTTCGAGACGGTCGCTGCGCGACCTCCTCAGCATGAGGGCGAGGGTGATTGCACTTCCCCGAGGAACCTACGCCCCATTCCCGGTAAACGTCCGCGGCGCGGGCGAGAGCACCTTGGCGGCGCCGCCGGAAATCTCCAGCACGGAGAGGCCGCGCTCGTTCATGCCGTCGGCCTTGAAGCGGAACACGCCATCGGCGCCGTTGAAGCCCGACGGATTGACCAGCACATTGTCCGAATAGCGCTGCGAGCCCTGGCTGCGCGACAAAGCTATGGCCAGCGACACGGCGTCATAAGCGAGCGTCGCTATGCGGGCCGGATCGGTGTTGAACTTGGCGCGGTAACGCTGCGCCAGGGAGTTGAAGCCGGCGTTCTCCGGCGCGACGAACCAGGCGCCTTGCAGCGCCGGAAGCTTCAGCACGCGGGCGTCATTCCAGAGGCCGGTTCCGAGCACCTGAATGCGCTTTGTGTCGATATGCGCCGCCTGCAATTCCTGCGAGACGGCGCCCATAGCCTCGGCCTGCTCGGGGATGAAGAGAGCGTCGATCTGCTCGGCCGCCTGGGCGATGCGCTGCACTGAAGGCTGCACGGCGCCGGGCTTGTAGCGCTCGATCGTCAGCACGCGCATGCCGTGATTGGCCGCGCTCTGCTGGAATTGCGCTAGCGCCACAGTGCCATAATCATTCTCGGGCACGAGCGCGGCGATGGATTTCTTGCCGCGCTGCGCGGCGAAATCGACGATGCGCTCGACATAGCCCTCGACCAGGAAGGACAGGAGATAGACGCCCTTGCCGGCGACGGAGGAATCGGTCGAGAAAGCGATGATCGGCTTGCCCGCGCCGCGGGCGACGCGCGCCGCCTCCCTCACGCCGCTGGCGAAGACGGGGCCGATGACGATCTCCGCGCCCTCGTTTATCGCGTTTTGCGCGGCCTGGGCGGCGCCGGCGGGCGTCGAATGATCGTCCTTGACCAGAATGGTCACATCATTGGCGCCGCTGTCGGCATAGGCGAGCTTGGCGGCGTTCAGCAGCGAGGCGCCCACCTGGCTCGGCCCGGAGGCCATGGAGAGCGGCACGATCAGCGCTATGCGCGTCGCGCCGCTGCCGATCAGCTCGCCCTCATTGAGTTGGCCGACCTCCACCTTGCCGAGCGGCGCCGAGAGCCGCAGATCGGGAGCGCCCGGAACGCCGGGCCCCGCCGTGGGATTGCAGGCGCTGAGAAAGGACGCCGCAGCCAAGGCGCAGACGAGGCGCGCCGACGCCGCAGCGCCGCCCCGCCGAAACCTGTTCCGCCTACCCATGACCAATGGAAGCCTCCCGCTCGAACGGCCCGATGAAATCGCCGTCTTATACGCGATTGCGGAAAGCGCACGGCAACCCCTAAATTGAAATAAAATGGAATTTTGCGGGGAAATTGCGGCCTTGAACGCGCTTTCCATGTTCTGTAAAAAGAACATACGGACGATTCATCGAACGCATCGGCAGAGAGGCGGGCCATGAGCGAGGGAAAAGTGACGACGCCGGCGGCTTATACCGCTTTCGGCCTGCGAGCGGAGGCGGAGAAAATCGCGCCCGGGCTGCATCTCGTCGCGACGCCGATCGGCAATCTGAAGGATATTTCCTTCCGCGCCTTGTCGACTCTGGCGGCGGCCGACGCCGTCGTGGCGGAGGACACGCGCGTCACCAAGACTTTGCTCGCCCATTATGGGATTTCGACGCCGCTCGTCGCCTATCACGAGCACAACGCCCATGTGATGCGGCCGCATCTCATCGCGCGGCTGGAGGCCGGGGCAGCGCTCGCGCTGGTCTCCGACGCCGGCACGCCGCTGGTCTCCGACCCCGGCTTCAAGCTCGTGGCCGAGTCGCTGGAGAAGGGGATCAAGGTCACATCGGTCCCCGGCCCTTCCGCCGTGCTGGCGGCGCTCGTCGTCGCCGGCCTGCCGACGGATCGCTTCTTTTTCGAGGGATTTTTGCCGCATAAGGGCGGGCCGCGACGAGCGCGCCTCGCCGAGCTCGCGCGCATTCCCGGCACTCTCGTGTTCTTCGAATCGCCCAAGCGCGTCGCCGAGACGCTGGAGGACGCCGCCGCCGTGCTCGGCCCGCGCGACGCGGCCATCGCCCGCGAGCTGACCAAGCTCTATGAATCGGTGCGGCGCGGCAAGCTCGACGCGCTCGCCGCCGCTCTGCGCGAGGAGGAGCCGCCGCGCGGCGAGATCGTCGTGCTGATCGCCCCGCCCGGCGCGGACGCCGAGGCGACGAGCGAGGCGGAGCTCGACGCCAAGCTCGAGGAGGCGCTCGCCGCCCATTCGCTGAAGGACGCCGCCAGCGTCGTCTCCGCCTCCACCGGAAGGCCGCGCCGCGAGGTCTATGCGCGAGCCATCAAGCTCGCCGCCGAGCGCGAGAGCGAGACGCGCGAGTGAGCGACGCGGAAGAAAGGCGCGCCCGCCATCGCGGCGGGCTGCGCGCCGAGACGATCGCGGCGCTTTTCCTGAGAGCCAAATTCTACGCCATCCTCGACCGCCGCTATCGCATTCGCGGCGGCGAGATCGACATTGTGGCGCGTCGCGGCCGGACCATCGCTTTCGTGGAAGTGAAGGCGCGCGCCAATCTCGAAGAAGCGATGATCGCCATCACCGAGGAGAAGCGCCGCCGCATCTCCCGCGCGGCGTCGAAATGGCTGGCGTCCAATCCCTGGGCCGCCGACCATGTGCTGCGCGGCGACGCGGTCTATATCGCGCCGAAGCGCCTGCCGCTGCATGTGGAAGCGGCGTTCGAGCTGGATTTGGGTTGAAGTAAAGAGACGAAGCGATGAAGCCGCGCCCCTTCTCCCACTCGTGGGAGAAGGTGTCGCGCGAATGCGCGACGGATGAGGGTCCATGGGACGCAAGGCGCCCTCATCCGACCCTCGCTGACGCGAGGGCCACCTTCTCCCACAAGTGGGAGAAGGAGGGCGCGAACCTATTTATCTCGCAGACCGTCTCAGCTCGCGAGGCTCTGCGCCAGCTCTTCCGTATGCGCCTGAGTGCGGCGGGCCATATGGTCGATCTCGCGGGCGAGCGTCACGATCGACTCGGCGCCGGCGCCGGTCATGGCCATGGCGCTGGCCACTTGCGAGACATGCTGCGACATGGCCGAGGCGCTGTCGGCGGCCGAGCGCACGCTGCGGGTGATGTCCTTGGTGGCGGCGTCCTGCTCATGCACGGCGGAGGTGATGATCGCGGAAATATGCTCCACCTCGGCGATCTTGTTCTTGATCTTGTCGATGGAGGAGACGGAGAGATTGGTCGCCGCCTGAATCTCGGAAATCTGATCGGCGATCTCCTGCGTCGCCTTGCCGGTCTGGGTGGCGAGGCTCTTGACCTCCTGCGCCACCACGGCGAAGCCGCGGCCCGCCTCGCCGGCGCGCGCCGCCTCTATGGTGGCGTTGAGCGCGAGAAGATTGGTCTGCGCGGCGATGCGCGAGATGAGGCTCACCACATCGCCGACGCGATTGGCGGCGGCGGAGAGGCGCAGCATCTCGGCGCTGGAGCCATTGGTCTCCTGCACGGCCTGGCGCACGACTGTGGTCGATTCCACCGCCTGACGGCTGATCTCGCCGATCGCCTCCAGCAATTGCTCCGAGGCGGTGGCGACCGAGGCGACGTCGGCGGCCGCCTGCAACGAGGCGGTGCGGGCGAAATCCGTATCCTCGCGGGCGCGACGTTCCTGCACGATCATCTCCTCCGATGCGCCGGCCATTTTCTTCGTCAGCTCGCCGAGCGCCGCGGTCGTCGCCGAAAGTTCGTGGGAATAATGCTCGACCTGCTCGCGAATGACTGCCTCGCGGCGCAGCCGCTCCTCGCGGTCGTCGCGGGCGCGAATCTCGGCCGCCATCTCATTATTGGCCCGCACTGCGTCGCGCAGCACGATCAAGGCCTTGGAGATCGCGCCGATCTCGTCGCCGCGCTCCGCGCCCTGCACGACAATGGTGGTGTCGCCGGCGGCGAGATCGGCCATTTGGCGGGCGATGGTCTTGATCGGCGAGGCGATGGTGCGGTGAATGGTGGGGATGGAGACGCCGACCACCAGAAAAGCGGCCGCCAGAGTGCCGAGCAGCAGCTCGAGCGATAGCGTCGCCGCCGCCTGATTGGCCGTCACCGCCAGCTGCGACGCCCGCGCCGCATTGGCCGGATCGGCCGCGGCCCCGGTCAGATCGCGGACATTGGCGACCGAGACATAGGCGGTCGCGCCCATGAGCAGCAGCAGAGCCAGAAAAAGGAACTGCCTGAGCGCGAGGCCAGCGCCGATCGAGGTGAACCGCATTGGGGGCTGTATCCAGTTTGTTCCGGTCTTGACAGTTGTCCGTAGTTTTAGACCGATCTCCTTCAAGCGGAGTTAACGTCTATGTGGTCGGGACGCCCGAATTCGAGGAAGCGCTTTCGCCCCGGGACGAAAAGCGTTACTTCCTCAAGTCCGGCCCGAGAGGCCGGCGCGGTCGCCACGAAAGAGACATCGAGAGCATGATCGACGTCGCGGTCCAGATGGACCCCCTGGACAAAATCAATTTCGCCGGAGATTCCACCTTCGCGCTGATGCTCGAGGCGCAGAGGCGCGGCCATCGCCTGTGGCACTACACGCCGGACAAGCTGTCGCTCGGCGCGGGACGGCTGAGCGCGCCGGCGCGGGAGATCGCCGTCTATGACGATTCCGCACGCTATTACGAGCTGGGCGAGGAGCGCGTGCTCGATCTCGCCAGCGTCGACGTCGTGCTGTTGCGGCAGGACCCGCCCTTCGACCTCGCCTATATCACCTCGACGCATTTTCTGGAGAAGATCCAGTCGCGCACGCTGGTCGTCAATGATCCGTCCGCCGTGCGCAACGCGCCGGAAAAAGTCTTCGTCATGGAATTCGCCGATTTGATGCCGCCGACGCTGCTGACGCGCGACCGGGCGGCGATCGAGGCGTTCCGCGCCGAGCATGGCGAGATCGTCATGAAGCCGCTCTACGGCCATGGCGGCGCCAGCGTGTTCAAGGTGGAGCCGGTCGATCCCAATTTCGGCTCGCTGTTCGATCTCTTTTCCTCGATCTTCCGCGAACCCTGGGTCGTGCAGCGCTTTCTGCCGGCCGTCAGCAAGGGCGACAAGCGCATATTGCTGGTGGACGGCGAGCCGCTCGGCGCGGTGAATCGCGTTCCGGCGGAGAACGACATTCGCTCCAACATGGTGCGCGGCGGCGCGGCGGCCTCGACGGCGCTGACCGAGCGCGAGCGCGAAATCTGCGCGCGGCTCGGCCCGGCGCTGCGCGAGCGCGGCCTGCTGTTCGTCGGCATAGACGTCATCGACGGCAATCTGACCGAGATCAACGTCACCTCCCCCACCGGCCTGCGGGCGCTCGCCCGGCTCGGCGGACCCGACCTCGCCGCGCCCATCTTCGACGCGATCGAGGCCAAGCTCGCGAGGCTGCGCGCGAATGGCTGACGCGCGCAAAGCCGCGCTGCGCGCGCGGGAGGAGCCATTGCAGGAGGAGCCTTTGAAGCCCGTGCGGCCGCAGCCGCCGAGCGCGCAGGGCCTGCGCGCGACGCTCGGCGAAAAGATCGCCGCAGTGAGCAGAGCCGCCAAGCCCGGCGAGCCGCCGCGCGCGGCGGTGGTCGAGATATTGCGCAATGTGCTGGCCGACAGCCATGAGATCGCGCGCGCCTATCTCGAATCCGGCGGCAAGGGCCTCGTCTGCGCGCGCTATCTCTCGGATCTCGAGGACGAGATCATCGGCGCGATCTATGATTATGTCGTTCGCTTCGTCTATGTCGCGGATAATCCGACCTTCGGCGAGCGGCTGACCATCGTCGCCGTCGGCGGCTATGGGCGCGGCACTCTGGCTCCCGGCTCCGACATCGATCTTCTGTTCCTGCTTCCCTATAAGCAGACGCCCTGGGGCGAGAGCGTCGTCGAGGCGATCCTCTATGTGCTCTGGGATCTGCGCCAGAAGGTCGGCCATTCGAGCCGCTCCGTCGCCGAATGCCTGCGCCAGGCGCGCGCCGACATCACCATACGCACCACAATATTGGAAGCGCGCTTCATCCTCGGCAGCTCGGAGCTCTTTCACGAGCTGCTCGAGAGCTTCGATCGCGAGATCATGCGCGTCGATGCGCGCCAATTCGTCGCCGCCAAGCTCACCGAACGCGACCAGCGCGTCTCACGCGCGGGCTCCTCGCGCTATCTCGTCGAGCCCAATGTCAAGGAGAGCAAGGGCGGCCTGCGCGATCTGCACACTTTGTTCTGGATCGCCAAATATGTCTATCGCGTGCGCGAGCCGGAGGAGCTCGTCGCCGCGGGCCTCTTCACGCGCAGCGAGCTGACGCTCTTCCAGCGCTGCGAGGAATTTCTGTGGCGCGTGCGCTGCCAGCTGCATTTTTCCACCGGCCGCGCCGAGGAGCGCCTCTCCTTCGATCTGCAGCCCATGCTCGCCGCGAAGTTCGGCTATCACGACCGCGCCGGCCTGTCGCACACCGAGCGCTTCATGAAGCATTATTTCCTGGTCGCCAAGGACGTCGGCGATCTCACCGCCATCGTCTGCGCGGCGCTGGAGGCGCGCGAGGCCAAGCCGCCGGCGATGCTGGACCGCGTGCTCGGCCGGCTGCGACGGCGCTCGCGCAAAATGCCGTCGAATGATTTCATCGTCGAGCACGACCGCGTCAATGTCGCGGCCGAGGATGTGTTCCGCCGCGATCCGGTGAATATCATCCGCCTGTTCTGGACCGCCGACCGCTATGGCCTCGCGATCCATCCCGACGCCGTGCGCGTCGTCACGCGCTCGCTGCGGCTGATCGACTCGGATCTGCGCGCGAGCAAGGAGGCGAACCGGCTGTTCCTCGAGATTCTGCTGTCGCACAACACGACGGAGACCGTGCTGCGGCGCATGAACGAGACCGGCGTGCTCGGGCGCTTCATTCCCGAATTCGGCCGCATCGTCGCGATGATGCAGTTCAACATGTATCATCACTATACGGTCGACGAGCATCTCCTGCGCGCCGTCGGCGCGCTGGCGGCGCTGGAATCGGGCCGCGGGCCGAAGCAAGCCGCGCTCGCCAACGACATTCTGCCGACCATCTCCAATCGCAAGACGCTCTATCTCGGCCTGCTGCTTCACGATATCGCCAAGGGCCGCAAGGAGGATCATTCGGTGGCCGGCGCGACCATCGCGCATTCGCTGTGCCCGCGTCTCGGCTTCGATCCCGGCGAGACGGATACGGTCGCCTGGCTGGTGCAGCATCATCTGCTGATGTCCAGCATAGCGCAGAGCCGCGATCTCTCCGATCGCCGCACGATCGAGAATTTCGCCGCCATCGTGCAGACGATGGAGCGGCTGAAAATGTTGCTCGTGCTGACCATGTGCGACATTCACGCGGTCGGCCCCGGCGTGCTCGACGCCTGGAAGGCGCAGCTGCTGAACGTGCTCTATTGGGAGACGGAAGTGGTGCTCGGCGGCGGCCATTCGGCGGCCGATCGCAAGAGCCGCGTCGCCCAAGCGAAAGAGGAGCTGCGCGCCGCGCTCTCGGATTGGAGCGAGACCGAATTCCAGGCCTATGCGCAGCGGCATTACTCCGCCTATTGGCTGAAGGCCGATCTCTCGCGCAAGGTGCGCCATGCGCGCCTGCTCCGCGATCTGAAGGACGCCAAGGCGCCGCTCGTCACCACGGTCGATCTCGACACGAAGAGCGGCGCGGTGGAGCTCACCGTCGTCGCGCAAGATCATCGGCGTCTGCTGTCGATCATCGCCGGCGCCTGCGCCGCCAGCGGCGCCAATATCGTCGACGCGCATATCTTCACCACGGCCGACGGGCTCGCGCTCGACACCATCTTCTTCTCGCGCGCCTTTCCGCTGGACGACGACGAATTGCGCCGCGCGCGCCGCGTCGCCGATTTCATAGAAAAAGCGCTGCGCGGCGAGATCGCCATTTCCGAGGCGGTGGCCGCGCGCAGCGCGCAGCGCGATTCGACGACGGCCTTCGACATCGCGCCGGGCGTCGTCATCGACAATAGCTTCGCCAATATGGCGACCGTCATCGAGGTCTCCGGCCTCGACCGCGTCGGCCTGCTGTTCGATCTGACCAACGCCATCTCCAATCTCAATCTCAACATCGGCTCCGCTCATATCGTGACCTTCGGGGAGCGCGCCGTGGACGCCTTCTATGTGACCGATCTGACCGGCGGGAAAATCGTCTCGCCGGCGCGACAAGCGGCGATAAAGCGCCAATTGCTGGATGTCTTCGCGATTCGCGTGCGAAAGGCCTCCGGCGGGGGCGCGGGCGCCGCCCCGACTTGATTTTGCACGCTCCCGCACTGATATCGGGGACGTTTCATCGCCAATGGAAGAGATCATGAGCGACGATAAGAAAAAGGACACGCAGGAAGAGGCCCGCGCCCGTCAGGCCGAGGACGCCGAGGCCTCCGCTCTGGCGCAGCCCGGCGCCGAATCCGACATCGCCGAGCCCGAGCCCTTCACCGAGCTCGCCAATCTCCACGCCGAGGTCGCCAGCTTGAAGGACAAGCTGCTGCGCACGCTCGCCGATATGGAGAATCTGCGCCGGCGGACCGAGAAGGAGATCGCCGACGCCAAGACCTATGGCGTCACCAATTTCGCCCGCGAGATGCTGACCTTCGCCGATAATCTGCGCCGCGCGGTCGACAGCGTGCCGGCAAAGGCGCGCGAGGGCCTCGAGCAGAGCCTGTCCACTTTCATCGAAGGCGTCGAGCTGACCGAGCGCGATTTCGTCTCCCGCCTCGCCCGCTTCGGCGTCAAGAAGATCGAGGCGCAGGGCCAGCGTTTCGACCCCAATCAGCACGAGGCGCTGTTCGAGATCCCGGACGAGAGCGTGCCGCATGGCACGGTCGCGCAAGTGGTCGAGCCCGGCTATACGATCGGCGAGCGCGTGCTGCGCCCCGCCAAGGTCGGAATCTCGCGGGGCGGGCCGAAGGCCTGACCCTATGCTTTTTCTGGATGACCGGGAGCGCGCGACGTGGATGACGCCGCGCGTCAGAGCCAATCATTGCGGCGAAAGCGCCAATAGAGCGTCGCGCAGATCGCCACCGTCGCCGCGAGGATGAGGAAATAGCCGTAGCGCCATTCGAGCTCCGGCATATTCTTGAAATTCATCCCGTAAATGCCGGCGATCGCTGTCGGCACCGCCAATATCGCGCCCCAGGCGGCAAGCCGCCGCGTGATATGGGTCTGCTGCATCTGACCGTTCATCAGGCTCGCCTCGAAGGCGAAGGCCAGCACCTCGCGCAAGGTGGCGATCTGCTCGCGCACGCGCAGAATATGGTCGGTCACGTCGCGAAAATGCGGACGCATGGCGGCGTCGATCGCCATCACCTCGGTATGCTCGAGGCGTTGGCAGACGTCGACCAGCGGCGCGACGGCGTTGCCGAGCCGCAAGAGATCGCGACGCAGCGCATAGAGCCGATCGACATGCGTCTTGTCCGGCGATTGCGCGAGAATATGATCCTCTATCTCTTCGACTTCCGCATTGATCGTCGCCAGCACGGGAAAGTAATTGTCCACGATGAAATCGAGAATGGCGTAGACGATATAATCCTCGCCCTCTGAGAGCCCATGCGGCGCCGCCTCGCAACGCTCGCGCACATGCGCGTAAGAGCTGGAGGCGCCGTGGCGGATCGACAGCACATAGCCCTTGCCGACGAAGAGATGCGTCTCGCCGAAAGCGATGCGGCCATTCTCCATTTGCGCGGTGCGCGCGACGATGAACAGGCCGTCGCCAAATTGCTCGAGCTTGGGATATTGATGCGCCTTGCCGGCGTCCTCTATCGCCAGAGGATGCAGATCGAACTGCCGCTGCACGCGCGCCAGCAGCGCGAAAGACGGCTCATAGAGGCCGATCCAAACGACATGGCCGGGACGCACGGCGAAGGCGCCGGCCTCGTCGATCGCAATGTCCTGAAGCCGGCGGCCGTCGGCATAGACGGCGGCGGCGACCACGCCAGGCTCACGCCCGTCGCTTTGCGGCCTATCGTTCATATTCTCGCTCCGAGCGCGCTCCACGGCGGCATCATAATAGGGTCGTTTCAATAAGCTATCTATCGCACGAGCGTGACAGCTCCGTCGCGTCTGGCTAATCTGAGCCGGACGAAAAGAATTTTCGATGCGCGAGCGAACGCCGACGCATCCACGCGGCCGCAGTCGCCGCGACGTCACGAATATTTGAAGCTCCATGAGCCGCCGATGCGGGGCGGACGTTGATCGGGAGGCCAGAAATATGACGATAGAAGCGCAAGGCGCGACGCCGGATCGCGTCGCCGTTTCACGCAAGCTCGGCTTGATCGGCGCGCCATTGGCGGCGATCGCTTATCCCTGGACGCTGCATGCCTTCAATCTCGCCGCCACGACGCTCGAGCCGTCGGGACAGGCGCATCTCGTCGCTTGGATCGGCGCCGCGGTTTTCTTGGCTATGGCCTTTGCGGTCCCGCTGATCGGCCTGCTCGCATCGTTCCGCCTGGCGCGCATCGCGGCGCCGACTGTGGCGGAACGACGCGCCGAGTTCGTGGCGCTGATCGTCGTCGCCGCGCCGGCGATCTACACCTTCCTCGGCGTCGTCGATTTCATGACCAATAGCCCGCTTCCCGATGAATGGGCCTTTGCGCTGCTGTGGGTCCTCCTCATCGTCGCAATCGTCGCGAGCCCGGACGACCGCTATCCGCTCGCATCCTCGGCGGCCGCGCCGGCGACGCTACGCATCGCGCATGGCGTCGCCGCAATCGCCATCCTCGCCGCGTTCCTGGGCTTTCATCTCGTCAATCATCTCGCGGGCCTGATCGGGCCGGATGCGCATCGCAGCCTCATGAAGAGCGTTCACGCCATTTATGGCTCCGCTCTCGTCGAGCCGCTGCTCGTCGCCACAATGCTGTTTCAAGTGGCGAGCGGATCGTTTCTCGCGTGGCGCCATTTGCGCGCGAGCGCCGATCCGTTCAGGATTTTCCAAATCGCGGCGGGCGTCTATCTCGCCGTCTTCATCCTCGGCCATATGAATTCGGTGTTCGTCTATGCGCGCGGCTGGTCCAATCCGCCGATCGCCACGGATTGGTCCTTCGCGACCAGCGAGGCGTGGGGCGGGCTGATCGCGAGCGGATGGAGCAATCGCCTCATTCCCCATTATGCGCTGGGTGTTTTCTTCGTCGTGGCGCATATGGGCGCCGGCCTGAGAATGGCGATGCTCGGCCATGGTCTGCCAGTGCGATGGGCGAGTGGCGCGATGATCGGCGTGACGGCGGCGGCCGCCCTCCTCGCTCTCGCCATAATGCTCGGAATGTGCGGCCTGCGCCTCGCTCTCGTCTGAACGCCGCTGGCGACGGCGCGAAGGCCGCGCCGTCGCCGAGCGATCCGCGCTCCGACCCTGTCGAAATCACATCAGCGCGCGAAAATCCTCGACAGTGATCGGCGCGACGACATTCTGCGCATCGTCCAGAATCTCATAGAGCAGACCCTTCCCATAGATGGTGAAGAAAACGATCACGTCCTGATCGCCGCCGCCCTCGCGATGCGGGTTCTCCGTCGGCGGGCTGACCTTGTAGCTGCCCACCGGCCGCACCTCCTTTATCTCGTCATTGGCGTGATAGAGGCGATGCTCGCCTTGAATCACGAAGGTCTTGTTCAGAGTCTTGTGACGATGCAGCAGGATTTTCTCATTGGCGGCGAATTTGTACAAGACATGAACGATGCCGGCCTCGTCATCGATATTCAGCACGGAGAGCCAGAGGTGATCGATCCCTTCGAGTCTCTTCCAATCGATGTTCTGGTCGTCGAAAATGAATTTCGTCATTGCGCTTTCTTCCCGGTCCGAGACGACCGGAACAGCCTGACGAAAGAGGCCGCGCCGCGCCATGGACGCCATCCCTCCGGGCGCCGGGCGAATTGCCCGAGAAGGCGCCGCGCCCGAGCCCGCGCTCGCGCCTTACGAAAGTTTCATGCGGCAGCCACTGTGGCGTAAGCTCACGAACACCATCTTCATCGTCGAAGGCGGACGCCCCGCCGCGCCACCGGCCGCAGCTCCCGAGTGAGAGAGCGCGCCGCTGGCAGATCGATGGAGACGGTTTGATGACCTTGCCTATGCTGTTTCGTCGAGCTCTCGCCACCAGCCGCACGGCGCGCTGGCGTCGTCCAGAAGGACGCCCTTTCCGCCTCGCGCTGATGTCCGGCGCCGCCGCTCTCGCGCTCGGCGCGACGCTGCTCTCCCCGGCGCAGACGCTCGCCTGGGGCCAGGCTCCTGCGACGCAGACGCAGAGCTCCAGCCAGAGCGCGGCCCCGGCCGTCGGCCCGCAATCTTTCGCCGATGTCGTCGAGCGGGTGAAGCCCGCCGTGGTCGCGATCAAGACCAAGGCGCTGGAGGCCGGCGGCGGCCCCGAGGAAGGCTTTCCCGGCGCGCCGCCCGAGCTTTCGCCCGACGACCCGCTCTATCGCTTCTTCCGCCATTTCGGCGAGCCTCCGGGAGGCGGACGCGGCCGGCAGAAGCATATGACGCAGGCGCAAGGCTCCGGCTTCGTCATCACCAATGACGGCTATGTCGTCACCAACAACCATGTCGTCGAGAATGCGACGCAGGTGGAGGTGACGTTCGACGACGGCCGCACGCTGCCCGCGAAGATCATCGGAACCGACAAGCGCACCGATCTCGCGCTGCTGAAGATCAGCGACGGCAATAATCTGCCGCATGTGGACTGGGCGAGCTCCAGCCCGCGCGTCGGCGATTGGGTGATCGCGGTCGGCAATCCCTTCGGCCTCGGCGGCACAGTGACGGCGGGCATCGTCTCGGCGCGCGGCCGCGACATCGGCGCCGGCCCCTATGACGATTTCATCCAGATCGACGCGCCGGTGAACCGCGGCAATTCCGGCGGCCCCTCCTTCGACGAGCATGGCCAGGTGATCGGCGTCAACACGGCGATCTACTCGCCCTCCGGCGGCTCGGTCGGCATCGGCTTCGCCATCCCCTCCGAGGTGGCCAAGGACGTCATCGCCGCGCTCAAGGACAAGGGACAGGTGGCGCGCGGCTGGATCGGCGTCTCCATCCAGCCGATCACGCCGGAGATCGCCGAGAGCCTGGGGCTCAAGACGAGCAAAGGCGCGCTGATCGCGCAGCCGCAGCGCGGCGGACCGGCCGAGGCGGCCGGGCTGAAGGCCGGCGACGTGGTGACGGCCGTGGACGGCCAGAAGGTGGACGGACCGCGCGACCTCGCCCGCCGCATAGCGACGCTCGGCCCCGGCAAGAGCGCGGAGTTGACCTATCTGCGCAACGGCGCGGAGAAGAATGTGAAGCTGAAGCTCGGCAAGCTGCCGAGCGAGAAGGAGACCGCCGCCGCCGAATCCAATGACGACGGCGTCGAGCCCGGCGCGGCGCTGGCCGCCTATGGCATAGAGGTCGCCCCGGCGGCCGAGGTGCGCGGCGGCCGCGGCGGCGAGGGCCTCATCATCGTCGGCATAGACCCCAATGGCGCCGCCGCCCAGAAGGGCCTGCGCCAGGGCGATGTGATCGTCGAGGCCAATGGCCAGACGCTCAAAGGACGCGGCGATCTGCAAGCCGCCATCGACTCGGCCAAGAAGGAGGGCCGCAAATCCGTGCTGCTGCGCGTGAAATCCCCGGAGGGCGCCCGCTTCGTCGCCCTCTCGGTCAATCCGGCGTCGTGACGGCGCTCTAGAGCTTCTTGCGCGATCGGCCCGTTTTGCCCGCCCCCCGTGTAGCGGGCCAGCGCAAAGGAGGCGGCGGGAGGCGTTTCGTCTCCTCTCCCGCCGCGTCAGTCGCGGCAGGTCGGCGCGTATCGCCGGCCTGCCGTTTTTATTCGAGGCGCGCTATATGAGAGAGATGCGAATATTGGTCGTCGAGGACGATTCGGAAGCCGGCGCCTATCTCGTGAAGGCGTTTCGCGAGCAAGGCCATGTCGCCGATCATGCGGCGGACGGGCTCTCCGGCTATGCGGCCGCGGCGGAAGGCCATTACGACGTGCTCGTCGTCGACCGCATGCTGCCCAAGCTGGACGGGCTCTCGCTGATCTCGGGCCTGCGCGAGCAGAAGATCGACACCCCCGCCCTCATCCTCTCCGCGCTCGGCCAGGTGGACGATCGCGTGCGCGGCCTGCGCGCCGGCGGCGACGATTACGTGTCCAAGCCCTACGCCTTCTCCGAGCTGCTCGCCCGCGTCGAGGCGCTGGCGCGCCGCCGCGGCGGGCCGAGGCCGGAGGAGACCGTCTATCGCGTCGGCGATCTCGAGCTCGATCGGCTGGCCCATAAGGTGGTGTCCGCCGGACAGGAGATCGTGCTGCAGCCGCGCGAGTTCCGCCTGCTGGAATATCTCATGAAGCACGCCGGCCAGGTGGTGACGCGCACCATGCTGCTCGAGAATGTCTGGGATTATCACTTCGATCCGCAGACCAATGTCATCGACGTCCACATCTCCAGACTGCGCTCCAAGATCGACAAGGGCCGCGAGACGCCGCTTTTGCACACGATCCGCGGCGCCGGATATATGATCCGTGAAGGCGCTCGTTAGACTCTTCCGCACGACGGCCTTCAAGCTGTCGCTCGCCTATCTGGTGCTCTTCGGCATCGGCGCCGCATTGGTGCTGACCCGCGTGCAGATCAATGTCGAGGACCTTTTCGACGAGCAGACCGCGCAGACGATCGACGCCGACATTCGCGGCCTCGCCGAGCAATATTCGGAAGGCGGCATTCGCCAGCTGGTGGAGGTGATCGAGCGGCGCGTGCGCACGCCCGGCGCCTCGCTCTATCTGGTGACGACCTTCTCCGGCGAGCTCGTCGTCGGCAATATTGCCGAGCTGCCGCCGGACCTGCCGGACGGCTCCGAGCTGGTCGAGGCGCGCTATCAGCGGCGCGGCGAAACCGCCGCCCATCATCGCGCCATGATGCGGCTATTCCAGCTCCCCGGCGGCTTTCGCCTGCTGGTCGGCCATGATCTGCAAGACCGAAAGCTGCTGCGCGGCATATTGCGCCGCGCGCTCGTCGCCTCGCTGTTCTGGCTCATCGCCATCGGCACGCTCGGCGGCCTCATCGTCGCGCGGCGCATTCTGGCGCGGCTCGACAAGCTCTCCGCCTCGGCCCGCCGCATCATGTCCGGCGATCTCGAGCAGCGCCTGCCGCTGATGGGCGCGGACGACGAGCTGGACCGTCTCGCCGGCAATCTCAACGCCATGCTGGACCGCATCGAGCAGCTGATGGCGGGGCTGCGCGAGGTCTCCGACAATATCGCCCATGATCTCAAGACGCCGCTGACGCGCCTGCGCAATCGCGCCGACGCCGCGCTGCGCGCCGATCTCGGCGCCGACCAATATCGCGACGCGCTGACCGACATGATCGAGGAATCGGACGCGCTCATCCGCATCTTCGACGCGCTGCTGATGATCGCCCGCGCCGAGGCCGGCTATTGCAGCGATTTCTCCAGCGATTTCGACGCCGGCCGCGTCACCGCCGACATTGCCGAAATGTACGAGCCCGTCGCCGAGGAGCATGGCGCGCGCATAGAGCTCGCCGCCGCCGAGGGTCTGACGCTGCGCGGCAATCGCGAGCTGCTCGGGCAGGCGCTGGTCAATCTCGTCGACAATGCGCTGAAATATGGCGCGACCGCGCCCGGCGCCGTCGTGCGCGTCGCGGCGCGAGGGACGAGCGACGGTATAGAGATCGAGGTCTCCGATCGCGGCCCCGGCATAGCGGAGAAGGATCGCGACCGGGTGATCGGCCGTTTCGTGCGGCTCGAGAATTCGCGCTCGCGGCCGGGCTCCGGCCTAGGCCTGTCGCTCGCCGCCGCCGTGGCGCGCCTGCATGGCGGGACCTTGCGCATAGAGGACAATGCGCCGGGACTGCGCGTCGTGCTGGCGCTGCCGCGCGCGGCGGCCAAGACCCATGCGCCGAGCGCCGCGCCCTCCCCCGCCGTTCCGCTGGCGCCGCCGGCGGAATAGCTCCTCAATCGAGCTCGAATCTGTCCTTGTAGTCCTTGCGCAGCGCAGGGTCCTGATCCTCCTTGCGCAAATGGCAATTGCCGACGACGAGCGTCTCGATCTCCGTGCCCATGAAGCAGGCGAAGGCGTCCTCCGGCTTGCAGACGATCGGCTCGCCGCGCACATTGAAGCTGGTATTGACCAGCACGGGACACGATGTCAGCGCATGAAAGGCCGAGATCAGCGCGTGATAGCGCGGATTGGTCTCGTGATGCACCGTCTGCACGCGCGCGGAGCAATCGACATGCGTCACTGCCGGAATGACGCTGCGCGGCCGCTGCAAGCGCTCTATGCCGAACAGCGCCTCATCCTCCGCGCTGGTCGCGAGCCTGTGCTTCGTCGCGACATCGGCGACGAGCAGCATGTAGGGCGAATCCTCGTCGAGATCGAACCAATCGGCGACATGCTCGCGTAGAACGGACGGCGCGAAGGGCCGAAAGGACTCGCGATATTTCACCTTGAGATTGAGCGTTCTCTGCATTTGCGGCGAGCGCGGATCGGCGAGAATGGAACGCCCGCCGAGCGCGCGCGGGCCGAACTCCATGCGCCCCTGGAACCAGCCCACAGCCCTGCCTTCGGCGAGATCGCGCGCAGTGACGGCGATGGTCTCCTCATCCGAGAGCGTCGTGAAGCGCGCGCCGCAATCGGCGAGCCGGCGCTCTATGTCGCTCTGCGAATAGGACGGCCCGAGATAGGCGCCCTGCATGGCGTCGCTCTCGCCGCGCGCGGCGCGCGGACGCCCGTTGAATTCGTGATAGGCGAGCAGCGCGGCGCCGAGCGCGCCGCCGGCGTCGCCCGCCGCAGGCTGAATCCAAATGCGCTCGAAGCTCTTGTCGCGCAGAACCTTGCCATTGGCGACGCAGTTGAGCGCGACGCCGCCGGCGAGGCAGAGATTGCGCGCGCCCGTCTCCGCCGCCAGCGCGCGCGTCAGGCGCAGCACGATCTCCTCCGTCACCGCCTGGATCGACGCGGCTATGTCCATATGACGCTGCGTCAGCTGCTCCTCCGGCGCGCGCGGCGGCCCGCCGAACAGGCGATGCAGCTTCTCGCTCGACATGCGCAGCCCTGTGCAATAATCGAAATAGGATTGATCGAGACGGAATGTGCCGTCCTGTTTCAGATCGACGATGTGATCGAGAATGAGGCTCGCATATTTCGGCTCGCCATAGGGCGCGAGGCCCATCAGCTTATATTCGCCGCTATTGACCTTGAATCCCGTGTAATAGGTGAAGGCCGAATAGAGCAGGCCGAGCGAATGCGGAAAGCGCAATTCGCGCTGCATGGCGAGCTTCGCGCCCTCGCCGAAGGCGACCGATGTGGTCGCCCATTCGCCGACGCCGTCCATCGTCAGCACGACAGCCTCGTCGAAGGGCGATGGATAGAAGGCGCTCGCCGCATGGCTGAGATGATGCTCGGCGAAGAGCAGACGCGCGCGCCAATCGACATTGGGCGCGTGATGCTTCAGCTTTTGCGTGAGCAGAGATTTTTGAAACAGCTTGTCGCGCAGCCACACCGGCAGAGCGGTCGCGAAGGACTGAAACCCGCGCGGCGCGAAGGCCATATAGGTCTCGAGCAAACGCTCGAACTTCACGAAAGGCTTGTCGTAGAAGGCGACGTGATCGATGTCCTTCGCCTCGACGCCGGCGGCGGCGAGGCAATAATCGATGGCGTTGGCGGGGAAGCGCGCATCATGCTTGACGCGAGAGAAGCGCTCTTCCTGCGCGGCGGCGACGATGCGTCCATCCTCGATCAACGCGGCCGCGCTGTCGTGATAGAAGGCGGAAACGCCCAGAATTCGCACGAGCGATCAGAACAGCGTGTAGATGAAAGGCGCGACCGCCGTTCCCTGCAGCAGCATCAGGCCGCCGAGCAGCATCATCACGCCGAGCACTGGCGCCATCCAATATTTCTTGCGGCTCGCCACGAAATCCCACAGCTCGACAACCATATCCATCGCATTCGTCTCCTGTCAGAAATTGCTTTTGCGGTCAGAATTGCTTGCGCATGTCGGAGGCGCCGTCCGCATCGCCGCGCCGCGTCCAATAGCTCTCCGCCGCCTCGTCGAAGCGCAGCGCGAGCGGATCATGCCCACGCAGACGAAAGAGAATTGCGATCGGCGTCACCACGCCGAAGAACAGCACGGCCATGACGATCGGATTGACGATTTTGTGAAGCGTCGATCCGAAGGCGAGCCACAGATCATTGAGCGCTGCGAGCCGCTTCGGCGCGATGATGGCGAGCGCTGCGAAAACCGCGGCGACGGCGAGCGCCCAGACGTGCGGAGAGTCGTTTCGCCACATCGGCGCCAGCGCCAAAATGGTCAGCGCGGCGGCGATCACCAGGCCGAAAGAGCGATCGGAGCCACGCTCGACCGGCCGATCCGAGGTGAGGGTTTCATGCGTCATCTTATGGCGCTATTCCCTGAAAAAAACCGTAGAGACGCGTCGTCGTCGAAACCTTTCGAGGCTTAGGCGGTGAAAAGCCGAGCGTCAATTACGGGGTATCCCCATCCGCATCCGCAGATCGATGTAGAAGATTGAGCGGCATGACGTTTCCATGCTCGCATGACTTTGCGCACCGGCATCGCGGCGCGGGCGAGCCTGTGGATGACCTTCGAGCGACGGGCCGTCGCCGCGCGAATGAGCGGCCTCCGCGCGCTTTCGGCTTGCGCGCGACAAAAAAAAGGACCTTAATTCATGGGTTGTCGGAAAGGGGCCTGCAATGACCTCATCCCTTTATATCATCAATCCCGCTGCAGATTTTCCAACCTACTTCGGCGCAGAGATTCTCGTCGCATCCGGCCGGCCTTCCGGCGTCATGATGGCCGATCTCTCATCGACCACGGTCGCCGCTATGGCGCCGCGCGACTTCGCGATCGAGATCAGCGACGAGGGCGTCGCGCCCGTGAATTTCGATCATGACGCGGATTGGATTTGCGTCACCGGCAAGGTGAGCCAGCGCCGCCGCATGATCGCCATCGCCGACGAATTTCGTCGCCGCGGCAAGAAAGTCATCATCGGCGGGCCATACGCCAGCCTCAGCCCCGATCATCTCGCCGCGCATTGCGACGTGCTGGTGAGCGGCGAGATCGAGGAGATTTCGGAAGAATTCTTCGCCGATCTGCGCCGCGGGCGTCCGCGCGATCGCTACATCGGCGACAAGCCTTCGCTGGCGACGAGCCCGATCCCGCGCTGGGATCTCTATCCCAATCATCGCGCCATGCTCGGCGCCGTGCAGACCTCGCGCGGCTGTCCGTTCGAATGCGAATTCTGCGACGTCATCCAATATCTCGGCCGCAAGCAGCGCCACAAGCCGATCGCCAATGTGATCGCCGAGCTCGACGCTCTATGGGCGCATGGCTTTCGCGCGACATTCTTGGCCGATGACAATTTCACCGCCTATCGCGCTCATTGCAAGGAGCTGCTGGAGGCGATGGCGCATTGGCGGCGCAATGGCCATGAGATGGATTTCGTCACGCAAATCTCCATCGACGCGACCCGCGATGCGGAGCTGATGGACATGCTGGTCGAGGCCGGCGTGCATCAAGTGTTCATCGGCATAGAGACGCCCAATCTCGACAGCCTGCGCGAGACCGGCAAGAAGCAGAATTTGAAGATCGACATTCAAAGCGAGGTGCAGAAGCTCATCGACCGCGGCGTTTCGGTGATGGGCGGCATGATCGTCGGCTTCGATCACGATGGGCCGAACGTGTTTTCGCAGCAATATGAATTCGCCATGTCGACGCCGATCCCCATCTTCAGCCTCGGCGCGCTGATGGCCTCGGAGGCGACGCCGCTCTTCGACCGCATCACGGCCGAGGGACGCCTGCTGCAAGGCACTGTCGAGACGCAGGCGGTTCCCTGGGGCTCCAATATTCGCCCGGTGACGATGAGCATGGAGGAGCTGAATTCCGGCCTGCACAATCTCTGCAACGCGCTCTATTCGCCCGCCGCCTTCGGCGAGCGCATGTTGAATTTCATTCACAGCTTCGGCCGCGCGCGCGATTTGAGCGACGCCGAGCTGCCGGAGTTCGAGAGCTTTCGCGAGGTGGAGCGGCAGGCAATGGAGATCGCCGCCGAGGTGCGCCGTCTCGGCGACGCCGAAGGGCGCATGTGGAACAAAGTGTGGGGCGCGGCGCTGCGCAAGCCGGCGACGGCGAAGATCGTCGGCCGCATCATGTTCCAATATGCGCAAGCGCGGCACATGTTCGACCGCGGCAATTATTGGGAGCCGCAATTGGCCTATGCGCCGCCGCGGCGGGAGATGGCGGAGGCCGCAGCGGAGTGACGGCGGCGGACGTCGTCGGAGCTTCGGCGTTACGCCAAGCTTCTACCACGCCTCGGCGTGCGCTGGCGTGGGTGGCCGGGACAAGCCCGGCCAAGACGCCCCGGGGTGAGGAAGGTGGGACGCCCTGTGACGAGGAGGATGTGTGCATTCCATAGCCGCGTGCGGGGAGAGGGAGAGCACGCCGAACCACTCAGCCAAAATCGCGAGCTCGAAGGCTCGCCTCGCACAGCGCGTCCTCAATGCAGCGACGTCCGCGCGCCTTGTGTCGAAATCGCCCGCGTCGTCGGCCGCACGGGAATGCGCAGCATCGCGATCGTGCCGATGCCCACATGCGAGCGTATGCGCAGCGCGCCGCCATGCAGCGCCATCAGCGAGCGCGCGATTGCGAGGCCGAGGCCAGAACCTTTCATGCCATTCTCTATGACCGCGATCGGCTGCTCGAAGGGCCGGCCGAGCTTGGGGATGGCGGCCTTCTCGATGCCGCAGCCGTCGTCCTCGACGAAAATGGCGACAGAGCGCGCGAGACGGCGCGCGCGCACGCGCACCGCGCCGCCGGCCGTGGTGAATTTCAGACTGTTGGAAACCAGCACGCCGATCGATTTGACGATCGCGTCGTGATCGCCATAGCAGCGCAGCCCGTCGCGGGCGTCGACGCTGATCTCGACGCGCTTCGTCTCGGCGCTGTGGCGGAAGCGCTCCACCGTGGCGCGCACGGCGCCCGAGACATCGACCTCGCGCTGGTCGAGCCGCACGCGGCCGGCCTCGAGCCGCGACATGTCGAGAATATCGGTCAGCACATCGAGCAGATAGCGGCCGCCCTGATGGATGTGGTTGCAATATTCGACATATTTGGTCGAGCCGAGCTGGCCGAACACCTGCGCCTGCATCATCTCCGAAAAGCCGATGATGGCGTTGAGCGGCGTGCGCAGCTCGTGGCTCATATTGGCGAGGAATTCGGATTTGGCCTGATAAGCGGCCTCGGCCTCGCCCTTCTGAAGATGATATTGCTCGGCGAGAGTGGCGAGCTGCTGCGCCTGCGCCTCCAGCGTCTGCCGTGATTTCAGAAGATCGGCGACGCTCGCCGTCAGCCGACGCTCGGAATCGATGAGCTTCTCCTGATTGCGCTTCAGCGCGGTGATGTCCGCGCCGACGGAGACATAACCGCCGTCCTTGGTGCGGCGCTCGCTGATCTGCAGCCAGCGGCCATCCGCCAGCCGCGCCTCATAGGTGCGCTCGCTCGCCGTCACGGCCTCATCGGAGACGATCTGCGTCTCGGCGAGGGCGGCGGAGGCGCTCGCCATGATGCGCGCATAGCTCGCGCCGGGCGCAGCGGCCTCGGCGGCGAGGCCGTGCAGCGCCAAAAATTTCGAATTGCAGGCGACGAGCCGATTATGCGCGTCCCACAGCACGAAGGCTTCCGAGATCGTCTCTATGGCGTCGCGCAGCCGCATGTCGGCCGTCGCCGCGCCCTCCACCAGCGCGCGCTGCTCGGAGATATCGACGGCGACGCCGACGAGGCGCTTGCCGCCCTCGGGATCGTCGATCAATTCGGCGCAGGCGCGCAGCCACAGAAACTCGCCGCGCGCATTGCGAATGCGGAACTCGTGATCCATGCCGCGCGAGCCGGAGGCGACGATCGTCTCGACGATGGCGACGAGATCGCCATCCTGCGGATGCAGCCGTGTCTTCAATTCGCCGAAGGAGAGCGAGCGCTGCTCGGGATCGAGGCCGAGCAGGCCGAACATGGAGTCGGACCAATGGATGCGCCCGCGCGCAATGTCCCAATCCCAAAGGCCGCAGCGGCCGGAGCCGAGCGCGGCGTCGACGCGCCGGCGCAGATCGATCTGCGCTCTCTCGGCGAGCGCAGCGCGACGCGCCTCTCGGCGAAAGGCGAGGAGGCCGAGCGCAGTGGCCGTAGCGACGGCGACCGACAGAGCCGCATAGAGGGCGAGAAGGCCGCGCCATTCGGCCAGCGCCGCGTCATAGGAGAGGATGGCCGCCAATTGTCCGCCGCCCTGCCCCGGCGAAAGATTGCGCACGGTGGCGAGCGCCTTGCGCCCATCGGCGAGGGTGACGCGCATCACGCCGGCCTTCTCGCCGAATTCGATCAATAGCTGCTCGGCGCCGAGCAGATCGGCGAGCGCGCCGGAGGCGACCAGCGGCGCCGTCGCGGCGACGATATGGCCGGCCCTATCGGCGACGGCGACGCGGCGTCCGCGCGTCGCGGCATAGTCCGGCAGCGCCGCCGCGCCGCTGCGCAGCGAGCTCTCCACGTCGCGCGAGACGGCGCGCGCGAAAATCTCGAGCTCCTGCGCCGCCTCCGCCAGAGTGCGCTCATGCGCGGCCTCGGCCAGAAGGAGAAGCAGCGCGCCGAATGCGACGGCGCAGGTTCCGAGCGCGAGAGCCAGCTGGCGCGCGCTCGGCGTTTTCGTGATCAGTCGGCCGATGCTCGAGGAGGCCGCAGCGCTCCATGACGTATCGGCGCAAGTCGTCGTATTGGCCGCGCGCCCACGCGCCATTTTCGTCCATCCCCGCAGTTGGCCCAAGAGGGGGAAAAACGCGCCGCATCCCGCCCCGAATCAGCCCCATTCGAATCCGCTGGCGGGATTTTGTCTAGACCTTAATAGGACGTAAAGCCCCTCAGCCGAGCGCGCGCGTCGCTATATCCGAGACGTCGGCGGAAAGATCGGGCGTCGACAGAATGCGACGCAGCGTCGATTCGGCGAGCTTGCGGCGGCGCTCCTCCAGCGATCGCCAGGAACGCAGCGCCGAGAGCAGCCGCGCGGCGAGCTGCGGATTTTTTGGATCGAGCTCCAGCACCACGCGCTCGAGCAGCGCATAGCCGGAGCCGTCCAGCGCATGGAAGCGCGTCGGATTGCCATTGGCGAAGGAGCCGACCACGGCGCGCACGCGGTTTGGATTGGCGAGCGAGAAATCCGCATGCTCCATCAGCCGCGCGATGCGGGCGGTGGTCTCAGCCTCGGGAATGGTCGCTTGCAGAGAGAACCATTTGTCGAGGACGAGATGGTCCTTCTTGTAGCGCTCGTAGAAGGCGGCGAAAGCCTCCTCCCGCGCCGCGCCCGGCACATGCGACAGCGTCGCCAGCGCCGAGATGCGGTCGGTCATATTGGTCGCCTCGGCGAATTGCCGCTCCGCCAGCGGACCGCCCGAGGCCGGATCGCCCGCGGCGAGAAGATCGAGCGCGACATTGCGCATGGAGCGCCGGCCGGCGCTGTCGGCGTCCGGCGAGAAGCCCTCCTGCGCGGCGAAGCGGGCGTGCGCCTCGGCGAGCGCCGCGCCCAAATGACGACCGAGATCGCGCTTCAGGCCGGAGCGCGCCGCGAAGATCACATCGGGGTCGACGTCCTTGCCGATCTCGCGCGCAATGTCGATCTCGGAGGGCAGAGCCAGCGTCTGCGCGACGAGGCTGGGATCGCCCTCCCCCGCCTCGACGAGCCGTTTCAGCGAGTCGAAAAAGGCGCGATCGTCCGACGCTGCGCCGCCGCGCGCGGCCTCTATGCGCGAGAAGATGGAGCGCAGCGCGAGGCTCTGCGCCGCCTGCCAGCGATTGAACGAATCGCTGTCATGGGCGAGCAGGCGCTCGAGGTCTTCCGCCGATTGCGGCGGCGCGAGGCGCACGGGCGCGGAGAAGCCGCGCAGCAGCGACACCACCGGGCGCGACGGCACATTCTCGAACACGATTCGGCGCGAAGGCGTCGAAAGCTCGACGACGCCGCGGGCGCATTCTTCCGCGCTGGCCCCGCTCTCGCCGGGCGCGGCGGACAGCGTCAGCTCGTCGCCATTCTCGCCGATGAGGCCGAGCGCCAGCGGAATGACGAAGGGCTTCTTTTCGTTCTGCCCTGGCGTCGGCGGCGTCGATTGCTCGAGGCTGAGCGTCAGCGTCTTGGCGCCCGCGTCATAGTCGCTCGCGACCGTCACGAGCGGCGTGCCGGCCTGCTCGTACCAGAGCGAAAATTGCGTCAGATCGCGGCCCGAGGCCTCGGCGAAGCAGGAGAGGAAATTCTCGACCGTCGCCGCCGTCCCGTCGAAACGCTCGAAATAGAGGTCCATGCCGCGACGGAAATCGGCGTCGCCGATCAGCGTCTTCAGCATGCGGACGATCTCGGCGCCCTTCTCATAGACGGTCGCGGTGTAGAAATTATTGATCTCATGATAGAGGTTCGGCCGCACCGGATGGGCGAGCGGGCCGGCGTCCTCGGGAAACTGCTGCAGCCGCAAGCCGCGCACATCGGAAATGCGCTTCACCGCGCGCGAGCGCTGATCGGCCGAGAATTCCTGATCGCGATAGACGGTGAGGCCTTCCTTCAGGCACAGCTGGAACCAGTCGCGGCAGGTGATGCGATTGCCGGTCCAATTGTGGAAATATTCATGAGCGATGACCGACTCTATGCCGGCGTAGTCGGAGTCGGTCGCCGTCTCGGGTGAGGCCAGAACATATTTGTCGTTGAATATGTTGAGGCCCTTGTTCTCCATCGCGCCCATGTTGAAGTCGGAGACGGCGACGATATTGAACACGTCGAGATCATATTCGCGGCCGAAGGCCTGCTCGTCCCAGCGCATGGAGCGCACCAGCGAATCCATCGCATAGGAGGCGAAGGGCTCCTTGCCGCGCTCGACATAGATGGCCAGCGCCACGTCGCGGCCGGAGCCGGTGCGATAGCTCGCCGAAATATGGCCGAGATCGCCGCCGACGAGGGCGAAGAGATAGCAGGGCTTCGGGAAAGGATCGCGCCAGACCGCGAAATGCCGCCCGCCGTCGAGATCGCCAGAGGCGACCGGATTGCCATTGCCGAGCAGGACCGGAGCTTCGCTCTTCTCCGCCTCTATGCGCGTCGTATAGACGCTGAGGACGTCCGGCCGATCCAGAAAATAGGTGATGCGGCGGAAGCCCTCCGCCTCGCATTGCGTGCAATAGGCAGAGCCGGAGCGATAGAGCCCGCTCAATTGCGTGTTGGCGGAAGGGTCGACCTCCGTCTCCAGCTCCAGCGTGAAGGGCCCCTCGGGCGGGGCGTGCAGCACGAAGGAATCGGGCGTCGCCTCATAGGCCTCGGGCGCGAGCGGCGCGCCGTCCAGAGCCGCGCGCCGCAAGACCAGCCCGTCGCCGTCGAGCGCGAGCGGCGCGCCCGCCCGGCCGGCGGGATTGCGCCTTATCGCGAGGCGCGCGACGACGCGCGTCTTGCTTCGATGCAGAGAAATATCGAGATCGACCGCGTCGATCAGAAACGCGGGCGGACGATAATCAGCGAGACGAACGGCCTGGGGGGGTGGGTTGCGCATGGGACCTCGATGCCCGTCACACCTACACGCGGCCGCGCGGCTTCGCAACGGAAACGGGACCGCCGCAGCCGATTCACGTCACGCATTGCCGCGGCGGCCGGCCTCGAACAGGAACCATATCCGCCTTTCGGCCTCGTCTATGTAATTCTCCAGAAGGCTCGCCGTGGCGACGTCGCCGCGCTCGTCGCAGATGGAATGCGCCTCGCGCATGCGCGCCGCCAGCGCGCCATTGTCGTCGCGGAGCTCCGCCAGCATGTCCTGCGGATCGACATAATCGGCGTCATTGTCGAGGATGCGCTGCAGCCGCGCGATATGGCCGATCGAGCGCAAGCTCGTGCCGCCGACCTTGCGCACGCGCTCGGCGATCTCGTCCGTCGTCGCAAAAATCTGCGCGCCCTGCTCGTCGAGCAGCAGATGATAGTCGCGGAAGTGCGGGCCGGAGACGTGCCAGTGGAAATTCTTGGTCTTGAGATAAAGGGCGAAAACATCCGCCAGAACCGCGTTCAGCGCGCCGGTGAGGTCGCGCGTCGCCTCGGGCGAGAAGCCGGTCGGCGTCTCGAGCGCGGCCTTTTGGCGGGAACGAATTTCACGGTTTGTCATGCGTCGCTACTCCTCGAGCGGAGGGCTGGATCGCTATGACAAGATATGCCGGCGCCTGCGGCTTCCCATGGCCGGGCGCGGATTTTTTGCAGAACGCGGATTTTTTGGAAGTCGCGGCGGATTTTCCGCGCGCGCTTCAGCCGGCGGAGACGCTGGGAAGCTCACTCTCGGGCTCGGCCGCAGCCGGCTCGGCCGCGTGGCGGCGCGTCGGCAGGCGGTGAATGGTCGCCGATTCCTGGTCGTCGTCGCGATCCATCCGCGACAGATCCTGACGCACCATCAGCACGAAGAGCGCAAAGGCGATGGCCGACATCGTTCCGATCGTCACGTCGAGAATGGCGAAGCGCCACAGCCGCGCCTCCACCACCTGCGGGCCGAGCCAGCAGGCGAACAGGCTCCAGGCCGCGACCAGAATGCGGAACTCCGTCGCGCCCATGCCGCCATAGGACAAGCGATGCACGCCCGCCGTCGCCACGCGCAGATAGGTGTAGGAGCTCATCAGAAGATAGAGCGACAGCACGAACAGCGCCGAGGGAAGCGTGAAATAGGGCGAGACGCCGAGGCCCACGACGATCAGGCTCTGCGCGATCAGATCGCTCGAATGATCCAGAAGGAAGCCGTAGCGCGGACGCTCGATCCCGCGATAGCGGGCCAGCGTTCCGTCGAGCGAATCGCCGAACCAGTTCAGGAACAGGCCCGCCACGACCACTGCGAGGAAGCCGGCCGACCAATGGCTGAGCGCGAAGCCCGCCGCCGTCATCGCCGCGCCGACCAGTCCGGCCGCCGTCAGATGATCCGGCGTGGTCCAGGCGGGAAGCCGCGGCGCCAGCGCCTGCAGCACGCGCCGCTCGCCGATCGCCAAAAGGCTCGTGTTCAATCGGTTCGCCAAGAAACCCCCTCGAAAACCAAGCCCGTGCTCGTTCCTGCGACGATCTCGCCGGAATCACGACTCTTTTTCGCACTGCAATATCAGTGCCCGTGAGATTGCCCCGCGCCCGTCCCCTCCGTCAACCGTTATTGCTACCCTTACGGTAGATTTCAGAGGGGACTATTCCGCATGCGTCACTTCACCGCAGCGCCGACCGCAGCGCCTTGAATCGCCGGCTGCGTCAGCATGGAGACCAGCTGAAACGCCTTGGCGATCTCCGTCACAGGCGCGTTGGACACATATAATATGTCCTTGTCCCGCATCGCGAACCGACGCGCCGTGAACAGCGCCGCCGGACTGCGCATGTCGAGATGATAGGCCACCGGAACCTGACGCTGTGACGCCAGCAGCGGCGACACGGTCGGATAATCCGCGATCACCGCCGTCTGCTCGTAGCGCAGCACGAACAGCCCGCTCGGATCGGCGCGCTGGTCCGCGAGGCCGCCGGCCTTGCCGATCGCCTCCTCCAGCGTGATTCCCCGCGCGTCGAAGGGCACCACGGCGTTGGCCCCGGTCGCGCCGGCGACCGTGAAGGTCTGCGGCGTCCGCTCCACCGTCAGCACATCGCCCGGACGCACGAATATATTCTCGCGCGGATTGGCGAGCAGCGCCTGGATCGGCGCGCGCGCCGTGCGGTCGCCGCGCGTCAGGCTGACGAAGGT
>NZ_JBQUZK010000054.1:0-106145 GCF_056313885.1 Methylosinus sp. DMC45
TTCGCCAAGCTCAAAGACTGGCGCCGCATTGCCACCCGTTACGATCGATGCGCACACGCCTTCTTCTCGGCTATATGTATCGCCGCCGCCGTCGCCTTCTATCTCAATCAATGAGTCCTGAGCCTAGCACGCGCACCTGCTGAAAGGAACCATTGCTCAAAGTGTAAAAATATAGAACAATACACGCCTCACCGCGCCCGACACGGACCCGCCGTCCACGGTCTATTACAGTGGTGATTTAAAATAAATCGTTATATCTGCTATAATTAATTACAGCATTGCTATTTTTATGCAAGAAGCGATATTATTTTATCGTTGGTCGAGCTTTGATGCTACTCGGTTTATGGAGGTATTTACGGAAATAGAGGCTCGCCCTGGCATTGTTCTCGGGAGACTCGAATGACGCCACGACAATTCGTCGAGACAGACAACAAGAATTTTTTTAGGGTGCATCGGCAAGTCTATGTATGTAAAGACACATGGCGCCGGGAGCTGACGCGAATATTCGACAAATGCTGGCTGTACGCCGGTCATGCGAGCGAGTTGCAAAAGCCTGGCGACTTTCTCACACGCAAGATTGGCGGTCGGCCCGTCATCTTGGTCAGGGACGTAGCTTCCGAGACGCCGCTCGCGTTCTTGAACGCCTGCGCGCACCGCGGCGCCGTCGTCTGCGCGGACACGAAAGGAACCACGAATCGATTTGCATGTCCCTATCATGGCTGGATGTACGATACGTCCGGCGCTCTCACCGGCGTGCCGGGCAGGTCCGCTTATGGACGCATCGGCGAAGGACTGCCCGCCCCTTCCTTGCCGCAAATCAAGCTCGACGATTATCGCGGCTTTCTCTTCATCAGCTTCGGCGCCCCGTCGGCAAGCCTCGCCTCCTATCTCGGAGGCGCGAAGGAATACATTGACCTCGTCTGCGATCAGTCCGAAGGCTCCGTCGAAGTTCTGCCCGAACATCTTCATCATTCCATCCGAGCCAATTGGAAGCTGCTCGCTGAAAACGGCGTCGATGCTTATCATCTACCGTTTGCCCACAAGCGATTTCTCGAACTTCTCGATTCGCTCGGCACTGATCCGAACTCGCACAAGCGCAGCGGCATCGGCTATGCTCTCGGGGGCGGCCATGCTGTCATTAAGAGTGGGCCGCCTTCGACTGGACGGCCAATTGCCTATTGGAGTCCCCTATTCCCGCCGGACATGAAGGCATCGATCGATAAGAAATTCGATGATCTCGTCGCTCGTGTCGGACAAAGCCGCGCGGAAGACATGGCTCATACCAACCGCAGCCTTTTCGTTTTTCCAAATCTGGTCATCAACGACATCCTCGGATTGAACATCCGGACTTTTTTCCCGACGTCTCCCGACGAAGTCGAAGTGACCGTCTGGGGCGCCGGATTTTCGAATGAGACGCCGGAAGAAAGAGCCATGCGCGTCAGCGCGCTGATCTCTTTCATTGGGCCAGGTGGTTTCGGAACGCCCGACGACGTTGAAATTCTGGAATCCTGCCAGCGGTCGTATGCACACGCGGGCATCGGCTACAGCGACTTCTCACGCGGCATGAGCATCGGCACGACAAATCATACAGATGAAGAGCAGAACAGAGCTTTCTGGCGCGAATGGGCCAATTATGTGGAGCAGCCGTAATGACAGCAACATTCGTCGTTCCCTATATGAGCGCAGTCCCGATCGTTCCGGACATCGTAAGCCGCATCACTTCCTTTCTCGCCTTGGAAGCGGACCTTCTCGATGATTGGCGCCTCGAAGACTGGTTCGAGCTTTTCGAACCGGACGGGCGCTACATCGTCGCTCCATTGCAGCGCCACGCCGAAAGCGCGCCTGAGCAAGCTCTCTGCCTCATTTTGGACGACTATGACCGACTGCGGGCGCGCGTTCGGCATTTCGCGGGCGCGTCGACTTGGATGGAACAACCGCGCTCGCGGACGCGCCGCTTGGTGTCCAACTTGCGATTTTTGGCGCCTCCGACGGAAGAGATCGTCGTGAGAGTGAATTTCGTCGTCTATCAATTTCGAAATCACGAATCCTGGGAATTCGTCGGCAGCGCGAGATATCGGCTCGTTCCGCATGAAGCCGAGTTTCGTATCCGCGAGCGATCGGTGCAATTGGACCATGAGTCGATTTCGAAGCAAAGACGCATCAGCATCATCATCTGAGACCTTTCACGGTGAAAACCATGCAGAACCACGACGGCTATTCGAAGAGTGAAAGCGAAGCCTATATCCACGATGTCGGCTACGCCGATCGAGAGCGCTTGGAGATATTGACGGAGCTATACGATCCCGCGAGTCGAGACTTCATCTCGAGCCAGCTTCCTGACAATGCTCGGTCCGTGTTGGAAATCGGATGCGGGCACGGCCAAATGGCGTTCTGGTTCACCGATCAGGTCAGGTCGCGCAACGGAGCTGTAGTGGCGATAGACGAGTCGCAAGCTCAGATCGACGTCTGTCTCCAAAGACGGGACGAGCGCGGGATCGACAATATTCGCTTCATCCGCCATGACATGACATCCACGCTGGACATCGGAGAAGCGTTCGACGTCGTCTACTGTCGCTTCGTTCTCGCGCATATCACGAATTGGACGACATTTTTCGAAAACGTCTTATCGCTGTGTAAGGACAACGGCTCGATTATCATCGAGGAGCCGACGACACGGCGCTTTTCGATTCCGCATCACCCCTCCGTCCCCCGTTCGGTCGAGCTGCTCGAAAGGTTGGGCGAGAGAATAAATGTCAAATTCAATTGCGCGGAGCCTCTTTGGACATATGTGCAGAACATCGACGTCGACATCGAAGCGGCGCAGTTCACGCAACCGGCGCTCAGGACTCCCCGTCAAAAGAGCCTGATCTGGCGTTCGTTCGTTCAGATTCGTGATCGGCTGCAAGAATTCGGGCTCGCGACTAGTCCAGAGATAGAAGCGCTCGACCGCGATCTCCGGAACGTCGCAGAGGACGACGGCTACCTACTGGAAGGCGTTCGTATTCTTCACCTGCATTTGAGGAAGCGTCCTCCGGTGCGAAACTAAACGGCGCCCATCGGATCGCAGAGCGACGCGGCGGGACGTCTCTTCATCCTTCGGCCGCGTGGCGGAAACAGCGACAAGATCGAGTCCGCGCAAGAATGCTGGAGTCTGCATGTCTCATAATAGTTTCGGCCACCTCTTCCGCGTCACGACATTCGGCGAGAGCCATGGGCCGGCGCTCGGGGTAGTGGTCGATGGTTGTCCGCCCGGAATTGAGCTGACGGCAGCAGAAATTCGACATGCGCTCGATAGACGCCGCCCCGGTCAGTCGCGCTTCACCACGCAACGGCGGGAGCCGGATGACGTGAAAATTCTCTCTGGCGTCTTGACGGACGGAGATGGCCGGCAGATGACGACGGGTACGCCGATCGCTTTGATGATAGATAACACCGATCAGCGCTCGAAAGACTATAGCGAGATCGCGAACAAATTCCGTCCCGGTCATGCAGACTACACCTATGGTGCGAAATACGGAATTCGTGACTATCGCGGTGGCGGACGCGCATCGGCGCGGGAAACGGCCGCGCGCGTTGCAGCGGGCGCGGTCGCCCGTAAAGTCGTCGCGGGCGTGTCGATTCGTGGAGCGCTCGTGCAGATCGGCTCGGACAGAATCGATCGTGAGCGCTTCGACTGGAGCGAGGTGGGCAGAAATTCGCTATTTTGCCCGGATCCACAAGCAGCGCGGCGTTGGGAGGATTATCTCGACGAGGCGCGGAGAACGGGCTCGTCCGTCGGCGCCGTGATCGAAGTGATCGCGGAAGGCGTCCCCGCAGGCTGGGGCGCGCCGATTTACGGTAAGCTCGACGCCGAACTCGCGAGCGCTCTCATGTCGATCAACGCCGTCAAGGGAGTTGAAATCGGAGCGGGCTTTGCGGCCGCGGAACTCTCGGGCGAAGCCAACGCCGACGAAATGCGCTCGGGCAACGACGGCAAACCGGTCTTTCTCTCCAATCACGCCGGCGGCGTCCTCGGTGGCATTTCGACAGGGCAGACTATCGTGGCGCGTTTCGCTGTCAAACCGACATCGTCGATCCTCACGCCGCGGGCGACGATCGACATCCTCGGCGGAAACACGGAAATCGTCACGAAGGGCCGGCACGATCCCTGCGTCGGCATTCGCGCCGTGCCAGTCGGCGAAGCAATGATGGCGATCGTGCTCGCCGATCAGTTTCTGCGGCATCGCGGCCAAGTCGGATAGCGTCGAATGGCGGGAACTTGGCGTCACGCGGCGAGCCGAAGTATCTCCGCTGGAGGACCGACACGAAGCGGCTTCGCGAGGCGCGCCCACTGGAGACGCGATCCGGTCAACGGCCGGGCAAATACGGACGTGCGGCGCAGTGACCGCCGTGGTCTTCACGAGAGCGATGATCGCTGCGCACTGCGGTCCGGCGCTCAAAGCTTTTCGAGCGCGCGTCTCCATCGGAGAACCGAAAATAATCCCTCTCACCGTTGCTCCAAGCAAGCTCGTTACCATCATCAACGGCCCATTCCAGGACGCTACGCTGTGGCGCGATCAAACCGCTCGACCCTGAAATCCATCGCAGAGATTTCCTCCTAACGCGAACGGAGCCTTTTGAAATCATGAACGCCCCCTCTTCCCGTCGCACGGTAAAACCTCTCATGTTTAGCGCTTGACCCTGACATTGATGTCAGGGGCTAGGCCATGCGGAAGGAGGGCGGATGAAGATCGGAGACGTTGCAAGAAGGACTGGGGCGAGCGTGCGCTCCATCCGTCATTACGAGAAAGTCGGCCTGATCCGCGCCACCCGCGAGGAGAACGGCTATCGTGATTTCGACGAGGCCGACGTGGCTTTCGTGCGCCGCATCAGCCGGATGATCCGGCTCGGCTTCACCACGGACGAAATCGCGACATTTCTCAACTGCATCGTCGACGATCCCGCCGCGGTCACCGCCTGTCCGAAGGTGGCCGCTGCACATCGGTTGAAGCTCGAGGCGATCGAACGGCAAATAGCCGATCTCGAAACCCGCCGCCAGAAGCTTCTCATCACGCTGAAGGCTGCCTCCGGTCAGGACGACATCAACTTACCGGAAGCGCTTGTCCATGCCGAAACCGAATCCAACCCCATCGCCCTCGCTCACCCTCGCCACCCTGGCGCTCGCCGTCTATTTCGTCGGCGCGGTTGAATTCATGCTCGCGCCGATGCTGACGCCATTGGCGTCGGCCTTTGCTGCAAAGCCCGCCGATATCGCCTGGCTCGTCTCGGCCTACGCGGTGTCCTATGCCGTACTCGCTCCGCTCATCGGCCTCCTCAGCGATCGGATCGGTCGGCGGCGTCTGTTGTTGCCGGCGCTGGCGCTTCTTGCCGCCGATGCGCTGGCTGTAGCCTTCGCTCCCTCGCTCTCCTTCGCGATCGTCGCCCGAGCGCTCGGCGGCGCGGCGGGAGCGGCGCTTACGCCGACGGCCTTCGCCTTGATCGCCGAGACCGTTCCCGAAGAACGTCAGGCCGGAGCCATGGGGTTGGTCCTCTTTGGCTTGACCCTCGGCATCGCCACGGGTCCGACATTTGCGGGGCTCTTGACCGAAGCTTATGATTGGCGAGCGCCGTTCATTGCCGTCGCCTGTGGCTGCATCGCGGTGCTCATCGTGGCGGCGCGCATTTTGCCGCCATCCATCGCGCGGCAGAGTCGCCCGCTCAAGGCGTCGATGGCCCGATTGCTCGACGGCGCGATCCTCCGGCCCAACCTTTCCAAGGGATTCTGGCTCGGCGCGACGATCGCCGGCTATCTGATCTCCGGCGAGGTTCTGCGTAGCCGCTACGGTCTTTCCACGGGCGTCATCGGCCTTTCCGTCGCTGCCTTCGGTCTCGGGCTCGCCGCAGGCAATCTCGCAATCGGACGGCTGACCGCCTGGGCCGGACGGCCCGAGACTGTGCTGGTCTTCGCCATCGGCCTCATCTTCTTTACGCAGAGCGCGTTCCTCGCAACCGAGCCCAGCCGCGGAACCGCAGTTATCCTTCTGGCTCTTTGGGGATTTGCCTCGGGTCTCGCCGCCCCCGCCAACACCGCTGTTCAGGCGAGCCGAGCTGGATCTGACGCGGGCTTTGTACTGGCGTCATCGGAATCGATGAACAATGGCGCTCTTCTTGTTCTGGCACCAGTCGTCGCAAGTTGGATCGGACGAGCCGACACCGTCGACGCGGCGATCCTGCTCGGCGCCTGTACGCTTGTGGCGCTCGGCGTAAATCTCCTCGATCAGCGGTCGCTCCCGCAAATCCTTCCCGGCGAGACTGCCTAGGTTTCCGGCTTCCGTGATAATCTGCGCTTGTCCCCTTGCGGATAGAGCGCGTCGTCGACGTGCGATTCGAGGAAGTAACGGGAGATGATCGGCGGGTCGAAGCCTGCACCTCTCGACCTCGCCCTGACGCTCGCCATCGCAGCGTCACGCAGCGCGCGAGCGAATTGCTCGCGCGTACTCAACAAAATCGTCGCCAAAGAGACGGCGTGACCCAGATGCTTCTCACTCATATTCAGACTCTCGGTCGGTTCGGACTCGCCCCCTCTGCCGCGCCGGCGCTCCCCGCTCAATAATCGGCCAGCGATCAAATGGCGGGAGCTTTGCAACAATCGGATATTGCTGACGCGGAGCCCCGTCGATTCTGAGCTCGAGCAATCGCTGATATTTTTTAGAAACGAGGAAAGAAACGCGCCTTCGCGGGCGACGGGGCAAGGGCGCACGGCACGGGCGGGAGCGCAGCGACGAACCCTCGCGGCGTTGATCGCGCAAGGGGCATTGGTCTTGGTCGGCGTTTCTCGGCGTTTCGCTTCGTTTCGCGCCAGGTGAGAAAGGCCATCTTGCTACGGTCGAGCCACTGGAGCGGATCGTGCGATTCGTCGAGCTGGTCGAGCGCCGAGCCGAACTCGGATTGGCGGACGTTGCCGCATATTCTCGTGCTGGGTGTTCGCAGGAGCTGCTGGGCGGCGCGGATCGTCACGGCGAGCGCCGTGAGGGAGTAATGCGGGCGCTCCTCGGCGGCAATCGGGCTCGCCCACCGACTCGTGCGCCCGCTCGTTCACGGAGCGCCCGCGCCCTCTTGTCCGCCTCGACGCCTGAGCGCCTATCAGAGATATTGATCGAGAAACCGCAGAATTTTGTCCCGATATTCGGCGTTGGTTCGGAAATAGATGTCCTCATGGCCGACGCCCTCTACCGCCCAGAAGGCTTTCGGCTCTGGAGCGCGGTCGAAAAGTTCGCGCGCTTCGTCGATATGAGTGTTCGGATCCCGCACTCCCGAAATGATGAAAACCGGCGCCTGGACCTTCTCGATCCGGTCGATCGGACGCAACAGCGCTGGATCGAGGCCCGTCATCGTCTGCCCGACGAGCAGCAGGGCTGGCGTCACGAGATGGCCGAGCGGACCGAGAGGGGCGGTCATTCGGTCGTCGATGGCGCGCTCGATGTCAGGATAGACCGACTCCAGCACGAAGGCGTCGGCCGCGATCGGCCCCTGTCCGAGCAATGCCGCAGCGCCGCCGAGCGACTGTCCGATCACGGCGATCTTTCGGCCCGGCAGCTTCTCCCGCATATAGGCGAGCGCTTCGGCAGCGTCCGCGCTCTCGTCTCGACCGAATGAGATTCGGTCACCCGTGCTCTCGCCATGCGCGCGAAAGTCGATTGCCGCGACCGAATAGCCGGCCGCGTTCAAAAAGCGCATTCGAGCGATCATCGCGAGCCGGTTGGCGCGCACCCCATGCAACAGCAATACGCCGCCGCGTTCGGGCGCGCCTGGGATGAACCAGCCCTCTACGCTCACGCCGCCGTTCGGGGCGAGCATGAAGCGCGTCACAGATAGATCGTCCGGCGCCTTTACGATCGCTGGCGCGGGGGCCGTCAGCGCATCAACGAGGCCGATGAGCACGATCGGAACCAGCGCCATCGCGCCGACACCGGCGTAGAGGAAATGTAAAAATCTCATCCGTCTTCGAACCCCATGCCCAAATACGAGCATAGACCGCGTCGCTCGCCCCATTATCTCCGCGCCGCTTCGCCCGAGAGCTTCACAGAAGGTGGAAACGAAAATAGATCACATCCGGTCTCGACGCCAGAATAGCGGCGCGCGCTCGTTCGAGGACGCCTCGCGGCAGCGCGCGCGCCGGCGAGATAGCGCCAGATGGTCGAACCCGGCTGCAGCTGGGGGCGTCGCTCCCAGCGCTTGGCGAGCGCGAGCGCGGGCCTCGACTCTCCTCGGAAGCTCTGGAAACTGGGAAATCGCGGGGCGACGCCGGTGAAACCGCGCAGCACTTTGCGGACTTCGCCGAAATTTAGGCGCGGCTCGAGACGCTGAACGAGATCGAAGACATCGCCCTTCGCGTCGCTCTGAGGGTCCCACCAGCCGCGGCCCTCGTGATTGACGATCAGGATTTCTCCCTATCCGCGTCGGTATTTGAGGCAATTCTTCGTGCTCTCTCGGCGGTCGGGCCGCCAGAGCGGCGTCGCGCGCTCGAGAAACGCCGCCGACCACGAGACGGCCGCGCTGCAAGGGCGCGCGGAACGCGCTGGAGCCTCGGCGACACGCCGTTGCCGGCGTGGACAGCGCTAGCGTAGCCATGTCTTCCCTCTTCCTTTGCTCCGGATTCCCATTCGTGATTCACTCTTACTCGAATGCGAAGCGGCGGCGCGGAGGGCCGGCATGGCGGCGATGGACGAGATCGCGATTGCGTTGCAGGGCCGAAGTCCCGAGGCGAACCGCCATCGTTCCTGGCGCGTCGAGGCCGGGCGCGATCTGTTCGGATCCTGGATCGTGCGCGTCTCCTTCGGCCGGATCGGCTGCCGGGGCCGAACATTCGCGCGCGAATTCGGATCGGAGGACGAGGCGCGCGCCTATGTGCGCGACGGGCTGCGCCGCCGGAAGGGCGCGGTTCAGCGCTGCGGGGTCGAATATCGCGTCGTCGACTCCTCGCCCGCGGCGCAGCTTCTCTTGGCGACGCTCAGATTATCGAGCGGCCAAAAACCCACGGAAGCGCCCGAGCCCCGCCATGAAGAGTGAGCAGCCGCCGCAGAGCGGCGCCTCGCGGGAAACGCTCGTCGGCTCGGTCGAGCGCGCGACGTTCCACAATGAGGAGAATGGGTTCGCGGTCCTGAAGATCAAAGCCCACGGCAAACGCGATCTCGTGCCGGTCGTCGGCCGCGCCGCATCGATTTCCGCGGGCGAATATATTCACGCCGTCGGCGTCTGGATCAACGATTGCGTGACGACGTTCGAAACCATCGAAGCGACCCCGGAAAAGCTGAAGGAGGTCTCGGGGATCGGAGAGTTCCGCGCCAATAGGATTGCCTCCGGCGGGGCCGCGCAGAAGGCCGTGTGCGACATTATGGAGTTTCTGCACGCGCATGGCGTCGGAACCTCGCGCGCGGCGCGCATCTTCAGAAGCGGACGGGAAAGACTCTCGCGCCGTCGCAGCGCGCAGCGATCAAAATGGTGTGAGCTCCAAAGTCGCCGTGATCACCTCCCGACAGCCTCGACGTACAAATCGATGTCAGGTTCGACAACTGGTTCAGCAAGCGGGAGCGAAAATACGAAAGTAGCGCCCCCGCCGGGCGTGGCGTCGACCGAGATCTTGACGATTTGCGACGGCCATTACAATCCACCGTGGAAGGGAAATCCGACCGAGCGGAGATTTTCGCCGAACATCGGCATCCTGTTCAAGCTCACTCCCGAATATTCGTTCTTCGCGAGCTACTCGGAATCGTTCAGCTTTTCGAATTCCGCGATAAGCTTCGACGGTTCGGCGTTCCCGCCTCAGAAGGGCGAACAGTGGGAGGGCGGCGCAAAAGCAAGTCTCTTCGACGGTCGGCGCACGGGCTCTGTCGTGTATTTCGATCTCACCATGAGCAATCAATTGACCGCCGACGTGCTTCATCCCGGCTTCTCGGTCGCGACGGGCGAGGTCCGCAGCAGCGGCGTGGAATTCGACCTGGCCGGGCAGATCACAGACAACATAAGCCTCTTCTGCAGCTACACCTACGACGACACGATCATCATCAGCGACAACACGACAGGGGCCGGCGCGTCTCTCGGAAAGTGCTGGCCCGGCGTGCCGCGTAACGCTGGCATCTATGGGCCAAATACGATACGGCGCCGGGCCTGAGCGAGGGTTGGACCTTCGGCGCCGGCTTCTATGCGAATGGAGACCGTCAGGGCGACAACACGAACTCCTTGCAGCTTCCCGGGCTATGTCTGCGTCGACACGATGTTCGGATATAGAACGGTTCTGGCGGGCGTGCCTGTCGAGGCGCAGCTCAACGTCAAAAATATCAATGATATCGATATTTCGAGGCTACCGGCGGCGGAATCTACTTCTATTACGGCGCTCCGCGGACTTTCGTGGGCTCAATGCGCGGACTTTCGTGGGCCCAATGAAGGTGAAATTCTAAAAAATTGAAATGAATGCTATGAAGCTACCGCGGCTCCGATCAATTCGAGCTGCGGTGCGCCACGAAGGAGCAGGCTGGCGGCATGCGTCGGGATCGCTGCTTTGCACTTCGTCGCGGTGAGGGTTCAAATGTATATGCTACTGATGGAGGCCGATTTGACCACACTCGATTTGTCATCGCACCAGCCTGCCGCACGGCCGAAGACGCTCCGAAGCTGGCGCGCGGCATGGCTGAAAATTCACCTTTGGCTCGGCCTCGCCTTGGGCCTCTTTCTGTCGATCATCGGCGTCACCGGCTCGTCGCTCGTGTTTTTCCATGAGATCGACGAAGCGCTCAATCCGAAACTGCGCATCGTCACCGCGCCGGCGCAAGGCAAGGCGGCGTGGCGTCCCGTCGAAGAAATCGCCGATGCGGCGCGAAAGGCCATCCCCGTCGGATCGCAGCTCGGCTTTTGCTATTGGCCCCAGCGCGACGACGAGGCTTTCCTCTTCTATTACCAAATCAAAGCGCCCGGTTCGGACGATGTCGAGACCCGTCATGTCTTCGTCGATCCTTATCGAGCCGAGGTCACGGGAACGCGCCGCTGGTACGCGGCTGGCAATCCCTTCGACGACGCCTTCGTCGCATTCTTGTTCAGGCTGCATTACGCTTTGCTCGTCCGCGGAACCGGCGATATTGCGGTGGGGATAATTGCGGTCCTCGCTTTCGTCTCCACCGTGACGGGGGTCGTGCTTTGGTGGCCCCGGAACGGCAAATGGCGTGGCGCCTTCACCTGGAAATGGCCAGCGAAATCGGAACGGCTGAACTACGATATCCATCGCCTGTCAGGAGTCTTCCTTCTGCCTGTCGCTATCGCCGTGCTGCTTTCAGGGGTCTACTTCAATCTGCCGACGCAGTTTCGCACAGTGGTCGAACTGTTCTCGCCGCTTACGAACGCGGACAAGCTTCGTTCTGCGGCGCCCGATGGAACACTATCGGTTTCGCTCGATGATGCGCTCGAAATCGTTGCGCGGCGTTTCCCTGATGGGCGCGTCTATGCCTTGGTTCCCCCACAAGCTCCCGACAGCTCGGTCCGCATTCATCAACTGTTCCCGGTCGGCTGGGGTATCGAGGGCCGTCGTACGATTTACATCGATCGATACAAAGGGGACGTGCTGCATGTGAACGATCCCCTCGCCGGAAACGGTGATGGCTTCGTCGCATGGCAGTGGCCGCTGCATTCTGGCTATGTGTTCGGCTGGCCGGGGCGCATCGCGGTTTTTCTCTTCGGGCTGAGCTGGCCGCTCGTTTTCGTTACCGGCATCATCCGCTGGCGGCAAAAACGCCGTGCCCGGGATGCTGTAGCGCTAAGGCGAATATGATCACGTTAGCGAACGCTGACAGAGAGAGACGTAGGATCGTCATCGTTGCGCGACATCGGCGATTGTGTCCACTTGTATATAGAAGCGGACACGACCATCGCGCCACCTGTCAGGTAGCTATCTCAAAAAAACCGCAATCAACGCCAAGCGGCCGCCGCCGGAGGGATGCTGTCCGTCATCGGCGGGTTGATTGTCAGCTAGGCGCTGACGTTCTAAACGACGCCGGTCGTATACCGCGCCAGCTTGTCGGCGAACCGTCTCGCTGTGGCGCGGTACGGGGGAAGGCAAGGGGCGCGATTCTACACGGCCTGTCGCTCTCAATAATTCAGCGTCGTTCCGGCGATGTGGAAAATCAGGAAGACATAAGCGATGATAAGTCCACTCGCCGCAAGTCCGCTCTGGTGGAGGCGCGTCCACCTCCCGCCGACCCGCCTGCGCCAGAAATCGACAGCCACGAAAACGGCGAATGCGGCGCCGACGACGCCGAGCCAGGCCAAAACATAGATCGCGATCAGCGCCGGATCGAAAGAGTCGTTCAAAAGGCTGGCGTCGTTTCGCACGGCGAGCATGATGAGAGCCCCGACGACGAGGAGATCGACGAGCAGCGCTGATCTGACGAAAGCGAGCCGATGACGATCCGCGGCCGGCAGGCGGGACGATCGCTTGCGCCAGCGCCGCCATAGGGCGGCGAGAGGCCAGGCCAGCAGCGACAGCAGCGCAAATGCGACGCTAGCCGCGAAGGCGGGGACGACCCAGCGAGCGTCGATCGGCCAGGGGGCGCGCTCCAGCCGCTGTGCGCCGCCGTTGAAGTAGGGCTCGGACCCGAGAACGGCCGAAAAGCGCCAGCCGCTCGATCCCTCGAAGACATTGGCGCCGACGGGCTTCATCGCGCGGCCCGCGCCGAAGGGCCAAAAGGCCGGCCGAAGCGTCAGGCCGCCGTCGGCCTCGACGCGAATGACCTGCTGCCCCACCAGCGCCAAGACGCTCAGGAAATTGGTCTGCGCCCGGCGGCTTCCCTGATAGGCGCCGGCGAGACGCGGGTCGGCCGGGGAGACAGCTGAGAACGCCTCTCGCGGCGCGATGCGATCCGCCAGGGCCCGCGCGATGTCCTGGGGCTGCGGCTGATCGCTGAAGCCGTCGCGCGAGACGAAAACGCCGAGGCCCTTGTCGCGGAACAGCTCCAGATCGCTGAAAAAGGCCTGCGTGCCGCCACCATGGCCGGCGGCGTCGACGCCGCCGAGGCGTCGCAGAATGAAGACTAGTCCGACCTCGGCGCCCGGCTCGGCCAACGTCAACATCTGCTCGAGCCGAGCAGATGGGAGAATGCGCGCGCCGTCGAGTTCCCCGCCGCTCAGCAGCGCCCGCATGAATCGGCCCATATCCTCGCCCGTCGCCGTCAGCGCGCCAGCCGGGGCGGCGGCTATGGTCTCGAAATAATCGACCGGCGGCAGGCCGCGGCCGCGATAGCCTTTCGCCATCATCGGCCCGAGCGCTTCCGGCAGCGGTTGGCGGAAGGTGGCGCGCTCCATGCGCAGCGGTGCGAGAATGTGACGCTCGACATAATCGACGAAGCTCTCACCCGAGACGCGCTCGACGACATAGCCGGCGAGCGCCATGCCGTAATTCGAATAGGCGGTGACATCGCCATTGGGAAAAATTCGAAGTGGCAGAGATTTCGTGACCCAGGCGGAGAGCGGCATGGGCTCGACCAAGCGGGAAAAGAGATCCTTGAAATGCTCTTCGAAGCCGGCGCGATGCGTCAGCAGGAGGCGCAATGTAACAGGACGGCCGCCCGGCGGCGTCGGAATGGAGAAGCCGGCATAGTCGGAGACGTCCGTGTCGAGATCGAGCTTTCCTTCGTCGACGAGCTGCATCACCGCTATTCCGGTGAAGAGCTTGGAGATCGAGCCCGGACGAACCAGCGTCCGATCGGCGGTGAAGGGGCGGCTCGCCTCCTTGTCGGCGACGCCATAGCCCTTGGAAAAGAGCGGGCGTTCGCGATCCACCACCACCACGACGGCGCCCGCGCCGCCATGGTCGAGCCATTCCTTCATGATCGGATCGACGACCTCAGCGATATCTCTTTCCTCGACGGTGGCGGGCTCGGCCAAAACGCTGAGACCGGCCGCGAACAAAAAGCCAACGGCGAGCAGGAAAAGCCCCGCCATCCGCGCGAAACGAAAACGCCGCATTTTGCAAATCCCTTCTACGAAATCATGGCGGCATCACCGCTCGGGGACGACCGTGAGCCCCGCAAGCAAGGATGCTCCGACAAAGTCGAGCGTCGGCGACTTCTAGGGCGCGATTCTGGCGCGAAACGCCATACGACACAAGTTACGGATTCGACAGCTTCTGGCGCGATTTTACGTTCCTGAGCGTGAACCAGTTCATCGGAATTGGAAAATGCAAATAGGCGTGCAATCTCATTCTAAACGGCGATGCTCATTATGCGCGACCCGCCACTGCGCCCATGCTCAGTCGACCTATGGTTCGCGTAAATCGAGCGGCCGATTATGGCGGAGTTCCCCTTCCGGCGGCGAAGAAGCAGGCGGCTCGAAAGACCGATGACGACGAAGACGGCGCCGGCGAGAAGGCCGAGCCCGAAATGCAGCTTTCGTAGTATCGGCCCGATCCTTCCACCTTTCGCTGTACGCTGGTCTCGCGATTTGGCTCCCAAATCAGTTTTCATGGGGCCGCTCCCATAGGGTAGGCTGCGGCGCGGCCCTGGAAAGCCGGCCACGCCGGAAAGTTCGATCAGAATTCGACTTTCAGCGAGCCAGTGAAGGCCCGCGGCGATTGCGGAGACACATTCCAGCCGCCGCCGAAGACCTGATAATAGGTTTTATCGAGGAGATTGTTGATATTGAGCTGCAGAGTGAGCCGTGTTCCCTGCCAAGCAAAGGAATAGCGCGTCATGAAATTGACTGTCGCATAGCCGGGCACGAGGAAGGTATTGCCGTTGTTGATCGGCGTGTCGCCGCGCGCATAGACGCCGGCGCCGATCGCCAGACCACGCAGGGGCTCATATTGCGGCTCATAGACGCCCCAGACGCTGCCGCTGAAGCGCGGCGCGCCATAAAAGCGATTACCCTTGTTGCCTGTGTCGTCCTTGACGATCCTCGCATCGAGATACGAGAAGCTGCCGATGAATTTCAGCTCCGGCGTCAATTGTCCAGAAGCGTCGACATCGACGCCGCGATTGCGAACGGCGCCAGTCGGAACCTGGATGCCCAGCGCCGCGGAGATCGGATCGGAGGCGGGTGACGGGACGTTGATTTTCTCTATGTCGAACCAAGCGACCGTGCCGGTCAGTCGGCCGTCCCAGAGGCTCGTCTTGACGCCGGCCTCCCATTGGCGGGCCTCCTCCGGCGGCAGATTGTACTGATAAGGCGAGTCATTTGAAAAAATATTCGCCGTGAAGCCTTCGACATAATCGCCGAACAGGCTCACTTCGGGGATCGGCTGCCATAATAGGCCGACGCGCG
The DNA here is from genome assembly GCF_056313885.1 of Methylosinus sp. DMC45. Lineage (NCBI taxonomy): Bacteria > Pseudomonadati > Pseudomonadota > Alphaproteobacteria > Hyphomicrobiales > Methylocystaceae > Methylosinus > Methylosinus sp. DMC45. The sequence continues at coordinate 15,283 of NZ_JBQUZK010000054.1, forward strand.
GCTTGATCACCGCCTGCGCCTCGCGCCCGCTCGAGATCTGCAGCGAGGGCGCATAAACCGTCTGCGTGCCGAGCGAGCGCACATTGTCGTAGCGAAAGCCTGCCAGCACATGGAAATTATACGGCAGCTCGATCTGGTCCTGGAGATAGAGTCCGAAAAGGCTCTGATGCTTCTCGAGAGAATAGCTCCAATCGGGCGCGCCGAGCAGATAGAGCGGCAGACCGGTGTGAACCGGATTATAGAGATCGATCGACGGAGCGGAGAAATTGAACGAGCGCGTTCCAGTGCGATGATAGAGCGAGAGATCCGTTCCCGCGAGCAGAGTATGGGCGAGGCCGAAGGTCGAGAAATGTCCGGTGACGTCGACGCTCGTGTAATAATTCTGCTCCTTGCTGTCGGGGTTGCTGATCATACGCTCGACCGTGCAGGACGTTGCGCCGCAGGCGTTGAACGGGCCGATCGCAAGGAGGGCCACTCCCTTGTTGTCGATGAAATTGGCGTCGAAACGATGGGTGAGCGACCAGTCGGCGGAGAAATCATGCGTCCATTTGAAGCCGGCACGGATATTCGTATTGTCGAATTGGCTTCCCGGCTCTCCGTAATTGCGTGACCGCGAGATGGGCGCGATCGCTCTCGGCGTTCCATTCCCGTCGACGAGCAGCGGCGTGCCGAGCTCGAGCGGGCCGGAGCCGTCGAGATAGCGTAGATAAAGGTCGAAACGCGTGTCGGCGGAAGGCTCCCAGTGAATGCGCGGGGCCAGGAATATATGGTGGCTATGGACGAGTTCGCGGAAAGACTGATCGTTCTCATAGGCGGCGTTGAAGCGATAGAGGATGCTCTTGTCGGCGGTCAGCGGGCCGGTCGCGTCGAGTGTGGTGCGATAATCGGCAAAAGAGCCGATCTGCTGCTGAATGCTGTAATAGGGAGCGTCGAGCGGCTTTTTGGTGGTGAGCTCGATGATTCCGCCGGGATTGATGCGACCGTAGAGGATCGACGCCGGCCCTTTGAGCACTTCCACCTGCTCGACGTCGGCGGTCTCTTCTCTTATAGGCGTGTTGTAATTTTCGACGCGGACGCCGTCGATGAAATATTTGTATGTGTCGAAGCCGCGGATCTGATAGCCGGACTGCAGGCCGCCGATCGATGTCGCATAGACGCTGCTGACGTTCTGGACCGCGTCGTCGATGGTGATGACTTGCTGATCCTTCAGCACCTGTTGCGGAACGACGACCACATCGACCGGCGTTTTCATGATCGGCGTATCTGTGCGCGTCGCGAGGTTCGTATCGGTCCGAGTGTAGGACTGCGGTCCATTCGCCTCTCCTACGGCGGCCCGCGGGCGAGCGCTGTCGCGCGCAGCCATATCCTTGCCGATTTCGATCGTCGGCAAGGATTCCTGCGCGAAGGAAAAGGAGGGTGAAGCGAGCGCTATCGTCAGCGCGCCGAAAGAGGCGGAGACCCGCCGTTTGGAACGTAGCATGAAATTCTCCTTGAGCGGCCGCTCTGGGCCGTCTCGACCGAGGTGGGGAATACGCAGCCGCAAGGCCGCGCCGTCGGTTCAGGAGAAGAAGGGAGGCGCGCGCGAGCACCAGCTGCCACCCCAACCGAGCGGGGGGCCGCCGGTTCGCTCAGAGGGCATATTGGCGATACGCGTGAGGTCTCGCACGGGAGAGGGAAGTTCGGCGTCCGAACGAGCGGAGACGAGCGGAAGGCCGGCCGCCGCCGGACAGGCGAGACAGCAAGTCTGACAATCGCGCCGATGATCGTGCTTATGCCCGCGCTCGCCGTCGCATTGTCCGGAGTCGCTCGCCTGCACCAAATTCGTGCGCAGAATCTCCGCCTCGGCGGAGAACGGCGCGGGAGCCGCGGTCTGGGCGACGAGCAGCCAAGCGGCCGCGAGCACGAGAATCGCGCGCGTGAAAAGCCGCAGCTGCCGAAAACATCGCATCAGCGATTTGACCCATGGAGGCCGGACCGATCGACCCGAGCGTCGGTTCCTCGCATGTGAATATCTCACGAAACTCTCACCCGAGCGCTGGGCCCGAAATTCCGACGCGCTGTGGCGCCTTTGCCACATGGACGTGACGCTTGCGGCGCAGATCCGGGGCGCTTGTCATCGGACGCCGGATCGGGAAGAGTCGGACGGTCGCACTCGTGGCGAGTCTATAGGATAGTAGACGCAGGGAGCGGCGCGTGAAGGCGTAAGTTTCCGTGATAACTCGCGACCTGCGAGACGTCGTGCTCGTAATATTGAAAGGCGAGGCGCTTCTCGCGTCGCTCGCGCCGCCAATATTCATTCACGAAATCCGCGCGCGAATAGACCAGGCCTCGAGGTCGAGGAACCTCCACCCCATCGAAGCCGCGCTGGATGGCCAGCCGCTTGGCGACATGGAACGCCTCGCAGTGCGGCTACGGAGATTCCGGCGTGATCGGGCCCGGGGCGGCTCGTGGCGCGACGGGCCGCGATTCGCGTGAGGCGTCGCTCGAGGCCGCGTCAGACATACCCGAGCCTCTCACTCGGCGCTGAGTGTCTCGTCGGAACGATGACGCGCGGGCTTCGCCATGAGGATCGGCGTGATCGTCTCGATCTCGCGGCCGTCATGCTCGAAAGCGATGCGCTTCAGCGGCGCGCGATAGAGCGAGCAGAGATTGTCCTCGGTCAAAATCTCGTGCGCCCTGCCGCCGAGATAATCGCCTTGCCCGCGCATCAGCAGCGCCTCGTCGGCAACCGCCAGAGCATGATGCGGATGATGCGTCGTCATCACGATCGTCAGCCCGTCGTCGCGCGCGAGGGCGGAGATGCGCTCGAGCACCAGCGACTGGTTCTCGAGGTCGAGCGCCGATGTCGGCTCGTCGAGCACGAGAATATCGGCTTCCGCGACGAGCGCACGCGCGAAGATGACGAGCTGGCGCTGGCCGCCCGAGAGCTCGCCGAAGGGTCGCTCGGCGTAGTCGGCCATGCCGAAGCGGTCGAGCGCGGCGAGCGCCGCCGCCTCGTCGGCGCGCGAGGGCTGCGAGAACAGGCCGATCTTTCGCGCGCGCCCCATCAGCGCCATGTCGAGCGCGGTATAGTCGAAGGTGACCTCGAAGAGCTCCGGCACGAAGGCGATGCGCCCATTCACCGTAAGGGAGCCCTCGCAGGGCTTCAGCGCGCCGATGAGGAGATGCAGCAGCGTCGTCTTGCCGCGGCCATTGGGGCCGAGCAGCGCGAAGACGCGGCCGCGTGCGACGCGCATGTCGCAATGGCGCAGCACCCATTGGTTCGGCCGATAGAAATAGCCGAGGTCGGTAAGGGCGATCGCCGGCTCACTCACGCATCCAGCCTTTCGATTGCGTCTTCCAGAACAGGAAAGCGAAGATCGGCGCGCCGACCGCGCTGGTCAGCAGACCAATCGGAATCTCCTGCTCGGTCGCGCTGCGCGCGATATCGTCCATGGCGAGGAGATAAATGCCGCCGAGACAAGCGGAGGTCGGCAAGAGGCGTGTATGCTCCGGCCCGACCAGCATGCGCGCGAGATGCGGCACGATGAGCCCGACCCAGCCGACGCCGCCCGAGACGGAGACCTGCGCGGCGACGAGCAGGGCCACGAGGCCCATCAGTCCCCAGCGGAGCGCCTCGACATTGACGCCGAGCGCCGCGGCGTCGGTCTCGCCGAGCGAGAGCAGATTGATGCGCCAGCGCAAAGCGAGCAGCGCCGCGCCCGCAAAGAGCGTGACGCCGGCGACGATCGCCACTTTGTCATAGGTCGCGCCGGCGAAGCTGCCGAGCAGCCAATAGACGATGGAGGGCAGCTTCACGAGCGGATCGGCGAGCGTCTGCAACAGGCCGACGAGCGAGCCGCAGAAGCCGCCCACGATGACGCCGGAGAGCACGAGAGCGAGCGTGCTGGCGCGTCCCGTGAGCCGGGCCAGCGCGAAAGCGGCGGCGAGCGCGCCGAGGCCGGAGCCGAAGGCGAGGCCGACAATGGCGAGAGGCGGCCAGGACAGCATGATGGCGGCGACGCCGCCGAGCGCGGCGCCGGAGGAGACGCCGGCGATCTCCGGCCCGACGAGCGGATTGCGAAAGACGCCCTGCATCGCCGCGCCCGACATGGCGAGCCCCATGCCACAGAGCGTGACGAGCAGAATGCGCGGCATGCGCACGATCTCGACGACGACCCAGGGGGCGTTCTCGTAATCGCCAACGGCGTTGATCGGGAAGGTGGTGAAGACGATGCGCGCGACATCGGCGAAGGGGACGGGATAGCGGCCCAGAGTCAGCGAAAACAGCATGAGGAGAGCAATGGCTATCGAGAGAAGGATGGAAACATGATCGGCGCCCGGCTTGTGAAGCATTTCCGACCCAATCCCCATCATAAGGTCCTACCTGCGCGCTGAAATGCGCTATCTATGTAATTACGTTATATTGATTTTTCGACGAGAAAAAGCCGTTTCTTCGAGCGCCCGTGCCCTCGACATGCGGCACAGGCTCGTCGCCTGCTTCGGCGCCCTATGGTCACAACCGCGCGAAGTCGGACAAATAGCGGAATAGCGAAGAGCGACATCGAACGGCTTCGATAAAGAGAGGACGTTTGGGGAGAAGGGATGCCGTTCTGTGTCCCTCGACAGCAGCGGAGACCGTGGACGGCGGCGGGCTCCGCCAGGATCTCGGACGAACGCCATGCGCGCGCGGCGGCGTCCGGCCTCCAATATCGATTTGTCCAAAAATTGTGTTACATAACGGACAAAATATCTATTCGTTTTCAGACAAATAAAAAGGCGTTGACTGCTTTCAGCTATTCTGTTGGCTATATGGCGTCGCCCTTTCGTTCGAGCTCGCCGTGCCTCGCAACCCGCTGCTTCCGAAACCGCAGAAAAAGCCGATCCGTTGGCGCATCGGAGCCCTCAAAGGCACGATCGGCGTCCCTTCGATGGCGGCCGCGGCGCCTCTCGCGACAGTCGAAGAGTCCTGCGAGCGCTTTTACAAAAAGGATCCTCGCGGCCGGAAACCAAAGTCGCCCGCGAAGGCGCGCCCGACTCGGGATCTTCGGCGAGATTCGGGTCATTTCGAGACGATCGAAACGCGCACGCCGCCCTCCTATCCGAACGCCGGAAAAATCGACTTCTGCTCTGGCGGTCTGCTCGGCCATACGGTCGCGAGCTGGGCGTCGGCGCTGGATATGGTCCCGCTCGATCACGGCCCGGTCGGCTGCGGCGCCTATGGGCAGACCATGCGCCTGACGGCGCCCGGCCATCTCCAAGGGGTCGAGAGCTTCGGCGCGCTTCATGCCTGCACCGACCTTCGAAGCGAGGATATCGGCGACGCCGGCGACCGCCGCCTCGCTCGCGCGATCGACGAAATCGCGGAGCTGTTTCCACTGGCGCGCGGAACAGTCATCGCGAGCGAGGAGCCGATGCCGGCGCTCGGCGCCAATATCGCCGGAATTGCGAAAACCAAAATGGCGGAGCAGCGAAGGCTGATTCTGCCGCTCTGCGGCTACCGGTCCTGGGTGGTCGAGACCGCGGCCGCGCTGCGCGCCGCCGAGCTGCTGCATCCGCTCGCGACGAGCAGCAGCAAGCGCGTGGTTCTCCCTTATTCCCGGGAGGCGACCGCGCTCGTCTGGATCGTCAGCAAGCTGCTGATGGAGATCGGCCTCGAGCCTGTTCATGAGATGACGCAATCATCTGCGATCGATCTCGCCCGCGTGAGCGATTGCAAATTGGTGATTGGATTCGCGAGCAAGGCGGACGCGCTCGATGAGCGATTGCGCGGCGGCTACGCCGATCTGCTGCATCGATGGTTCGCGACGCCGATCGTCTGGACATGCTTCGAGAGCCCGTCCATGACGACGGCCTCTTTGCGGTCCATCGCGAAGCGCTTCGATCGCCGTGTCGCGCGTCGCGTCGACGCGGCGATCGTGAAGGGCGAGGCGCTCGTAGCGAAGACCATCGAGCTTTATCGGCCGCGGCTAGAGGGAAAGCTGGTTCTGTTCTTTCGGCCGATGACCGAGGCGCAGCTCGAGCCCTATCGTCTTCTCGGGCTCCGCATCGGCGACGCATCGGGCTGGACAGGCAAGACGGGCAAGCAGCGCACGCCACGCCTGAAATGCTGCGGCGACGATCCAGACGAGAGAGCGATCGACTCGTACATATCCGAAGCGAAGCCCGATCTCGTGATGCATTTCGGCAATGGCGAAACGCGCGGCGAATATGAATGGCGCAAACGCGGTCAGGTCGCGCTTCCCTTCTCGCCTTTCTTCGACCGAAAGGGCAACGCCTTCTGGGGCTATGATGGCTTCGCGTGTCTCGCGGCCGCTCTCGACCGCGCGATGAATGCGACTTGGCGGGATCTCGTTCAGCCGCCTTGGTGACGTTTCTGCGTCGATATTTTCAGCCATGACTGGAGCTTTGAAAGTCGCACCTTCGCGGCGCGGGGACGCGCGTCCGTGCGTCTCTCATCGATGTGCTCCGCGTCACGGCTTGCGAATCTCAGTCCGGCCGCCGAGCGGCAACCACGGGGGTGCTGAAGGATGAAGACCACGACACATTCTGCGAGCTGCATGATCGCTCGCGCTCTGCTGGCCAGCGCTTCGGTCGTCGCCATCATGGGCTCGCTCGGCCGAGCCAGCGCGCAGGAACCGACGACGCTTCCTCCGATCGATATCGCCGCCACGCGCGCCGCCAGCGATCACCGAGGCGGTGGCGCGAATGGCGGCGCCGCGGCCGGCTATCGTTTCGACGCGACGTCGACGACCGGCCCTTGGGGCGAAAGGGCGTTACAGGATACGCCTTATTCGGTCTATTCGGTGAGTGCTCCTTATATAGAAAACCGCGTCTTCTCGACGACGGACGAGGTATTCCGCGTCAATCCGCTCACCCAGCTCAATATGGGGCAGGGGCGCGGCTACGGCTCGGCGATCTTTATCCGTGGGGTCAAGCAGCAGAGCGGCTTCAGCCAGATCGACGGCCTCAACATGTCGGGCGTCACCGATCTCATCCTGCCCTTGGAGGACAAGGAGCGCGTCGATGTTCTCTCCGGCCTCTCCGGCTTCCTCTATGGACCGGCGCATGTCGGCGGACTCGTCAATTTCATCACCAAGCGGCCGACGCCCACGCCGTTCTCGAGCGTGACTTTCGGCAATTATGGCGGCTCGCAACCTTTTGTGCATGTCGACCTCGGCGGCCCGTTCGAGAAGGGAAGCGACTTCGGATATAGGCTCAACTTCGTGAAGAGCAGCGGCGAAACGGCGATCGACGACAATTTCGTCGACAGATGGCTCGTCAGCGGCGCGCTCGATTGGCGGCCGCTGCAGAAGCTGCTGTTTCAGCTCAATTATTCGCATCAGCATATCTACGAGAAAGGCACGCTCGCCGATTGGGGATCGTTCAACGGAACCTTCCCGCATTTCAGCGCGAGCATTCTCGATCCCGCGAAAAATTATGGCCAGCCATGGACGTTCAACAAGAACGACATGGACGTGCTCGGGGCCAATGTCACCTATGACGTGACGCGCAATATGAAATTTCGCGCCGCCTATCAATATGTCGACATTGAGAGCGAGAACCTCTATGTGGGCGATAATATCGCCTATAGCAATGGTTCATACTCCTATTCACTCGCATCTCTCTATAATGCGCCGCATGTGCAACGAAATCAGGCATGGTACGCCTTCACCGACTATGACCTCGACCTTCTCCCGATAAAAGCCAAGACGACATTCGGACTCTACGGATCCAGCTACTCGCTACGCCAGCATCAGGACAACACGCTATTCAAGGGCCTCGGATCTTTTCCTGTTTCCGCTGATCCCGTCTATGTCACGCGTCCGATCTTCACGAATGGCGCGCAACCGTATTTCCGACAGCAGCAGCTGGATCAAACGAATTGGATCATCGGCGAGGACATCGCTTTCAACGATCAGTGGTCGCTGCTCGCCGGCGCGAGCCTCGCCAATATAAAGGCGACGAATTTCAATACCAATGGAACGGTGTCGAGCTATTTCGACAAGACCAGGCTCACGCCGACCGCCTCCCTGATCTATAAGCCGCTGCCCTGGCTGACCGGCTATGGAACCTACATCCAATCGCTCCAAAATGGCGGAACCGCCTCGACCAGCTTCTCCTCATTGCCAGTGACCAACGCCAGTCAGGCGCTCAGTCCGACGACCAGCGAGCAGGTCGAGATCGGCGCGAAAGCCAATATCTCGCAAATTCTTCTGACTGCCGCTCTGTTCCAGATCGACAAAGCCAACACCTTTTACAAAGCGAATGGCGCCAGCTACACATTCACCAATGATGGGCGGCAGCTTCATCGCGGTCTCGAAATGACGGCGACCGGCAAGATATTCGATGATCTCACCGTCACCGGCGGCTTCACGCTGCTCGATGCGAAGATCACCCAGACCAACACATTCTATCTTCTCGGCCAGCCTCCCGCAGGCTCGGCGAAAAACATGGGGAAGCTCTATGTCGAATATCGCCTGCCCTTCGTGCCGGGGCTGACATTGACAGGCGGCTTCAACTATGTCGGCCCACAGGTCGGGAATGTCTTCGCGCCGACGAATGTGCGCGCGATCGAATGGCTGCCCTCTTACGTGACCGGCGACATCGGGCTACGCTACGAGACCCGCATTTTCGATACGGAGACGATCTGGCGCGTCGACATGACCAATATCGCCAACGCATCCTATTGGCAGCAGACTGAAATGCTGGGAGCGCCGCGCACCGTCGCTTTTTCGGCGACCGCGAAATTCTAAAGGGACGAAGATTGCGTTCTTTCACGACTGTGAGCCTCGCTTTCCTGCCGATCCTGGGCCTGGGATTGGCGGCGGCAGGCCCGCATGTCGCATCGCCTTCGCCACATAGATCGATCAAGGATATGAGAGGCCGCGACGTCACCGCCGCGGTCCCGGCGCGCCACGCCCTCATCTTTGCGCCAGTGGCCTCGATCTATCTCACGGTAGACGGAGATCCCGGACATATCGCCGCTGTCAGCAGTTCACGTTCCGGCGGAAACGAATTGAGTCGCGGGTTGCTTCGTCGCGCGTTTCCCTCGGTGCGCGACCTCGCGCCGGCGCCGACGTCAGGAGGCGACACCGCCGTGCCCGGCGACCCGGAAGCTATTCTGATGACGCGAAGCGACGCGATCCTGTCGTGGTCCTGGTTCGCCGCGCCCTTGCTGAGAATCGGCGCGCCATTGGCGCAGCTCGATAGCCGAGCATCTGGCGATGTGTCGCACAGCGTGGAACAGCTCTGGCGCTTGATCGGCGCCGTCGCCGACAGGCGAGAGCGTGTGGATTTCCTGATTCGTCGTCACTAGGCGGAGCTCGGCGCTTTTTCGAAGGAGCGCCCCGCCGCGCCGGTTCGTCGCAAGGTCGCTTATCTCTTCCAGATCGACCCGCTGATCATGGCTTTCGGCGGAACGGGCATCGACGCCAATCTCGATCAGGTGAATGCAGAAAATGTCGCAGCCTCGCTCCATGCTCCTCATATGACGATCGAGGAGCTGATCGCGCGCGCGCCGGATGTCATCATAATTTCTGGCTATCCGAGAGACGACGCCGTTCATCGCTTGCTCGACAATGCGGCGTTACGATGCGTGCCCGCGGTCCGATCACGACGAGTCTATCGCGAGCCGCGTGGTGGAATGCGCATGGAAGGATTGGTCGAGGAGCCGATCATGCTGCAATGGATGTCCGAAATCATCTATCCAGAGACAGAGCGGCGATTTCGCAGTAAGCTGCGGCAGGCTTATGCGGATGTCTACGGCTTCAGCCTCACGGACGATGCGATCGACGAGACCCTGGTTTTGCGAGAGAATGCGGACTCGGCGGATTACGCCCGCTTCCTCGCTTCGACCGACACGGAGCGACGCTGAGCCATGCCGCGAGAAATCATCGTCACTGGCGTTCATCTTCACGCCAACGCCGCGCCATGCTTCCATCATTGCCGCTATTGCCAGCTGAAGAGCTACAGGCTGCGACCAGCGCCTTTCGAACGCTTTGTCGCCCTGATCGAACGCTTCATCGAATGGCGCAATGACGGACACCAAGATTTCGAGATCGCGCCTTGGTATGGGAACAGCCATGATTATTCATTGGCGACCACCAAAGCGCTTCGCGAGCTGGAGAAGAAGCTCGGCTGGACAAGCCATGTCGTTCTGCTCGGCGGCGTCGCGCATCGATCGCGACAAGAGATGAAGCAATGGCTGCTGGAGCGGCGTGATCTCGGGATCGACACAGTGGTCGCGACGTTCAGCGGCCATGGCGCTCGCCACGATCATTGGAACAATATGGCCGGCAACTACCAATTCCAGCTCGACGCCCTTCACTTGGCGGCGGAGATCGGCATGAAGCTGCAACAACGTATTTTGCTGATCCGCGACAGCGTTCCAAGCTTGGACGAGCTGCTGGACGATCTGGACCGCGTTCCAGCGACGTCTCGCGAACGCTGGGCCATTCCGCTTTTCTATTCCGGCGTGGCGCGTGGTCTCGAGGAGCAGCGTCTGACAGAGGTGGAGATCGATTCGCTTCCGGCGCGCGTCAAAGATTGTCTTCGTGATGACAGGTCCAATTGGCGATCCGAAAAAAATTGGATCGAGCATGTCCGCCAGTCGCCCGATGACGAAGCGGAAGCGATGGCCATCAACCTCCCGCTCGATGAGCGAAGTCTCGATTGGGCGGATGCGCGCTCCTGCGATCAAATCATCACAGAACTCGTAGCGCGCTGGCGTGCGGCCCATCTCGCCGCGCCCTCTCGCAAAGAATTATGCGAAGGCTATGGCGACGTCGCCAATGATAGGCTGTATTTCAACGTGCAGCAGATGGAAAAAGCTTGGTTCGATCGCTACAAGAAGGACAACATCGGTCGGTTCGATATCACCGCCACAAAATTTTCGTGAATTCCACGGCTCCATTGCCGCCCGCGCGGGAGGGCCGCCGAGCATCTCGAACGTGCAGCGTAGGTCACGCCATCGTCCGACGAAAGTATGTTGGAATGGCTCGTGAGGGTTCATTCGTGGACTGGAGCCGACAAAGCCCAGGAAATCGAGGAGCCGCACGCTCGAGAGCCGCGCGGCCGGACCCTGAAGTGCGTCGACTCATGGTGCGCGAACCCGAATCCCAGGATACCAGGAAAGTTCAGCCTACTCGTGAACCGCGAACGAGGGAGCGACGACGTTGCGGCATTCTCAGAGCAAGCGAGCTGTCTCCTGACACAGACACCCTTGCCCGCGAAAAACAAAATTCGATCGACATATTTCGCCGCGCGTCAGCCCGATCAATCGTTGCGTAGCTTCGACTCGACGACCGAGGCGATGTCGCGGAGTCGCGGATCGGCGCGCCGTCGCGGACGCGCGACGTCGATCGCGACCGAGGCGCGAACCTCGCCCGGCTTGCCCCCGAGCGCGATCACGCGATCAGCGAGATAGACCGCTTCGTCGATATCATGCGTCACGAAGAGAATCGTCTTGCCCGTCTCGCGCCAGAGCACGAGCAGATCATCCTGCAAGCGTTGCCGCGTCGGCGTGTCGAGCGCGGAGAACGGCTCGTCCATCAGCAGCACGTCCGGCCGCACTGCGAGCGCGCGCGCCAGGGCGACGCGCTGCCTCTGTCCGCCGGAGAGCTGATGCGGAAAGCGTTCGCCATAGCCCTCGAGACCGACGCCGCGCAATGCCTCCAGCGCGCGGATGTGGCGCTCCTCTTTCGAGAGCTTTGTCTTCTCGAGGCCGAGCGCCACATTGGCCTCGACGCGTCGCCAGGGAAGCAATCGCGCATCCTGGAACACCAGCGCCATCGCGCAATCGGATCGCGAGTCGAAACGCAGCACGCCGGCCGAAGGTTCCGCGAGGCCGATGAGCACGCGCAGCAAGGTCGATTTTCCGACGCCAGAGGCGCCGAGAATCGCGATGAATTCCCCGCGCGCGATGGTAAGATCGAGCCGTTCCAGCACAGCGACATGAGCGCCGTCATGGTCATAGCCGAGCGCCAGCTCCTCGATCTCGATGAGCGGCGGCGGAGGCGTCACGCCTTCCATGTGAGAAGCCTCGATTGTGCGAAGATGAAGGCCATGTCGATCAGGCCATAGAGCGCCGCCATGGTCAGCATGTAGACGACGACGATATCGGTGGCGAGCAGGCTGGATGCCTGATTCATGCGCTGCCCGAGGCCGGCGACCCCGAACAATTCGGCCGCGACCACCGCCATCCAGGCCTGGCCGAGCGAGGTGCGCACGCCGACGAGAATGCCAGGCAGGCTCGCCGGAAATTGCACCTTCACCAGCTTTTCCCACCTGGTTCTGAAACCGAATGCGGCCGCCACCTCGACGAGATCGCGATCGACATTGCGAATGGCGCCGTGAGCCGAGAAATAGACGATCCAAAACACTCCGATGGCGATGATGAACACCGCCGCCTTCTCCTCGACGCCGAACCAGAGAATAGCGAAAGGAATCCAAGCGAGTCCGGGGATGGGACGAAGAATGCGCGTGATCCAGGCCGTCGCCCATTCGAGCGGCGGATGCACGCCGGTCGCCACGCCCGCCGCAGCGCCGAGCGTCACGCCGACGAGCAGCCCGGCGAGATAATGCGAGAGGCTCGCGCCGACGCAGGCGAGCCAGACGCCATTCTGCAGCTCTCGCCAGAAGGCGCCGGGCAATTGGCTGGGCACGGGCAGAAGCGCGCGCGCTCCCGGCGTGAGCATGGGAATCAGCTCCCATGCGCCGAGGAACAGCGCGAGACCCAGCAAGGAGGCGAGGCGCTGTTTCACTTCGCCTCTCCTGCGTTCTGTTCATCGCCGAAGGTGATGAACAGCGCCGACGACCACACTTTCGCGTCGTCGCGCTGACGGCCGAATAGATAGATCGGGCGGAATCCGAACGGGCCGTTGCGCGGCTCGAGCGTGAAGCGTCCCGCGACGTCGCGTGGAAGCGGCGCGTCTGTGAGACGCTCGAAAGCAACGAACATTTCGGCCCCGCCGAGCTCCCATCGCAGCTCGCCCGTCTCGAGCAGCTTGCTTCCCGTCGCCTCGAAACGAAACTCCGGCGCATGGACGAAAGGCGCGGGAAAGCGCGGATCGCCGACCTTCACGAAACCGCCGATCGTTCCCTCGACGACAAAGCGCGCGGCGGAAAGATCATCGATCTCGAGCTCCAACGCGTCGGAGTCGCCATAGGTCTCCGAGCGAAAAGCGATGTCGGTCGCTCCCGAGCGCCATGCGCTCTCCTCGTCATGCTCGAAGCCGACGCTCGCAAAGCTGCGCACGACGGCGCCCTGCACGCGTAGACGACCGTTCCAGCTCGCCCAGCGATAGCGATCCTTTATTCGCGCGCCGCCCCAGCGCAGCCGCGCGCGCGTCCGCGAGAAGCCGAGCTCGGCATGGAGATTTCGGCGCCAGAGCAGCCCCTCATGGTCGAAGGCGGCGATCTCGTCGAAGCCGGCGTCGCCGAGGAAGCGATAGTCGATCTCGGCCGGCCCTCGATGCGCGAAGGCGTCGCCTTGGAGGCAATCGCCGCAGCGGACGATGAGCGCGACATGTTCGCCGGTGGTCGCGAAACTATGACGCGCGCGCAAGGCGCGGCCGATCGTGACGCGGTCGAGGCTTTCGGCGAAAACGCCGGTCAGCCCTCCGCGCACGCCGAACACTTGCACGCCGGGCGCGCCGCCGCCCGGCCGACCGCGATGCTCGTCGCTGTTCGCGCAGACGCCGAGCCGATAACCGCGGGCGATCACGTCATGATAGAGCCAGGGGAAATGGCCCCAGGCCGAGGCGATCTCGACGAGCCGCTCGAGCTCGGGGTGGTGCCAATCGGCGATATAGCGTCGTCCGCCGACATGTGGCACGACGAGATGGGTCTCCGGCGAATGGCCGTAAGCGTCCCACAGCTCGTTCACCGGCCAGCGGCCGAGCTCGACCTTCGGAGACTTCATGTCCTCGTTCCAGGACAGAGTCCGATTATGCCGCCCTTGCGCGTCGTAAGGAAAATCTGGCTCGTCGTCGCCGAGGAAGATCACCTTATGATCGCCTCCCGCCGTCGAGCTTCCGCACCATTCCTGCACCGGATAGGTCACGAAGCGCCCTGGCGCGTCGAGCGCGTTCACAGCGGCGACGCCGTCATGCCAATTGGCGTCCGTGATCTGAAAATCATTGGCCGTGTAGCCGAATATATCGACGCCGCCGACATCGCGCGCGAAGGCGGCGTTGTAGGAGGGGCTGTTGGTGCCGACCGTGTCATGCGCATGAACATGCAGATCGGCGTAGAAGCCGCGCGGCGCCGGCGCGTCCGCGAAGACCGAGAGATAGGCCCGAGCCGTGGGAATCGCGTGCGCCTCCGGCTCGGCGGCCAGCGTCACGTCTCCCCGATCGGTGGGAACATCCTCTATTGCGACGCTCGCCCAGCCCTTTTCGGGAAAGACGAGCTCGCGGGAGGCGATCGTGTCGGCGCCCGCGAGAATCGAGAGATGGATGCGACCGGGAAAATCGCTGACGATATTCCCCCAGCGATCGAGCGCCGAGAGCCGGAATGGCGCGCGAGCGCCCGGACGCACGAAACGCGGGCCGACGAGCGACAGCCGCGCCGGCGCGCCGGCGACGATGCGCAGCGAGACGTCGCCCGGCACGGCGACATAGCGCGACGTGCCGAGCGGGTCGACATAGGCGCGAAAGCGAAAATCATCGTCGACGAAGGTCTGGACCCGCGTGCCAGGTCCGCCGGCGCGGCGATCGCCCAACCGGATGACGATATGGTCGCCCATGTTGAGATAGCCGTCGATCACATCGACGATCATGGCCTTCTGATAAGGACGCTCATGTCCTTTTTGATCGAAGCGGACCGAAAGATGCTGCACGCTCGCCGGCGATTGTCCGGGAGCCAGCGGACCGGCCTGATATTCGACGCTGAGATAATCGGCGCCTTTCGGGTCGACGGTCTGGAACAGCGCCCAGTCCGAATAAAATTTGAACGTGGCCTTGAAGGTCGCGCCGTCGGCGACGCCGCTCGCGCCGACTTCATAGTCCAGAAGGATTTCCCGCCAGGATCCGGCCTCCGCTTCGTCGAGGCTGCAAGTGAGCCGGCCGGCGAAGGGAGCTTGCTTCATCTTCTCATAGAGCCCATCTGGCGCGACCGGCGCCGAGGGTCGCGATCCCGATGGCTGGGTCCGCGCGCTATCCTTCTCATCCGACAATCCGGCCCTCCTTCTGTTCTATTTCAACCATAGACTAAATCATCATATTGACGCAAACTCACCCCGTCACAATTCGAGACGGAGGAAAATCAGTGTCGAAGAAGCTCGTCGCGATGGCCATGGCCCTCGCCTTCCACGCCAGTGGCGCCGCCGCCGAAACAGTGACCGCGCGCGTCGGGGTCATCCCGGTCATCGGCGCGGCCCCCCTGTTCGTGGCGGAGAAGGAAGGCTGGCTCCACGAGAGCGGACTCGATCTGCAGACCAAGGTCTTCGAGAGCGGCCCCAATATCGTTCAGGCGGCCGCGAGCGGCGGCATCGACATTTACATCGGGGGCGTCGCGCCTGCCGCCGCGGGACGGGCGAAGGGCATCGATCTGCGCGTCGTGGCGGCCCTCGCCGTCGACGAGAATGTGCTCGTCGGCGGCCCCAAGCTCAAAGCGTTCTTCAAAAAAGGGGTCGCGCCAGCGGCGGCTTTCAAGGCCTTCCGAGCCGCCAACGGCCGGCCGGCCAGGATCGCCACCCAGCCGCCCGGCTCGGTGCCGGCGGCCAATTTACAATATTGGCTGCGCGAGGCGACGCATACCGATCCGTCCGACGTCGAGATCGTCTCCATCGGCATAGACGCGACGCAGCAAGCTCTGCTCGCGAACGCCGTGGAAGCCGCGACGGTCCGCGAGCCGACGCTGACGATCGTGCAGAAGGCCAATCCCGAGATCACGCTGATCGCCGGAGGCTCGGAGCTGTTTCCCGGTCAGCCGGGCACGGTCGCGGCGGTCTCGAAGGATTTTCTCGAGAAGCACCCGCAGCAGACGCGAGCGCTGGTCGACGGGCTCGTCCGCGCCGTGGAGGAACTGCAGAAAAATCCCGATCGCGCCGCGCCCCATGTCGAAGCGGCGCTGTCCAAGGGAATCGTCGACGGCGCGACCATTCGAAAATCACTGTCGTCGCCAGCCGTCCATTTCGTGGTCGATCCGAAATCGATCATAGAATCGACCAAAGCGCTTCTCGCCTATCAGGTGAAGCTCGGCGTTGCCGACAAGGCGCCGAGCGTCGACGGCCTTTTCGATTCGAGCTTCTTCGACAAGACGACGAGCGAGAAATCCTCGAAGAAGTGAGCCAATGTCGCGCTGCCCTCGATCGCGTCGCTCCCGGATCGAAGCTATGGGCGCAAGTGAAGGCGGTCGCGCTGCTGAGCGCAGAGAGATAAATGCGGGCCGGATCGCTGCAAGTCGCCGGCCCCGCGGACGCTCACCAGCCGCCGCCCAGCGCCCGATAGAGTTGGATGGTCACGGCCGACTGCGCCATCTGTGTTTCGAGCAGATCATTCTCGCGCTCGAAGACGTCGAGCTCGGCGTTCAGCACGTCGCCGAACGTCTTGCGGCCGCCTTCGTATAGGCCTCTCGAGGCCTGATGATTGCGCCTCGCGCCGATGAGCGCGGCGTAGAGACGCTCGCTGCGCCGATCCAGTCCACGGCGTCGGCCATAGGCGTTCTCGACGTCTTCGAGCGCCTGGAGGACGGATTTGTCGTAGTCGGCGACAGCCGCTTCGAGACGAGCGTCATTCGCCGCTATATTGGCTTCGATGCGCCCGGCGGTGAAGATCGGCAGATGCGCGGTGAGGCCGACCAGGCCGCCTGTGCCTTGAAGGCCAGGGATTCCCTGAAAGTGCAGCCGGCCGTCCTGACCGAGGAACTCGATCTGGAAGCGCGGCAGCAGATCCGTCTTCGCGCTGGTCAGGCTCGCGATGCGAGCGCGCACGACATCGACGCGGGCGCGCACGTCGGGGCGACGCTCCAGCGTCTCGCTCGGGAGCTGGCCTCGCGGAGGCGACGGGACGAGGAACGGCCCGGGCGCCGGCAACGAGACGGGCGGCTCCGGCGGACGACCGGTCAAGACCGCGAGCCGGCGTTGGCGCGTCTCGAGCGCCGAAAGCAGGTCCGGCCGCTTGCTTCGCTGGGTTTCCAATCGCTCTCGAACCAGCGTCACATCATAGGCGAGCGCCTGCCCCGCCTGGTAGCGAGCCTCCACATAGCGGAGAAGCTTGCCGAGAGTCTCGACGGAATGGTCGAGAACGAGCAGCCGTCGCTGCAGCCCTTTGGCGTCCTGATAGTTTTGGGCCACCTCGGAGACGACGATCATCCGCGCCCCGTTCGATTGTTCCTCGACTCCGGCGGCGTTGGCGCGGGCGGCTTCGGCGTCATAGCTGCGGGCACCGAAAATATCCGGCTCCCAGCTCGCCGCGAGGCCGCCGATATGGGCGTCGACGCGGCGCGCCTTGCCGGGAATGAAATCGACGACTGGATTGCGCCACTTCACATCCGCCTCCCAGAGACCGGCGTCTGCGCCGAGCGTCGGATAGAGAGCAGATTCCGCGACCGTGACCAGGGCGCGCGCTTCCTCGACGCGCGCCTTCGCAATGCGCAAATCTGGATTGCCGGCGAGCGCCTCGGCGATCAGGCGATCGAGCAGCGGATCGCGCCAGACAATCCACCAATGGGCGAGATCGAGCGAAGCGGGGGAAGCGCCGATCGACGAGGTTTCGTCGAATGACGCCGGCGCCACGACGGTCGGCGACGGCGGCGTGACGTCGAGCTCACGACAGCCGGCGATGAGAAGAGAGATGAGGATGGCGGCGCGCCTCATCCCTGCCTCGCCAGCATGGAGCGGAAGCGCGACAGCGCCAGAGACAGAAATATCGCCCCCGAGGCGATCACCACCACGATCTGCGGCCAGACCGTGTCGAGCCCGGCGCTGCGATAGAGGACCGCCTGCGTCATCGAAACGAATTGCGTGGTCGGCGCGAATCTCACGAGCCCCTGCACCGCCTCCGGCATGCTCTCGACCGGAGTCGCAGCGCCAGAGAGGAGGTAGGCGATGGCGTAGACCGGAACAGAGAGCAGGCCGAATTGCGGCATCGTCGGAGCGAGCGTCGCCAGCCACATGCCGAGCGAGGTGACGGAGAAGAGATAGAGCAGCGCGCCGAAGGCGAAGAGGCCGATGGAGCCTGCGATCGGCACGCCCAGCCATTTCTGCACGACGAGCCAGAGGGACAGCATCGTCGCCGCGAGAATGACGAGGCCATTGGTCATGATCTTCGCGATGGCGATCTCGCTCGCCCGTACCGGCATCACCAGCAGATGCTCGATCGTCCCATGCTCGCGCTCACGGATCACAGCGGCGCCGACCAGGATGATCGACAGAACGGTCAGATTGACGACGATCTGCATAACGGAGGTGAACCAGAAAGAATCGGTGTTGGGGTTGAATTCTATGCGGCTGACGACGCGGATCGGCAAGCTCGACTCTATGCTCCTCGCGCCGAGGAATTTTTGCGTCTCGACGACGAAGATCTCGTTCAGATAGCCGGCGCCGAGACCGGCTTGCGTCATCGCCGTGGCGTCGACCAGCACCTGCACGGCGGGCTTGCGCCCTGCGAGGACGTCGGCCTCGAAGCGCGGGGGAATTTCGATCACGAAAATATAGCGGCTCTGGTTCATCGCAGCCGCGACATCCTCCCGCGCAATCTCTTCGGGCGCGATGAAATAGGGGGGAAGGATCGCGTCGCGCAGGCGTCGCGACAATTCCGAATGATCGCCGTCCATCATGGCGACGGAGGCGTGCGAGACCTCCGCCTTCACGCCTTCGGACATCAGCTGAACGGCGGCGGTGAAGGCGAAGACGATGAGCGCCATCAGCGTCACGTCCTGCAGCAGGCTGCGGAGCTCTTTTCCGCTGAGCAGAGCGACATTGACGAGCCAGCGTCCCATGGCTCGCTACGCCTCCTGCTTGCGGAGGAGAAGCCGCGCGCCGATGAGATACAGCGCCGCGAAGCCGCCGAGCGCGAGATAGTTCGGAGCAAAGCTCGAAAGGCCGAGCCCCTTGGTGAAGCAGCCGAGGCTCACGATCTGGAACCAGGAGGAGGGAAAGCCGACGCCGACGGCGTAGGCGCCGCCGGTGAGCGTCGAGATCGGATAGAGAAGGCCGGAGAAATTCACCGAGGGGATGAGGCAGATGATCGCCGTGCCGAATATCGCTGCGACCTGCGAGCGAACGAAGGCCGAAATCAAGAGCCCGAGCGCCGTCACGGCGAGAATGAAGAGCAGCGCGCCGAGCGTGAGCGCGAGAAAGGAGCCGTGCAGCGGCACGCGGAGAATGAAGATGGTGATGAGCGTCAGGCTCAGATAGGAGACCATCGCCACGCCGACATAGGGCAATTGCTTGCCGACGAGAAACTCGCCGATCGTGGCGGGCGAGGCGTAGAGATTGACGATGGAGCCGATCTCCTTCTCGCGGACGACGCCGAGCGCCGTCAACATCGTCGGGATCAGGATCAGCGCCAGCATGACGACGCCGGGCGTGATCGCATAAATGCTGCGGAACTCCTGATTGTAGATGAAGCGAGGCTCGACGGAAATCGGCAGCGAGGCCGCGGCTCTCGCGCGATCGAGGCTCGTGACATATTCGAGGACGACGCCCGTCGCATAGGCGCGAATGTTCGACGCGGTGAAAGGCGCGGCTCCATCGATGAAGAAGCCGACCTCGGGTTGCCGGCCCGCTTCGAGGTCGCGGCCGAATGAGGGCGGAATCTCGATGGCGAGCTGGGCCTCGTGGCTGCGCAGACGCGCCTCCATCTCCGCATGACTGCGCGAAGGCGCCATCTCGACGAAATAGCGCGAGCCCGCGAAGCCGCGCAGAAATTCCCGGCTGGCGAAAGTCTGGTCGCTGTCGAAATTCGTGAAGCGAATATTCTCGACATCGAAGGAGATGCTGTAAGCGGAGACCAAGAGAAGAACGATCGGGCCGAGCAGCGCGAAGGCGAGGCGAGCCGGATCGCGCGCGAGCTCCATCGTCTCGCGACGCGCAAAGGCGAGAATGCGTCCCGCCCAGCCGGTCGCGCGATCGTCGAACATATCGGTCGGCTCCGGCTCGGGCGACGATGCTTCGTCCGGCGACGGCGCGGGGCGCGGAGCGGCGGCCGATGCGCTCTCTTCCGCCTGCTCGAGATAGAGGATGAAGGCGTCCTCCAATGTCGCCGCGTTCTTCTCGCGCCGCAGCTCATCCGGCGCGCCGACGGCGAGAACCTTTCCGCGATGCATGAGCGATATGCGGTCGCAGCGCTCCGCCTCGTTCATGAAATGCGTGGAAAGGAAGATCGTCACCTGCTTCTCGCGCGAGAGGCGGATGAGATGACGCCAGAACATGTCGCGCGCGCCGGGATCGACGCCGGACGTCGGCTCGTCGAGGATCAGCACCTCGGGCGAATGCAGGCAGGCGGCGGCGAGCTGAAGTCGCTGACGAATGCCGAGCGGCAGAGACGCGGGCGAATGGTCCGCATGTTCTGCGAGCGCGAAATCGATCAGCGCGGCGTCGACGAGCGACTGCGCGCGATTGCCGCCGACGCGATAGAGCCGCGCGTGCAGAGTCAAATTCTGCCGCAAGCCGCGTCTGCATATCGCCGGCGTCGATCGTCCGGCCGAGCAGCTTCGCCGTCCCGCTCGTGGCGTCCAGCAAGCCGGTCAGCATTTTCATCGTCGTCGTTTTGCCGCAGCCATTGGAGCCCAGAAAGCCGAATATCTCGCCGCGTCCGATGCGGAAGCTCACATTGTCGACGGCGACGAAATCATCGAAGCGACGAGTCAGCGCCTCCGCCTCGATCGCCGGCGCGCCGCCGGGGTCGCGATAGGGCGGAATCTCGACTCCCGACGCCTGCGCGCGTCGGCTTTCCGGCAGCAGCGAGACATAGGCCTTCTCGAGCGTCGCCGCGCCCGTGCGGGCGAGCACATCCGCCTTGGCGTCCGCGATGAGAATGCGGCCGTTATCCATCGCCACGAGATATTCGAAGCGCTCGGCTTCCTCCATATAGGCGGTGGCGACGATCACCGTCATCTGGTCGCTCTCGCTGCGCAGCTCGTCCACGAGCTCCCAGAACTGACGACGCGACAGCGGATCGACGCCGGTCGTCGGCTCGTCCAGGATCAGGAGCTGCGGATCGTGCACGAGCGCGCAGCAGAGCGCGAGCTTCTGCTTCATGCCGCCAGAGAGCTTTCCCGCGGGCCGATCGGGAAATGGATCGAGGCCCG
This sequence comes from Methylosinus sp. DMC45, assembly GCF_056313885.1. NCBI lineage: Bacteria > Pseudomonadati > Pseudomonadota > Alphaproteobacteria > Hyphomicrobiales > Methylocystaceae > Methylosinus > Methylosinus sp. DMC45. Next base: position 36,520 of record NZ_JBQUZK010000054.1, read on the forward strand.
TCGCTCGCAGCAGCCTGCGAATGCGCGCGTCGCGTCGCCCCGCGCCGAGGCCGAAGAGACGGCCGAAGAAGTCGATGTTCTCATAGACGGACAGCGTCGGATAGAGATTGCGGCCGAGCCCCTGCGGCATGAAGGCGACATGGGGGAGAAAGGCCTCCCTCTCCCGTCGCTCGCGCAGATCGGCCCCCAAGACGTGGACCGCTCCCGTCTGAATCTTCTTCACCCCCGCGATGACGCCGAGCAGCGTCGACTTGCCGACGCCGTCCGGGCCGATCATCCCGATCGTCGCGCGCGCCGGCAAGGACAGTGAGACATTCTCGAGCCCGCGAACATCGCCATAGTCGTGGTAGAGGCCCGAGATTTGGATGGCGGCCGGCGCCTTCGTCTCCTCGGCGGCGGTCATTTGGCGTGTCCGAGAGCGAGCGAGGACGGCCAATGGCCCGTCGGGTCGACGCGCACATAGCCATTGCCGGTCATGCCGGCCTTCAGCCTGCCGTCGAGACGGCGGGCGGCCTCGACCGGAATTCTCAGCTTCACGCGATAGACGAGCTTCTCGCGCTCGCTGGCGGTCTCCACATATTTCGGCGTGAATTGCGCTTCGGCCGCGACGAAGGAGATGGTCGCCGGCAAAGGCGGCCCGTCGAACGCGTCCAGGGCGACGCGCGCCTCGTCGCCGATCGTCAGCCGTCCCGCCACCGCCATGGGAAAGAAGACGGTCATATAGACGTCGTCCGTCTCCAGCAGCGAGGCGATCCGCCCGCCGGAGGGAAGCACCGCATCCTTCTCCACAATTCGATATTCGATGCGCCCGTTCACCGGAGCGCGGATCGTCGTCTCGTCGAGGATCGCTTTCAACCGGGCGATTTGCGCCTCGGCCTCCGAGAGCGCATTGCGGGCCTCCTTCACGGCGGCCTCGGCGGCGGCGGCGCCGGCCGTCTCCGCATCCTTGGCGATACGCCGCCGGTCGAGCTCGACCTGCGAGACGAGCGCCTTGCCCCGCATCGTCGCGGTCTCGGTCATCTCGAGGCCGGCGAGCCGCAGATTGTTGCGGCGGACGTCGAGCTCCGCCTCGGCGCGTCCTATGGCGCTGACGGCGCGCTGATGCTGCGCTTCGGCTCCGGCGATCTGCGCTTTGATCTCGGCCGCATCCTGGCGAGCGAGCACGGCTCCAGGGCGCACGACATCGCCCTCACGGATCGGCAAATCGATGATGCGCCCTGCATATTTGACGGCGATGTCGATGCGCGTCATCTCCAGCCGCCCATTCGCGCGCGAGACATAGGCCGGCAGAGCAGGCCTATGGCTGCGCCACCACCAATAGCCCGCCGCGGCCACGCCGATGACCAGCAGAGCGAGGAGGATTCGGGCGATCCCACGGTTCATCGAGAGCGCCTCAACCCTTCCTCCGGCGGCCGGCGGGGGCCATGGTCGAGCGCAACATTCGACGAACCCCGTGGCCCGGCTCTGCGATACGCATCGGCTTGCTCACGTCCACACAATGGGTTCGAGCATAGCGAAAGCTCAGAGGGAAGCCGTCTGACGGGCGTTGGCCGAAATTCCTGTGGAAGTCGGAAAGCATCGGCGGGCGGCGAGAGAATGCGGCCTCACACGCCGGCGACCTCACATGTCGGATGGCGATCTCTCGACGAAAAATATGAGACTCACGCGCTTTTGTCCGGCGCCGCCCGATAGGCGCTCGAGAACGCCAATACTCCCGCCTCCACGCCCTTCGACGGGGCGATCCCATTGGTCGATCGAAACGACGAGCGGCATGATCCTGCTTCCTCACCCGGCGGCGGACTAGACTGAACGGTTTAGCTCACCACCGCAGCCGCCGTCGTAAAGCCTCGAACGAGGCGAAAGCGCACGACCGCAATGAGAGGCGTCCTCCAATGACGCGAGCGCCTCTTGCGTCGCCAGCGTCGATGGATGCGCGACGCCGCGGCTCGGCCTCACACGAAAGGCGCCCAAAACGGAGACGAAGAGAGCCGGCACGAAGAAGATCGCCAGAAGTGTCGCCGAGAGCATGCCGCCGACCACGGCCGTGCCGATCGCGATGCGGGCGGCCGAACCTGCTCCCGTCGCCACGACCAGAGGCAGCGTGCCGACGACGAAAGCGATGGACGTCATCAAGATCGGCCGCAACCTCTCTCCGGCCGCGGCGATCGCGGCGTCCTCGAGCGTCGCTCCCGCGTCGAAGAACGCCTTTGCGAATTCCACGATCAGGATCGCATTCTTCACTGCGAGACCGACCGTCGTGAGAAGGCCGACCTGAAAATAGACGTCATTGGCCAGTCCGCTTCCCAGCGTCGCTACGATCGAGCCGATGACGCCGAGCGGGACCACCAGAATGACGGCGAGAGGAATCGTCCAGCTTTCATATAGAGCCGCGAGACAGAGCAGCACCACGGTGAGCGAGAGGGCATAGAGCGGGGCCGTCTGGGCGCCGGATTTCTGCTCCTCATAGGAGAGGCCGGTCCATTCGTAGCCGACGCCTGGAGGAAGCTTCTCGATGAGACGCTGCATCGCCGCAATAGCTTCGCCCGTGCTGTGGCCGGGCGCAGGGGCGCCGAGAATTTCGAAGGATGTGAGGCCATTGTAGCCTTCCACCTTTTGCGGGCCCGATGTCCATGCGCCATCGACGAAGGCGTCGAACGGAACCATCTTGCCGGATGAATTGCGCACATGCCATCGCGCGAGATCCGAAGGGGACATTCGCGAGCTCGTGTCGCCTTGCACATAGACCTGCTTCACGCGTCCCGCTCGCAGGAACTGGTTGACGTATTGCGAGCCGAGAGCGCCCTGTATCGCGGCGTTGAGATCGCTGACCGAGACGCCGAGCGCATTGGCCTTCTCGCGATCGATCTTCAACCTGTATTGCGGCGCATCTTCGAGGCCGTTCGGGCGCACGCCGGCGAGCGCGGGATCCTGCGCCGCCATTGCGAGCAATTGATTGCGCGCGGCGAGAAGCTTGTCGTGACCGAGCCGGCCTCGGTCTTCGAGCTGAAGGTCGAAGCCCGTGGCGTTGCCGAGCTCCATCACGGCCGGCGGCTGGAAAACGAACAGGCGGCCGTCACGGTTGCCGGCGAAACGCCGCATCACGCGGCCGGCGACCGCCGCGCCGCTCTGCGCGGGATTCGGCCTTGCCGACCAGTCCTTCAGCTTGATCGCCGCAAAGCCGGCGTTCTGCGCTTGGCCGCCGAAATTGAAGCCGGAGACCGTCAGCACCGATTCGACATTGTCCTTTTCGGCCGTCAGAAGATATTCCGTCAGCTGCTCGTTCATCCGCGCCGTTTGCTCGGCGGTCGCGCCGGTCGGCATGGTCACTTGGCCGAACAAGAGCGCCTGATCCTCTTCGGGAAGAAAGCCCGTCGGCATGCGGCCGAACATCACGACCACGGCTGCGGTGATCGCGATGAAGATCAGAAAGCGGGCGCGCGAATGAGCGATCAAATTATAGACGCCGTTCTTGTAGCGCTCGTTGACGCGATCGAACATCGCATCGAACCATTTGGAAAAGCCGGTCTTGCGCTCGCGCGCATGCGCGCTGCTCCGCAACAGAGTCGCGCAGAGAGCCGGAGTGAGAATCAGCGCCACGAGCGCGGAGAGCGTCATCGCGGACACGATCGTCACAGAAAATTGGCGATAGATGACGCCGGTGGAGCCGCCGAAAAACGCCATGGGAAGGAACACCGCCGAGAGCACCAGCGCGATTCCGACGAGGGCGCCGGATATCTCGTCCATCGACGCGCGCGCGGCTTCACGCGGCGACAAGCCCTTCTCGCTCATGAGCCGCTCGACATTTTCGACGACGACGATGGCGTCATCGACGAGAAGGCCGACGGCGAGCACCATTGCGAGCATGGTCAGCGTGTTGATCGAATAGCCGAAGGCGGCGAGCACGCCGAATGTGCCGAGCAGCACGATCGGCACGGCGATCGTCGGAATGAGCGTCGCGCGGAGATTCTGCAGAAAGACCAGCATGACCAGAAAGACCAGCGCGACGGCTTCGAAGAGAGTCTTCACGACTTCTTCGATGGAGAGCGTGATGAAAGGCTCTGTGTCGAGCGGATAGGCGAGCTTGAGACCAGGCGGGAAGAACTGCTCGAGACGCGCGAGCTCGGCGCGCACCGCGGACTCCGTGGAGAGCTGGTTGGCTCCCGGGGCGAGCTTCAGCGCGAGAGCGCCGAATGGCTTGCCGTTATAGAGAGACGCCGTGGAATAGGATTGCGCGCCGATTTCGACGCGCGCAACGTCCCGCAGTCGGACTTGCGAGCCGCTGGGATTCACCTTGAGCAAGATATTTTCGAATTGCTCGGGAGTCTCGAGCCGGGTCGGTCCGATGATGGCGGCGTCGAGCCTGTTTCCTCGGCTGGCCGGCAGCCCGCCGAGCTCGCCCGACGACACCTGCACATTCTGCGCGGTGAGCGCGCTCGTCACATCGCCGACGGTCAGCGAATATTTATAGAGCTTGTCCGGGTCGAGCCAAATGCGCATGGCGTATTCGGATCCGAAAGACGTGAAGTCGCCGACGCCCGTGATGCGGGTCAATGGATCCTTGAGATTGGAAGCGACATAGTCATCTATGTCGATGGCCGACATGGCGCCGTCGTCGGAATACACGCCGACGATCATCATGAAGCTTCTGACCGATTTGTTGACCTTGATTCCTTGCTGAGTGACCTCGGTCGGCAGAGTCGGCTGGGCGAGAGACAGCTTGTTCTGGACTTGCACCTGCGCGATGTTCGGGTCCACGCCCTGCGCGAATGTCAGGTCTATCTCCATCGAGCCATTGGATTGGGCGCTCGACGACACATACTCCAAGCCGTCCAGGCCGGACATCTGCTGGAGAATGGGTCGGACGACGGTATCCATGACCGTCTGGGCGGAGGCGCCCGGATAAGCGACCGAGATCGAGATTTGCGGCGGAGCGATGCTGGGATATTGCGCGATCGGAAGCCGAAAGATCGAGATCCCGCCGAGCAGCATCACGATCAGGCCGAGCACCCATGCGAAGACCGGACGGTCGATGAAGAAACGTGACATCGAGGGCGCTCCCGCGGGGCTCAGGATTTATTGTCGGCGCCGACGGCCGCGTCTTCGACCGCTATGGGACGAACGACGTCGCCTGGACGAATGTTCTGCAATCCGTCGACAATGACGCGTTCGCCAGCGTGTAGACCAGCGGTGACGATCCATTTGTCTCCGATGGCCTGGCCCGTTTGTATGATGCGTAGGCTCGCCTTGTCGCCGTCTCCGATCAGGAGGACGGTCGCGTCGCCATGCGTATTGCGGGACACGGCCTGCTGCGGGATCAAAACGCCGTTTCGATCCATCCCTTCCTGCAAGGTCGCGTGCACATACATGCCCGGCAGCAAGAGGTGCTTAGGATTGGGGAAGATGGCCCTCATGAGAACGGTCCCCGTCCCCTCGTCGACCGTGACCTCCGAGAATTGCAGCTTGCCCGTGAGCTCATATGCGCTGTTGTCTTCGAGCTTCAAAGTGACCTTTGCCGCGCCGCGGCCGACGCTTTCGATCTCGCCGCTCGCGAGCGCCTTCCGCAGACGCAATAAAGTCGTCGCCGATTGCGTCACATCGACATAGATCGGATCGAGCTGGGTGACTGTCGCGAGCATGGTGCTCTGATTGGCGGTCACGAGCGCGCCCGGCGTGACCGTGGATCGCCCGATGCGGCCGGAGATGGGCGCCAGAACTTTCGTGTAGGAGAGGTTGATTTTTGCTTGGGCTATGCTGGCCTGCGCGATCGCGATATCCGCCTCCGCCTGCTGCGCCGCCGCCACTGCGTCCTCCAATTCCTGCTTGCTGACCGCTTTCATCGAAGACAGCGATCTGTAACGAGCGGCTTTGGCGTTGGCCGCGACCAGCGTCGCCTGACTGCGCGACAATGTGGCGACCGCGCTGTCATATGTCGCTTGATAGAGCGCAGCATCGATCTGGTAGAGCTGTTGGCCCTCCTTCACTTCGCTGCCTTCTTCGAACAGCCGCTTGAGCACGACTCCGTTGACCTGCGGCCGCACGTCCGCGGTCAAAACGGCCGTCGTGCGGCCGGGCAATTCCGTCACGCGGGCGATCGGCTGTAAGCGGACGACGATAAAGCCTGCTTGCGCGGGCGGAGGCGACGGCTGTGCGCCGCCTGCCTGGCCGCAGCTCGCGAAGAATGTGACCGAGAGCAGCCATAGGAAACGGCCGAAGAGGCCCGCCACGCGTTGGCGCGACGACAGCCGAGCCCTCTGGGCGACGATAGGCGACTGGATTCGAAGAGACATCGGGCTCATGCGGTTTTGCTCCAGAAGAATGCGGATTGCTGCGTGGCTTTCGAGGCGAGGCGTCGGAGACGTTTCCGTCAACGTGGAGCGTCCCCGGACTCGGAGACCGAACGGCCTGTCGAGAGCGGCGCCGAAATCGCGCGACCGAACATTTCCGCGAACTGTTCGAGAAGCCGATTCGTCCGGTCGGGGGATGTCTGCAGGAGCTCACGATGGATGAAGCCCAATTCGAAACTCAGGCTGAGCAGCATTTCGGCGGCGGCGCCGATATCGAGATCGGGATCGGCCATTCCGGCATAGACGTAGCGAGCGAGTCTCGATTCGAGGCCGCTCTTGACGTCTTCGCGGATCCAAATGCGGTTGAAGCGAGCCTTGAAGGCTTCGTCGAGCAAGGCTCTCGAGATCACGATGCGAATTCGGTCGGATCGTTCCGATATCTTCTCGACCGAATGCGCGAGCATCTCTCGCGCTTCCTGCGCCAAGCTCGAGCAGAGCGGGCGCCCCAAAAAGAGCGCCGCGTCGGAGCGGTCGTCCTCCTTGTCGAGAATGGCCAGCAGCAGCCCTTCCTTGCCGTTGAAATAGCGCTGGATCAGAGCCTCCGAGCAACCCGCGGCGTCGGCGATCGCGCGCGTCGTCGCTCCCTCGTAGCCGCATTCGGCGATGACCGTCACGGCGGCGGCCATGAGAGCCTCCTTGGTCGCTTGGCGGTCGCGGGCTCTCGGCTTGTTGACAGTGGCGACGGACAAGGCGCGCTCCATTAGATTATGTATGTGATCACACACATATCGTGCGTAAGGCTCTGTGTCAATGGCGCTATAGTACCGCCACCGCTGAAGCGATCACCTCACAATGGCGTCGACTCTAGCGCGGCTGTGGGTTGCAAGCGGATCACATTTTGCTGCAGAATGCGGGAACCGCTCATTCGCAGGCCTCCCTATCAGAAAGCGAAGAAGGACGATCGGCGACATGCCTCGCGGACGAATTCCGACCTCCAAAGGCGCCCTTGTCCGCTCCCGGCCATCGATGCGGACGCGTCCCTCTCGGTCGCTCGTTCGAGCCCTGGCCGGCGCAGCCATTTTGTCGCTGACATCGCCGGCCTTTATCGCTCCGGCCTCCGCCCATGGCGCGAAATGGGAAAGCCGATGTCAGATTTTTGTCGGTCCCGACGTCATGAATCTCGCCAGCTACTCGCCGGACGCCTCGCGCTCGGAGTTTTGCGTCGATATTCCGTCAACTGGCCACGCGATCATCGCGCTCGACGCAGAACAGGATGAATTGCGCGGCATGGCGATCGAGATTCGCATCGTCAAGGACACCGGCCGCGAAGAGCAGGAAGACATCGACGCCGTCACCGTCGCTTACAAGCCGCCTCACGTCTATCCGACCGGCACCATCAATTTCGAGCATGTTTTTCCAGACGCCGGCTATTTCATCGGCATCGTCACCGTCACGGGCGACCACGGCGAACACTGGGTTTCGCGGTTTCCCTTCTCGGTCGGCATGACCTTCATGCGCTTGCTGCCGGTCTATATCCTGCAGATGATCGGCGTAGCCGTGGCCTTCTTCCTCTATCTGCGGCGCCGCCCGATATCGATGAAGAGGAACACCTGAAGACGATCGCTGTCTACGCCGCCGACAATCGGGCGAAGTTCCTCGGTTGATCGAAACGCAATTCCGGCTCGGCGCGAAACGCCGAGCCGGCGCCATCCTCCAACCGAATTGTCGGGCGACCGTCGTTCGGATGGAGTTCCGGCGAGCGCGTCCCGCTTTCCGATCCACGTCGGGCGACGCGCTCCGCGCAGCGACGAAATCGAGCCGCCCCGCATCCAGCCGATCCCAGATCATCGTGGCCGGCTCTCGTGGCGGACGCGCGGCGGCGTCGTCCAGAATCGAGCTGGTCCGACATCTTGCGCGCAGCATCGGCGGCATGAGCTTAGATACTTGCGAATATGTCTAATCTACCCGGAAAGCGGCCTTTATTGGAAATGTTTCAGCCACCGAGCGCTTGTTGCTTCGCTATCAGTAGTCCTCGCCCAATAGTATAGCCGAGCGAGGTCGAAAACATGTCGCGTGTCAATATCGAAGCATCTTCCACCGTCGCATCGACGCTCCTCTTGTCGCTCGTCATGGGTCACGCTCTCGCGCAGGAAGCCCTGCCGCCGATCGATGTGGCGGCGCAATCATCGAATGACGGCGGGCGAGGCAAAGAGCGCCGGCCCGTCGTCGGACCACTCGGCCCCACATATGCGGAGACGAAGAGCCTGAAGCAAATCACGCAGACGATCTCCGTCGTCGATCGACAGCAGATCGAGCTCGCCAATCCTACGGGTCTTCTCGAAATCCTCGCTCAGGCGCCCGGCGTCTCCATTGCGCGCGCGGGCGGAATCGGCGGACAGATCTATCTGCGCGGCTTCAGCTCCAACACCATGCGCTCGCCGCTCTATGTCGACGGCGATCGCCTGCACGGCCGCAACACGCTGCAGCTCAATTATTTCGCGCCGGAGGAGATCGAGCAGGTCGAGGTGATCCGAGGGCCGGCCTCCGTGCTCTATGGCAGCGACGCGCTCACCGGCCTCGTCAATGTCGTCACGCGACGCCCGTCGTCCGATGTCGACGGCCCTTTCCGTTTCACACGCGGCGGCGCCTCGTTCGGTTTCGCGAGCGCGGCGACGGCGCTCAGCACATATGAATGGGCGGAGGGCGCAGGCGACGGATTCTCGGTGAGGGGCGGCCTCGCCGGACGCAAAGGCCTCTCTTACGAGACGCCTTCGGGAGTGGCGCGCAACGGCGATTACCGCAGCGTCGGCGGCGATTTCACGCTCGGCTATGCGCCGACGCCGGATCAACGCCTTCAAGCGAGCTTTCGCGGCTATGTGGAAACAGACGGACGCGCCGGAGGCGTCGGCGGCGCGCCAGGCTACCCCTATCTCAATGTGCGGCAGAGTCCCAACGAGCTGCTGATGGGCCGCCTCGCCTATTCCGGCGACTTCACCGGCAGCCTGATCTCTCATGTCGAAGCTTCCGCCTATGTCAATTATTTCGACACGCATCTTCTCACCGTCAACACGACGAGCGCGAAGCAGGCGGTGTTCTCGGACAGCCATGTGATCGGGCCGGTCGTCATCGGCGGACGCGTGCTCGCCGTCGCGCCCTGGTCGATCGACGGATTCGGCAATGTGATGACGAAATTCGGCGGCGACGCGTTCTATGAACGCCGCCCCGGCAGCGTCGGAACCACCGCCACCGCGACGCTCTCCAACGGCGTGGCGACCGCTCTGAAATATTCGCCGGCGACCCAATCCGTGCCGGAATCGTTTCAGACCAACGGCGGCATTTTCATGCTGCACGAATGGACGCCTCTCGAAGCGCTCACCATCTCCGCCGGCGGCCGGCTCGATTATTTCAACACGCGGACGCGTCTGTCGCCGCTCCCTTCCGCAGCGCTGCTGCCCGCCTATGTGGCGAATAGCGACACAGACCGGCTGGCGCCGACCGGCAGCGTCGGCGCCGTGTTGCGCGTCGCCCCGACTCTCGACGTCGTCGGCAATGTCTCGACGGCCTTCCGCCATCCCACCAACGCCGAGCTGTTCAATTCGACGGCGACGTCATTGCCAAATCCCAATCTGCAGCCCGAGACCGGCGTGACCTATGAAGGCGGCCTTCGCCTTCATATCGCGGAGGCGACCGCGAGCATCACGGGCTTCCACAGCGTCTATCACAACCTCCTGCAAACGCAGTCGGTGACTTATATGGGCGTCTCCACCTACACGCAGAGCCAGAATGTCGGGCGCGCCGAGATCGACGGCGTCGAGTTCGAAGGACGCTGGCAGGCGACGCCGGAGCTCAATCTCTTCGGCAATTTCACAGTGCTGGAAGGCACGAACACGACGACCGGGCGGCCGCTGCCCAATATCGCGCCCTTCCGCGCGCGCTTCGGCGCGCAGGTCGCGCCGCCCGGCGCCGGCTATTCGCTGCAAGCCGTCCTCAACGCCGCAGCCGCCAAGACCCGTATCGACACGACGCAGGAATATGCGACGTCCGGCTATGTCACATTGAATCTCTATTCGAGCTTCGATCTCGGCGTGCTGGTCTCGCCGCGGCTCGGCGACACGCGACTCGCCATCGGGCTCGAAAACGTCTTCAACACGGCCTATGTGGACGCTGCGACTTTCGCCAATATCTCCTACGGCCGCAGCGTCACGAATCCATTGCACGAGCCCGGACGCAATTTTATGATCAAGCTCACGCATGAATTCTGAAGAAATGCGGATGGAACGAAAAAAGGCGGGTCGTCGGACCCGCCTTCTTTTTTGTCTCCGAGTCGATCAAAGAGCCGCGCGCGCGGCCGCGTCATAGGCCTCTTCCGCCGGCAGGCTCATCAGGCGGTCGGCCATATCCTGCTTCAGCCATTCGAGCCGCTCTCTTTCCTGCGGCGTCGCAGCGCCGCGGCGGGAGAGCTCGATGAATTCCGCACGCACCACGCCTTCGCGCAAGGTCACATCGACGCTCGCGTCGCGGTAGGAGAAGCGAAAGAAATAGCGGCCGCGCGGGCTCTCGACAACATCCGGCCCGCCGAGATCGAGATCGACCATATAGCGTCCGCCGGTGAAGGCGCGGGTCGTCATTTCGATCGCGTCGCGGCCGCCAGGACCCGGAAAAGCGGTGGCGATCGTCAGCTCGTAGCGCTCCGGCCGACCGTCGGCGCATAGCAGCGGAAAAGCGCGCTGCATGGCCTTGAAGCCATGCGCCGCGCCGCCGATGAAGCTACGGCCATGATATTTTAGAATATCCGCGAAGGAGATCGCGATCGGCTCGCCGTGATCCAGCACCGTCAACGAATCGTCGGTCATGTTTTTCAGAACTCCTCCTTCAGCCAGGGCAGAAAGCCGTCGAGAAATCGCGTCGCCGCCGGCATGAAATGCGATCCGTGGTGATAGAAAGGGTCGAGGCTCGTCACCAGCATGCGGCCCTTCGTCGTCGCCTCGTCGATATAGAGAACCGAGCGTCCCTCGGCGTCGTCTATGAGCGAACGCGCGCCTTTCGGAGGCGCGAAGACGCCATGCAGATGCCAGACGATGTCATTCGCGCCGATGCGCGCGAACAGCGGATGCTCAGGATCTGCGATCGACAGGCCGAGGCTCGCGCCCGGCTCGAGCCACCACCACCAATTGGTCGGAACGCCGGTGAAGCGGATCGACGGCAGCCATAGATGCTGATCCGTCTCGCCCATGGCGACGACGGCGCCGCCGGAATCGAGATAGTCCGAAAGACGCGCGCGATGCGGCGCGAGCCGGCTCGCAGGCGTTCGGCAAGGCGCGAGCACGATGTCGAAGCGCGACAGATCAATGTCGCCGAGCTCCTCCGGTCGCGCGAGCGCGTCGAAGAGAGACGCATAGCGCGGCGCTTCCAGCGCTTCACAGTGATAAGCCGCGCCCGAATGAATGGCGAGAACGCGATTCATGTCGTCGCTCCCGAGCACCAGGCGACGATGCGCTCGGCGAGCGCGACATTGACGGAAGCATCGTCGCAGACGGTCCAGAGATCATTGCCCGCGTGCATCAGAATTGCGCCGCCCCCGGGCCGCTCCCAAATCCAATCGATCGGCGCTACGCCCGGGCCGAGGCCGGTGAGCGCGCGGCCGCCCGGCGGGATCGGCGCGTGTCCGCGGCCGTAGAAGCCGGCGACGCCGCGCCGCGTCTCCAGCCGCGCGCGGTCGAGCCCTTCGAAGACGGCGTGTTCGCCGAGCGCGACCAGCGCGAAATCGGCGCGGCGTCCCGCGCCGAGCGGAACGAAAGACGCGAGCTGCGGCAGAAACGGCCGCGCGAGATGGCCCATGAAGGCGAGCCGTCCGCCGCGATCGAAAAAGGCTTCGAGCGCGGCCGAGCGGCGCGCGAAATCCACCTGATCGAGATGCATCGTCGTGACGACGCCCCGCGCCGCCGCGAGACGCGCATCGGCGAGTTCCGTCTGCCGCACGATGGCCAGCGCGCCGGCCTCGAGCGGCACGGCGAAAGCCTTGGACGGCGGCCCGTCGCCGCTCAGCACGAGCAGAATCTCGTGATCGGCCATAGTCGTCACGGCCCGGCTCCCGCGAACAAAGGAACGACCGTTTCGATCGGCGCGCATCCGTCATTGTCGAGCGTGACGCGCCGCACCGGCAGCCCATAGAGACGCATGAGATCGGCTTCGTTCAAAACGGCGCGCGTCGGGCCGATCGAATGTTCCGATGGTCCCAGCATGAGCAGCGCGTCGTCGGCGACGCTCAGCGCATGCTGCGGCAAATGCGTCGAGAACAATATGGCGTGACGCCCCTGGCGCTTCACCTCGCGCAGCACTGTGAGCAGACGATTCTGATTGGCGAGATCGAGCGCCGACGCCGGCTCGTCGAGGACCAGCGCCGGCGAGCCCGTGGCGAGCGCGCGGGCGAGCAGCACGATCTGCCGCTCGCCGCCGGAGAGCCTGTCGAACGGCCGCTCGGCGAAATCGCGCGCGCCGACGAGCTCCAGCGCCTCGACCGCGGCGCGATAGTCGGCGGCCCCGGGCGCGCCGAACAGGCCGAGGCCGCGCGCCCGGCCCATGACGACGACATCGAGAGCGCGATAGGGAATATCGGCGCCGATCGACTGGGACACATAGCCGATGACATTCGGCGCGACCCGGCGGCCGGCGGCGAGCGGAACGAGCCCGGCGAGGGCCTTGATGAGCGTCGTCTTGCCGCGGCCGTTCGGACCCAGAACGGCGAGAATGCGGCCCGCCTCGAGCATGAAGGAGATGTCGGTGAAGATCCACCGCCGGCCGCGCTGCGCGCCGGCCTTGTCGAGACCGATCATGTGGCGAGCTCCTTGCGGCGCGTCTGCCGCAGCAGTGCGGCGAAGGCCGGCGCGCCGATCAGCGCGGTGATGACGCCGAGCGGTATCTCCGCCGCGGTCGCGCTGCGCGCGAGACTGTCGACGAGCAGCAGATAGGACGCGCCGAGCGCGGCGGAGACCGGGAGCAGCGCCCGCTGATCCGCGCCGACCAGGAGACGCGCGGCATGCGGCGCCATCAGCCCCACCCAGCCGACGACGCCGGCGACGGCGACCGCCGCGCCCTCTATGAGCGCGACGGCGGCGAAGACGAGCCAACGGTCGCGCTCGACCGGCAGGCCGAGCGCGCGCGCCTCCTCCTCGCCCAGCGAAAGGACATTGATGCGAAAGCGCATGAGCCAAAGCGCTGTCATTCCGACGAGGACGCCGGGCGCCGCGACGCCGAGACGCGCCCAGGTCGCCGCGGAGAAGCTGCCCATCAGCCAGAACACGATGGCCGGCAGCGAGCTGTTCGGATCGGCGAGAAATTGCAGCAATGAGACGAGCGCGGCGAACAAGGCGCCGACGACGACGCCGGTCAGCACCAGCATCACCGTATCGCTGCGGCCCTCGACGCGCGCCAGCGCGCCGACCAGAGCGAGCGCGAAGGCGCCGGAAGCGAAAGCCGCGCCGATGAGCGCGAGGCCGCTGAAGCCGAGCGCGATCGCGAGCGCGCCGCCGAAGGCCGCGCCGGGCGACACGCCGAGAATTTGCGGCGCCACCAGCGGATTGCGGAACACGCCCTGCAGCGCCGCGCCGCTCACGGCGAGCCCCGCGCCGCACAGAGCGGCGAGCAGCACGCGCGGCGCCCGCACCAGCAGAACGATGCGCTCGTCCATCGCGCTCCAATCCGCAGTGGAACTCGAGACGCGCGACAGCAATATTGCGATCGCCTTTTGCGGCGCGATCTGGAAACGTCCGACGCAGAGCGCCGTCAGCGCGGCGACGAGAAGCAGCATGACGACGGCGAGCGCTCCCGCCCAGACCGGAAGCGCGCGCTTTTGCGGCGTATCGCCGCTCGCGGTCGCGAGCAGGCTCATTTCGACGCGCTCGCGGCAAAGCGATCGTAAAAGCGCGCGTCGCCATTGATCGAGAGGCGAAGCACATCGTCCAAATCCGCTTGCGACGGCGTCCGGCCGTAGAGCAGCCGATAGGCGCCGACGATCTCGGCGCGCAAATCATAATGGAACAGCTCGGGATAGAGAAGATCGGCGAGCCACATCCAGGTCAACGGACTCTCCTGGCTGGGCGGGTCCCAGCGATAGCCGCCGATTGGCATTTTATAGACGCGCCGCTCGCGCGCGGCGCGCGTCGCCGACAATATCTCGTCGTCATAAACGCGTGCGGGCGTGAGCTTTTCCTCGAAACCGTTGAGCAGGATCACATCCGGGTCCCATTGCGCGATCTGCTCGGCGCTGATCGCGGGCGCGCTCGAAAGACCGTCGGCGGCGTTGCGGGCGCCGACGAGGCGGATGTAGAAATCATAATAGCTGTTCGCGCCCGCCGCCGCGAGACCGCTCGCGGCGCGCTGCAGATAGACGACGCGAAGCCGCCGCGCTTCGGGAATGTCGCGCGCCTTGGTCTCTATGTCCGCGACGGTGGCGGCGCGCCAGGCGATCAGTTCCTTCGCACGCTCCGGCTTGCCGACGATGTCGGCCATCAGCGCGAGATTCCCGCGCGCCAGCGGCTCTGTTCCATAGCGCAGCAGCGCCGTCTGCAAGCCGGCGTTGCGCAAGGGACCGACAATGTCGTCGCCACGATCGCCCCATTGCACGACGACCTCTGGATCGAGCAGCGCGAGCGTCTCGACATTGGGCATGAATCCATCTGCGCCGACGCCGGCGACCGACGCGTCTATGGCGCGCGCCTGCGGAAACATGCGTCCGAGCAGACCCTCGTCGATCGCTTTCTTCGAAGAAGGGTGCATTCCGACGAGGCGCTGCGCCGAGCCGTCCACGGCGATGAGAGTGGAGGCGGAGGGCATGGGAATGGTGACGACGCGTCGCGCCGGATGCGAAAGACAGACCTCCCGCCCGGCGAGATCGGCGAAGCAATCGGCATGCGCGCGCAATGGCGCGCAAGAAGCGACGAGCAACGCTGCGCCGCCGACAATTCCCACCCGATTCATGCTCACCTCGTAGAAGGCAATGCTCGGAGCCACGCTCGTCGACTCTTCGAAGCGCCGATTGGCCGCACGACGACTGCATGCGTGATCGTTCATTCGCATGCAAAGCTCGTGGAGCCGGCCGTTCGAGTCAATGGCGGCGCGCCGCTTCTGGAAATGTTGCAATGTCCTGGCGCGGAGCTACCGCCCGACATCCAGCGCAGAGGCGGACGTTTCATGAAGCGCGAGACGCGGCGCCGGCTCGGCCGCCTCCGCAATTCCAGGGACTCGGACCGCTAAGCCGTCAGTATGGCGCCGCCATCGACGACTATGTCCTGCATGACGATATGGCTCGCGAGGTCCGACGCCAGAAAGGCGACGACATTGGCGATCTCCTGCGGCGTCGCGATTTTGCCGAGCGGAACGCCGAGCTTGAACGCCTCTGGACATCCGGCGACGACGCGCTGCTCGGCGTCCGGCGCGCGCCACATGGAGCGCTGCATGGACGTGTCGGTCGAGCCGGGAGAGACGAGATTGCATCGCACGCCATAGGGCGCCAGCTCCAGCGCGACGCAATGCGTCAGGCTGGCGAGCGCGGCCTTGGAGGCGCAATAGGCCGCCATCGACAGGCGCGGAACATGCGCCGCATTGGAGCCGACTGTCACCACGGCGCCGGAACGTTGATGCTTGAATTGAGCGATCGTGTTGCGGAGCAGATGAAAAGCGCCCGAGACATTGACGTCGAAAGAGGCGCGCCAATCCTCGAGGCTCACCTCCTCCGTCGCGCCGAGACGCAGAATTCCCGCCGCGTTGACGAGCACATCCAGCCGCCCCGATTCGTCCAGAAGACGCGCGCAGGCGCGCTCTGCCTGCGCATGATCGGCGATATCGACGACGAGCGTGCGAAAGGGATAGCGCGCTTCTGCGAATGCCTTGTCCAGCCCGACGACACTCGCGCCGAGCGCGACGAATGTCGTCGCGGCGCAAAGGCCGATCCCCTGCCCCGCGCCCGTCACCCAGACGCGCTTGCCCGTGAAGCTCATCTGCGGGCTCTGCGCAGAATTCATCTCGACCCTCCCTCCCGATGATGATGATCACGCTGCTGCGAGCTTGCGCTCAATCAACGCCCACCAGCGGTCCAGCGTCGGATTATCGGCGAGATCGACGAAGCCGATCTCGACGCCGAGCTTGCGCCACTCGGTCACCAGCGTCATGACGCGAATGGAGTCGAGCCCATAGTTCATGAGATTTTCGTTCGGATCGAAAGCCTCCCCGTCTAGCGAGATGAGCGTTCGCACACGCGCCTCGACTTGCGCGCGCGTCAGGCGCGGCGCCGGCGCGCCGATCAGCGCATCCGCCGCGACGACGACGCCGCAGCGGCCGGCGACATAGCGCAAGGTCATGTCGTGGTCTTCGGGCGAGAAATCGGCGATGGCGTCGCCGACGATGAAAGTCTCGAAATCGCGCATGAAGGAATCGAGCGCTGTCGTGAGGCATCCGATATGCCCATAGACGCCACAGATCACGAGCTGATCACGCCCCCACTCTCTCATCATCGCTTCGAGCGGCGAACGCTGGAACGCGCTGTAGCGCCATTTGACGAGCACCGTGTCGTCGCTTTCCGGCGCGAGCGCGGCGGCGATCTCCTTCAGCTGTGGATGCGCATTCAGCCCCGGCCCCCACATATCGTTCAGCAGGCCGCGATCCTTCGGGCTCTGGTCGATCGGCTGCGCCGTGTAGACGACAGGAACGCCGCGCGACTTGCAGAAGGCGCGCAACGCCGCGACATTGGCGAGGAGCTGCGCGACGAGCGGACTTTCATCGCCGAAGAAATGCAGGAAATAATCCTGCATGTCGTGAATGAGCAGCACGGCGCGCTCGGGCGCGAAGGTCCAGCCGACCTTGTTCTTCGGCAAGTCCTCGGGCCGCGGCAACGAATAGGTCGGAAGCCGGGGAATGGCCATTGTCGTGTCCTCTCCACGCATCAGGAAACGGGTCTGCTCGAGACGAGATCGCGCAAGGCGCGCTTGTCGATCTTGCCGGCGGCCGTGACCGGCAGCCGCTCGAGAAATTCGAATCGGTCCGGCAGCTTGAATTCGGCGACGCCGAGCGCGCGCAAATGCTTGCGCAGCGCGAGCGGCCGCACGTCGCCGCGCGCCACGACGCAGGCGCAGCTCTTCTCGCCCATCAGCGCGTCGGGAGTCGCGACCAGCGCGGCGTCGGCGATTTGGGCGTGCGTCAGCAGCAGAGTCTCGAGCTCCTCGGCCGCGAATTTCTCGCCGCCGCGGTTGATCTGATCCTTCTTGCGCCCGACGACTTGAATATGTCCCGTCTCCGTCATGCGCACGAGATCGCCGGAGCGATAGAAGCCCTCGACGTCGAAGGCGCGGGCGTTCTCCTCGGCGGCGCGATGATAGCCGCGGAATGTGTAAGGCCCGCGCGTGAGCAATTCGCCGATCTCGCCGGCGCCGACCGGCGCGCCCTGCGCATCGACGATCTTCACCTCGTCATCCTCGCACATGGGCCGTCCCTGCGTCGCGAAGATCGTCTCCTCGTCGTCGTCGAGGCGCGTATAGTTCACCAGCCCTTCGGCCATGCCGAACACTTGCTGCAAGCGGCAGCCGAGCGTCGCGGGAATGCGCCGCGCGACCGCTTCGCCGAGCCGCGCGCCGCCGACCTGCAATAGACGCAGGCTCGAAAGCGGCGCCTCGCCGGCCGCGGCCTCCAGCCAGAGCATGGCGATCGGCGGCGCGACGGCGGCGATGTCGACGCCATGTCGACGGATGAGATCGAAGCAGACGGATGGGCTCGGGTCCGGCGCCAGCACGACCGTTCCGCCCATGTGAAACACGCCGAGCGCGCCCGGCGAGCTGAGCGGAAAATTATGCGGCGCCGGCAGCGCACAAAGATAGCGGCTCTTCTCGGTCAGCCCGCAAATCTCCGCGCTGCGGCGCAGGCTGTAATAATAATCGTCATGCGTGCGCGGGATGAGCTTCGGCGTTCCCGTGCTGCCGCCCGACAATTGCAGAAAGGCGACCTCTCCCGGAGCGGAGCCGTGCAGCTCTCGCGCCGAGACGTCGTAGCGACGCTCAGCGAAAGGCGCGAGGCTTTCCGCATAAGAGGTCTCGCCGAGAATCCGCACGACGCGCAGCGCCGGGATGGCGATCTGCAAGGCTTCGACATAAGCGCCATTGGCGAACAGCGGATGCCGCGCGCAGGCGATGAGCAGCGCGGGGCGTATCTGATCCGCATAGGCCGACAGCTCGAGGCGATTATGGCTGAACAGCGCATTGACGGGTGCAACCGCGATTTTCAGCAGAGCGAAGAACACCGCATAGAATTCGGCGACATTGGGAAGCTGCACGAGCGCCGTGTCGCCGGCGCGCAGTCCCTGGCGCGAGAAGCCTATGGCGAGGCTCGTCGACCAGGCGTCGAGCTCTGCGTAGCTGAAGCGGCGCTCGCCGCAGATGATCGCTGTGGCGTCGGGCGCGATCTCCTGCCGCTTCGTGAGGAGAGCGGTCAAAGGTTCGCCGCGCCAATAGCCTTTCTCGCGATAGCGGCGTGCGAAATCTTCGGGCCAAGGGGTGAAATCGACGCTCATTGCGCGATCCCCCGCTCGACGCCGAAAGCGCGCAGCATGGTGGCGAGCTTGGCTTCGGTCTCCGCCCATTCGGCGCGCGGGTCGGAGGCCTCGACGATCCCCGCTCCGGCGAACAGGCGCACGACCATCTCGTTCACCGTGCCGCAACGAATGGCGATCGCCCATTCGCCGTCGCCGCTCTCATCGCACCAGCCGACGATTCCGGCGAAGAAGCCGCGATCGAAAGGCTCCAGCCGCTCGATCAGCATGCGCGCTTGCGCGGTCGGCGACCCACATATGGCCGGCGTCGGGTGCAGCAGGCTCGCGAGCTGTAGTGCAGTGAGACGTCCGTCGGCGAGCTCGCCGGAGATGGAGGTCGAGAGATGCCACATGGTCGGCGTGTTCATCAGCGCCGGCTCGTCCGGGATGCGCAGCTCGGCGCATAATGGCTCGAGCAGACGACGAATTTCGTCGATCACGAGCCTGTGCTCGAAATTGTCCTTGCTCGATTGCAAGAGACGACGCCCGACGCGCGCGTCCTCTTCCGGCTCTGCGACGCGCTTTGCCGAGCCCGCCAATGGATTGGAACGGATGGAGCCGCCGATCTTGCGGATCAGCAGCTCGGGACTCGCGCCGAGCAGAACGCCGCCGTCGGGCAGCGGCGCGTGGAAATGATAGCCCGCGGGATTCTGGCGCCGCAGAATTTCGAGAATCGCGACGGCGTCGACGCGCTCGGCGAATTCGATCTCGAGAATGCGCGACAGCACCGCCTTGCGCGCATGGCCGTCACGAAAATTGGCGACGGCCTGGGCGACGGCCTCCTCGAATCCGCTCTGCCCCGGCACGCTGCGATACCAGAGCGCGGGAACGCTGGCCTTCGCCTCCGGCGCGCTCGTCGCCATGCCCGACGCGCCGATGCGATGCGTCTTCGGCGTGAAAAGGAAGGAAGGCTGACGCGAGTCGAAGGGGATAGCGCCGACGACGATCGGATGATCCTGTCCCGCGCGACGCGCTCTCGCCAGCGCGGCGTCCACCGCCGCCTGCAGCACGCTGTCTGCGCCGCCGCCGCCGACGGCGGGCGTGCGAATTCGCTCGAAAACGCCATAGGCCTCTATGGCGAAATGGGGCGAGCTGAACAGAAACGACGGCGTTTCGGCCTGCGCCGAAATCTCTCTGGAAGGTCTTTCTGCGACAATCGCGTCCATCGGAGCGCTCCTTTGTGGACGAATGAAAATCGGTCGAGCGGGACGCGCGTTCCCGGCCGCGGCGACAAGCGCCGGCGCGTCTGGGAAGAAGCTGGTCCCTCGTTCGGGTCTGGACGTCGCGCCTCAGCCGGAGGGCGCGAGACTCTGCTTTTCCTTTTCGATCGCCACGCCTTCAGCCGCGGGTTCGGCCAGCGATCGGCGCAATGCGCCGAAGGCCGCCGCCATGAGCAGGCAGGAGAGAAGCGCGGCGAGGCCGAAAACGCCCACCGCCGGCGCGGGCGGGAGAATCCCTCCGAGCAGGCCGAGCAGAAGCGCGCCGAGCGCGTCGCCGACGATGAATTGCGCCGTCCAGAGGCTGTTGACGCGCCCACGCAGCCGATCCGGCGTGTTCTTCTGCACCAGAGTGAATTGCAGCAGCGAGACGATCGAGCCGAGATAGCCATAAATGACGAGAAGGAGCAGCGCCGGGACCAGTCCGCCGATGGCGCCGAGCGCGGCCAGCGCAGCGAATGCGGCCGCGGCGCTGGCGAGCAGAGCGAGGCCGGGACGCGCGAGGCGCGCGACGAAGCCGCTCGTCGTCGCGCCGAGCGCCGCGCCGAGCGGAACGGCGGAATACATGAGCCCCGCATCCGCCGGGCCGTTCCCATAGGCGCTCGCGAGCGCCGGAAACAGCACGCGCACGCCGCCGGCGAGGCTCGCCAACGTCCCCACTGCGACCACGGCGCCGACGACGCGATTTTCGAAGAGATAGCGCACGCCCGACAAAAGCGCGCGCGCCGGCGTCTCGGGGCTCGCGCCCATCAACGGCGGCGACATGGGCGGCAGCGGCGGCAGGCGCATCAGCGGCGCCAGAGTCGCGAGCACCCCGGCAGCGGCGCAGGCATAGGTCCAGCCGACGCCCGCCGACATGATGAGCAGCCCGCCGAGCGCCGGGGAGGCGACGCCGCCGAGCCGCATGGCGATTATGTTGAGCGCGCCGGCGGCGGCGAGATTCTCGCGTCCGACGATGGCGGGAGTCGCGGCGAGCAGCGCCGTCACGCCCAATGCGCTGAAGAAGCCGTCCCAGGCCGCGAGCGCATAGACGACGACGAGCGAGGGCGCGGCCGCGAGCCCGTTGAGCGCGAGCGCGACGAAGCCGAGGCCGCAGGTTCCGCGCGCGAAGAGGATGAGCTTGCGGCGGTCGTGGCGATCCGCCAGCACTCCGCCCGCCAGCAGGCCGACGAAAGCCGCGCCGCCGCCGAAAGCGACGACGAATCCGGCGGCGGCGGGCGAGCCTGTCAGCCGCAGCGCCTGCACGGGAACCGCGACGGTTAGCAGGCCGAGCGCGAACAGCGACAGCGTCCGCGCCACGAACACCGCACGGAAGTCGCGATTGTCCCGCAACAGGCTGAAATCGATCAAAACGCGAGATCGGGTCATAGGCGTCCAATCACCGAAATTCGAGGAGAAGAAAGCGCGCGAAAGGTCATCGCGCGCCCCGCGTCGCGTCGATCGCGAGGAGAATCTCGTTCAGCGCCGGGCCGAGCTCCCGCAGCATGCGCGGCGAGATGATCTCGGTATGCGGACAATCGAAGGAGACGACGTTCAGCGCGCCGACATAGCGCCGCCAGGTTTCTCGGACATCCATGCCTTCCGGCAGAGTGCGCAGCGCGACGAAGAGCGTCGCCTCGCCCTCGTAGCGAGGGGTCTTCGCGGAGGCGAGCAGCCGGACCGAGTCCTCGTAATTGGCCATGATATGGCCGAACATCTCGGCCTTCTCGCGCGCGAGGGCGGAATCGAGCGCCTCTTGCGAAGCGTCCATGAACAGCGCCTTCTCGCGCTCGATCTCCTCTTCGCCAGCCGCGTCGAGCGGCTTGCTCCAATCCTGGATTTCCGAAGGGTATGTGTCGAGCAGGCCGAGGAAGGCGATCTCCTCCCCTTCGGCCGAAAGTCGCGCCGCTATGGCCTGCGCCACGACGCCGCCGAGCGAATAGCCGAGCAGCCGATAGGGACCATGCGGCTGATTCTCGCGCAGCGTCGCGAGATGCCGATCGCAGACCTCCTCCATATTGCGGCAGGAGGCGATCGGCCCCGAGGGCCGCGGCGATTGCAAGGCGATCACTGGCCAATCGCCGCGCAGATAGCGGGTGAGCGCGCCGAATTGCCAGGAGAAGCCCGAGGCCGGATGGATGCAGACGAGCGGCGCCCCCTCGCCCGCGCGCAGACGCAGCGTCTCGGCGAAGCCGGCGCGGCGATCCTCCTCGCGCCGCTCCGCGAATAATTCGCGCGCGAGGCTCTCGACGCTCGGCGCGGCCATCAGCTGGCCGACCGAGACCGAAACCTTCATCTCGCGCTGAATATCTGCGGCGAGGCGCATCGCCAGCAGCGAATGTCCGCCGAGCGCGAAGAAATCATCGTCCGCGTCCAGCTGGTCGACGCCGAGCGCGCGGGCGAAGAGCTCGGCGAGCGCCATCTCGACGCCGGGAGTCGGCTTGCGTCCGTGGCGGCGCGGCGCAGCCTCCGGCTCCGGCAGCGCCCTGCGGTCGAGCTTGCCGCTGGCGGAGAGCGGAAATTCCGGCAGGCGCAAAATAGCGCTCGGCGTCATATGCGCAGGAAGCCTCTGCGCCACAGCGCGGCGCAGCGCCTCGACATCGATCTCGGCGCCCGCGACCACATAGCCTATGAGCCGCCGCTCATCGGCGCCGGCGAGGCCGATTGCCGCGGAGGCGCGCGCGACGACAGCCGCCTGCTCCACGCCCGGCTGCTCGCGCAAGACGCTCTCGATCTCGCCGAGCTCTATGCGCTGGCCGCGAATCTTGATCTGATCGTCGCTGCGCCCGAGATAGTCGAGCGCGCCGTCCGGCCGCCGGCGGACGATATCCCCGGTGCGATACATTCGCTCGCCATCGGCCTGCGGATCGGCGACGAAGCGGCTCGCCGTCAGCGACGGCCGCCGCAGATAGCCCTCGGCGAGCTGGACGCCGGTCAGATAGAGGTCGCCCGCGACGCCGATCGGCGTCGCCCGCAACCAGGCGTCGAGAACGCGCGCGCCCGTGTTCCACACCGGCCGGCCGATGGGAACGCCGGCGGTCTCGAGCGTCTCGAGCGCGGCGCCGAAGGCCGGCTGATAGGTCACGTCCACCGCCGCCTCGGTCGGACCGTAGAGATTGTGCAGCGGCGCGCCGAACAGCGCCCCGAAGTGTTCCGCCAGCTCCCGCGACAGCGCCTCGCCGCTGCAAAAGACGCGGCGCAGACTCGCCGCCTCGGCGGCGCGCGCGGCGTCGGTCGCCGCGACGAAGGCGGCGAGCATGGAGGGAACGAAATGCAGCGTGGTGACGCGATGCGCGCGGATGAGCCGCAGAATCTCCGCCGGATCGCGATGCGCCTCCGGCGGCGCCATGACGAGAGCCGCGCCGGCCATCAGCGGCCAGAAGAATTCCCAGACCGAGACGTCGAAGCTCGACGGCGTTTTCTGCAGCACGACGTCGCCGGCGCCGAGGCCATATTCGTGCTGCATCCACAGCAGCCGGTTGACGATGGCGCGATGCGAGACGACGACGCCCTTCGGTCGGCCCGTCGAACCAGAGGTGTAGATCACATAGGCCGGATCATCGGGCGTGGCGGGAGAGGCGAAGCACGGCTCCTCCGCTTCGTCGATCTCGGGCGAGCGGTCGAAGGCGAGCAGCGGCGCGAGCCCCTCGAACCGACCGCGCGACGCCTCCTCCGTGACGATGAGGCGCGGCGCTCCGTCCTCGACCATGTAGCGCAGACGCTCGTCGGGATAGCTCGTGTCGAGCGGCAGATAAGCGGCGCCGGCCTGCTGCGTCGCCATCAGCGCGATCGCCAGCCGGGCCGAGCGTGGCAAAGCGATCGCCACGAGATCGCCGCGCCCGACTCCGGCCGCGGCGAGGCGCCGCGCCAATCGCGCGACCTGCCGACGAAGCTGCGCATAGCTCAGCTCATGATCGGCGTCGATCAGCGCGGGCGCGCGAGGCGTGCGCCGCGCCTGCGCCTCGAGCAAGCCGCAGAGCGTCGTCGCCATCGTCCCGACGCGCGTGTCATTGACGGCCGCGATCGTCTCCCGCTCGTCCAGCGTGAGCAGATCGAGCGAAGCGAGCGGAGCTTCCGGCGCGTCGACGAGCTGCTCGAGCAGTCGGACGATGCGGCGGCCGAGACGTTTAGGCTCGACGACGCCCTCGCGATATTCGAGCCGCAGCTCCAACTCCCGGCCCGGCTGCGCCATCAGCGTCAGCGGATAATGCGAATAGCTGCGATTGCGCGCGCCGACGAGGCGCAGGCCAGCGAAATCCTGCGCATAGAGACCGACGTCCTCTGGATAATTCTCGACGACGAGCAGAGCGTCGAACAGCGTCGAGACGCCGGCGATGCGCTGGATCTCGCCGAGCCCGAGCCCGTCATGCTCCATGAGGGCGATCTGCCGGCTCTGAAGCGCGGCGAGCTGCCCGGCGAGCGGCAGATCGGGCCGCAGCCGCACGCGCACGGGCAGCGTGTTGGTGAAAAGCCCGACATGCGCGTCGAGCCCGGCCTCCGCTTCCGAGCGGCCGGAGACCGGCGCGCCGAAGACGACGTCGCTGCGACCCGTCATCGCGCCGAGAAACGCTGCGAAGACGCCCTGCAGGAGAGTGGCGAGGGTCGATCCGCGCCGGCGTCCGAACGCCTCCAGCTCCTTCGCCAGACCGGGCCGCAGAGCGAGCGGCAATTCACGCGTCTCGCCGAATGCGGCAGTGGGATCGAACAGCAAGGTCGGCGCGGCGCCGTCGAGCGCCGCCCGCCATGCGGCGCGGGCGGGCTCGGGGTCGCGCGCGGCGAGGCGGCGGACGACGCTCGGATAATCGGGAAGGATCGGCGCGACCGCAGCGCCGGCGTAGGCGGCCAGAAGATCGCGCAGCATCACGCCGGAGGACCAGCCGTCGCCGATGAGATGATGGCAGACGAGGAGAAGCGCATAGCGCTCTTCCACCAGCGGAACCAGCACGGCGCGCGCCAGCATGCGGCGGCCGCCGCTCTCTGCGAGGAGGTCGCGGGCCAGCTCCTCGCGCTCGATTTTCTCGAGCGCGGCGGCCTGCTCCCGCGGACCGAGCTCCGTCAGCCGACGCTCGCTCCATGGCCAGCGGCGCAGCGCCTGCGGTCCCTCGACGAGCGGCAGAATCTGGAACGCTTTGCCCTGCTCGACGTCGAAAATCGCGGCGAGCTGCGGATGGCGGCGCAACAGCGCCTCCAACGCGTCGCGCAGCCGACCGACGTCGAGCGGCCCGTCGAGAGTGAAGCGCGAGACGGCGTTGTAGCGGCTCGCGCTGTCCTCGAGCCGGGCGTGGAACAGCAGCCCCTCTTGCAGCGGCAGCGCCGGCAGGACCGCGCCGATCGCGCCATGGCGCGCCCGCAGCGCCTCGAGCGTCGCCGCATCGGCGCCGTCGTCGCGGAGCGTCGTCGCGCTTTCCTCGGCGAGGCGCAGCGCGGCCGCCATCGCGGCGATGTTGCGCCGCTCGAAGACGTCCCGCGGCCGCAGCCTATATTCGCGCCGGCGCAGCGCGGCGCAGAGGCCGATGGCGGAAATGCTGTCGCCGCCGAGAAAGAAGAAATCATCCTGCGCGCCGACCGTCTCGAGGCGCAGAATCTCGATGAAGAGCTCCGCGAGCAAGGTCTCCCGTCCGGGCGCCGGCGGGCGAGCCGTCGGCGCGTCCACGGACGGGTCGGGCAGCGCCTTGCGATCGAGCTTGCCGCTCGCGCCGAGCGGGAAGGCCTCGAGCACGACGATGGCGACCGGCGTCATATAGGCCGGCAGGCGCCGCGCCAGAGCGGCGCGCAGCGCATCCGCGTCGAGCGCGCGCCCAGGCGCATCCGGCGTCGCATAGGCGACGATCTGGCGCGCGTCGCCCTCCCCCGTCGCCGCGCCGAAGAGCCGCGCCACCGCCGCCGCGCCGCCGACGCCGGGCTGCTCGAGCAGCGCGCTCTCGATCTCTCCCAATTCGATGCGCTGGCCGCGGATTTTGAGCTGATCGTCATTGCGGCCGAGAAAATCGAGAACGCCGCCCGGCAGCCAACGGGCGATGTCGCCGGTGCGATACATTCGTTCGCCGTCGCCGTCGGGATCGGCGACGAAGCGGCTCGCCGTGAGCGATGGCCGCCGCCAATAATAGTGGGCGAGCTGCGCGCCGGTCAGATAGAGATCGCCGGCGACGCCGATCGGGACCGGACGCAGCCCCGCGTCCAGCACGCGCAAGCCGCAATTCCAGAGCGGGCGTCCGACTGGCACGCCGACGCCTTCCGCCATCTCCAGCGCCGCGCCGAAAGCCGGCTGATAGGTCACTTCCACCGTCGCCTCGGTCGGGCCGTAGACATTGTGCAACGGCGCATGGAACGTCCGCTCGAAAGCGTCGGCGAGCTCGCGCGACAGCGGCTCGCCGATGCTGAAGACGCGCCGCAAGGTCGTCTTTTCTCGTTCTGCGCCCGGCGTCGCGCGCGCGGCCGCCACAAAAGCGGCGAGCAGCGAGGGCACGAAATTCAGCGTCGTGACGCGATGCGCGCGAATGACGTTCAGAAGCTCCGCCGGATCGCGATCGATATCTGGCGACGCCATCACGAGGCGCGCGCCCGCCATCAGCGGCCAGAAGAATTCGCCGACCGAGACGTCGAAGCTGCAAGGCGTCTTCTGCAGCACGACGTCATCGCTGGCGAGGCGATATTCGTGCTGCAGCCAAAGCAGGAGATTGACCACCGCCCCATGCGGAACGACGACGCCTTTCGGCCGCCCCGTCGAGCCGGACGTGTAGATGACATAGGCCGCGTCTTCCGGCGAAGGCGAGGCGACACGCGCATAGGAGGCATCCGTTTCGATGATGGCCAGCGCATCGAAGATCAGCAGCGGAGCCATCGTCTCGAAGCGCCCGCGCAGAGCGCTATTGGTGATAATGAGCCGCGGCGCCGCATCCTCGACCATGTAAGCGAGCCGCGCGTCGGGATAGCTCGTGTCGAGCGGCAAATAGGCGGCGCCGGCCTCGAGCGCCGCCATCAGCGCCAGGCTCAGATGCACCGAGCGCGGAAGCGCCACGGCGACGCGATCGCCGCGAACCACTCCCGCCGCGGCCAGAGCGAGAGCCAGCCGCGCGACCTGGGCGCGCATCTCGTGATAGGCCAGCGCATGTCGGCGATCGATCAATGCGGGCGCGTCCGGCGTGCGTTCGGCCTGCGCGTCCAAGAGGTCACACACAGAAACCGCCGGCGTTGCGCGCCGCGTGTCATTGACCGCCGCGATCAGCGCTGTTTCGCTCTCCGTCATGAGCTCAATCTCGCCGATCGCCGTTTGCGGGCTTTCGGCCAGCCGACGCGCGAAGCGCGCGAGCCGCTCGGCATGGAGCTCCAGCTCGCGCTCCTCGTAACGCGCGCCATTGGCGACGAGATCGACGATGAGCTCGCGCTCGGCGAGATAGAGGTCAAATTCGATATCCTCGATGGGGCCGGACGCGAGCTGACGCGTGATCCCTTCGACACCCGCGAAATCGAGGCGATAGTCGAACATTTTGAAATTCAGCAGCGGCCCATGGAGCGCGCGTCCAGAGGCCAGGAAGCTAAGATCGCGCCGCAGCAGCTCGGCCTCGTATCGCTGATGGCGCCGCACCCTGTCCAATTCGCGCCCGAGCGCGGCCGCGACGTCGAGGAAGCACATATCCGCGTCTATCGAGATCTGCAGAGGCAGGACATTCACAACCGGCCCAATCGCATGCAATGCGACAG
This sequence comes from Methylosinus sp. DMC45, assembly GCF_056313885.1. NCBI lineage: Bacteria > Pseudomonadati > Pseudomonadota > Alphaproteobacteria > Hyphomicrobiales > Methylocystaceae > Methylosinus > Methylosinus sp. DMC45. Next base: position 64,272 of record NZ_JBQUZK010000054.1, read on the forward strand.
ACCCCATGCGCCGCATGAAATGCGCGCCCACCGAGAGACGCGCCGCGCCGGTCATGCGGCGCAGATAGACGGCGACCGCAGCCATCGCCATCACGCCGACGGAAACGCGCCTGGCTGTCGCATGCGCGGACAGAAGCGCGGTCGTTCGCGCGTCGAGCACGATCCGTTTGCGCAATGGGAGCGTGAATTTTCCGTCCGCCGGCGCGCGCCGCGACGACAGAGTGACGGCCTGCGGCAAATCGCGCGCATGCTCCACCCAAAATCGCCGATCTGCGGCTTTCGCCGGCGAGGCGTCATAGGCCGCATATTCCTTCACAACTTCGGCGAAGGAGACGAAAGGTGATGCCGACGGCTCCAGCCCGCGACGCAGCGCGGTGTAGATTTCGCTCACGCGTCGCGCTATCGCCGTGAAACCATATCCATCGACCGAAAGATGGTGATAGCGCTGAAACCAGAACCAGCGTTCGGCGACGGGAGCCGCCCCCTCCCCGCCGAGACGAAACAACATGTGCCGGTAGAGCGGCGCTTCGCCCGCGAGCGTCCGAGGCGTCTCCAGATCATCGCGCATCAGGCGCCACGCGGCGCCGACCGGATCGGCTTCGCCCGTCAGATCGACGAGCTCCGGCTCCGGCAGATCGAACGCCTGCACATTGTTCGGCACGAGCTGCGCAGGCCCCTCCTCCGTCTCGACGAAGCGGGCATGGACGAGATCGGCCTCCGCGAGCCCGAGACGGACCGCGGCGCTGAAGCAGGCGACGTCCAGCCTGCCGCTCAGCTCGACATATTGCGCGACGACATAAGCGTTGGAGGCGACGGCGAGCTGTTCCGCCATCCAAATGCCGGGCTGCGCCGCGACGAGAGGAAGCGTCTGCGCAGCCGCGAGCGGCCGCTCTGGAGCGATGTCTGCGAGCACGATCTGTCCTTTGAAAATCGAAACGTCACGAAGCAAAACAGGCGCGAAAAGGCGCGTCAGCCGGCCTCTGCGCGTGGGCGCATGTCGATCCAATGATCGTCGACATATTGCATGCATTGCAGGCGCGTTCCCGGACCGAAGACACGGCGCCATCCTTTCGGATCGGCGGAAAAATCCGGCCACAGGCTGTATTGCGCGCGTGCGTTGACGAGAACGACGAAGCTCAGCCGCTCGTCGTCGAATGGATTGATCTGCGCGTCATCCATGGATGTCGTCTCCTTCACCGGCGCCGACCGCAGCGGCGCGTCTGCTCGAAGAAACTGGAATTGGGGCGCATGGGGACAGCTGCTGCCGCCGTCGCGCCGACCACACGCTGTCCGTCGGTCCGAGCTCTGCGCGGCGCGCCGTCGCGCGCGCGAGCGACGCAAAGCAGAGCGCTGCGCCCAAAGCGACGATATCGACACCGGCGCTGGTCGGATCGGCGGCCGCCCACGGCCCGAGCCCGGGCGCCGCCACGGCGACTGCGCTGGTGATGGGAAGCGAGAGAGCGGCGATCGCCGCGACATAGGCCAGCTCCACTCCCGCGCGCGCGGCGCCGCGCAGAAACGCAAAGGCGACAGCGCCGAAGAAGACAGCGTGATAGACCCAATGTCGCCACGCCTCGAGGTCCTCGACATGGCCGTAGAGCCATTTGGTGGAGACGATGGCGAAAGAGAGCGCGCAGACGCATCCCAAACACACGCCGATCGACGCCGCCGCCATGAGGCGCGAGGCCGTCGTCTGCACGACCTGCTCCCCATGGCGGCGCGCGGTCCGCCGACGCGATTCGATCCACAAGAGATTGCCGGAATAAAACAGGAAGGCGCCGGCGAGGCCGAGAAAGAAATAGGCCCAGCGCACGGGCTCGCCGCCATAGCTGCCGAAATGCAGCGCGAAGAAAGGCGACACGGCGGCCGTCCAGCCGCTCTGCTTCTCGGGAAGATAGTCGACATTGACGAGCTCCCCGGTCGCGCCACGCACGACGGCGAAACCGCCGCCGCGCGAAAGGAAGCGCGGATCCTCGCCGACGGCGCGCACGAGCGCGCCGCGCGTGCCGGCGTCGCGATATTGCAGGCTCGTGAGCGAGAACTCTGGCGACACGACCGCGACGGCGGCCATCAATTCGGCGACAGCTTTCATCGGCGCCGTCTGCTCGTCGCGCTTCACCCCTGCAAAGGGGCCGGTCGAGCGCATGATCGCCGGCAGCCTGCCATCATAGACGACATGGTCCAACGCGTCATAGATCGGCTCGTGCAGGCCGAACACGACCACCGTCAGCGCGATGACGAGATGGAAGGGGAAGCTCGCGACGCCGACGAGATTATGCACGTCGAGCCACATGCGCTTCAAATTCGAGGTGAGACGCAGCGCGAGAAAATCCTTGGCGAGCGAGGGCAGAACCAGGATGAGGCCGGAGACGAGCGCGACGGCGTAGACCGCACTCACGACGCCCATCACCGTCGTTCCAGTTTCGCGATCGAGAGGAAGGCCAGCAGTGCGATGGATCGCATCGACGAATCCGCCGACGCCAAAAACATTCGAGCGTTCGATGCGCAATTCGCCATCCGCGCCGAGCGTCGCCGACCAGACGACCTCGTCATTGCGGCTCTTGCGCCAAGTCAAACGGGCCGGCTCGTTGGCCGTCGCGAGACGAAGCGTGAAGTCCTTGGTCGCCTCTGGTCGCGCCGCCAATGTCATCTCGATGAGACGATCGGCGTTCTCGGTCGAAATGGAGCCGCCGATCGGCGGCGAGGCCCAATGAGCGAGCGGCTCCTCGAAGACGGTGAGCGCGCCGGCGTAGAAGCAGACGAACAGCAGCATGCCGGTCACGACCCCGGTCCATGTGTGAACGCTCTTGTAGAACCGCAGGATCTCGCCGCGCATGTCCCGTCCTCAGTGCAGAAGCCGCCGACAGAGATAGAGGCCGCCGAAAGCGAGAAGATTGGCGCCGCCGAGCCACAAAAAAGCGGCGCGACCGCTGCGGAAGAGAAAGACGAGGCTCGCGACGCCGAGCCAGATCGGCGCGACGAGCCACATCACGAACTGATATTTGTTGCGCGCCTCGAGGCCGCCGGGGCCGGCGACGGCGAACAGCCCGGCGAACGCGATCGCCAATGTGAAGCCGAGGACCGAGCCGACGAGGCTCTTGCTCAGCCAATCAGGACGATGCTCGGCCACGGCTATTTTCTCCCTCCGAGACCCACGAGGCTCGACCATGCGATCAGCAGCGGCATCAGCGCGGCGAGCGCCGTGAAGAACGCCGTCGACGACTCGAGGCGAATTCGCCAGACCATCCAGGCGGCGAGAAGAAAGGCGGCGGCGAAAAGGCCCGGCCGTCTCCACCGAGCGCGCGTCAGCAATTGCCGCGGCGACGCGACATAGAGGCAGGCGGCGCCTGCGACGACGAGAGCGAGAGCCGCCGAATGGATGAACGCCGCCATTTTTCGCCCCTCAAAAATCGACGGTCGCGGAAAGGAGAACCGTTCGCGGCGCGCTCAAAATGACGATGCCGTCGGCGAAATAGGACCCGGCCCAATAATTGTGATCGAGCAGATTATTCGCATTGGCGCGGAAGGTGACCTTCTTGTCGAGGAGCTGCGTCGAGTAGCGGAGGCCCGCATCGAGACGCGCCCACTCGGGAATTTTTTGCGTATTGGCCGAGTTGACGAATTGCGCGCTCGTGTAGACGACGCGTCCTTCGAGCGTCAGGCCTGGAACGAAGGGCGTGTCCCATTCGCCGCCGACATTGACCTGCCATTTGGGCGTTCCATAGGCGGTCTTGCCGTCGAGCTGTCCATTAGCCGTCTTGGTGAGCACGCCGATCGCGTAGGCCGCGCCGCCGAGAATGCGCACGCCTTCGACGATCTCGCCGAACACATTCCATTCGACGCCTTGATTGCGCTGGCGTCCGTCGGAATTGTAGACATTGCCGCTCTTGATGAGGCTCGGCTTCTCGATCTCGTAGAAGCTCAGCGTGTTGGCGATCTGTCCCGCGTCCCATTTGACGCCCGTCTCGATCTGCCGCGACTTATAGGGCGGAAATATCTGATTATAATTCGCGGCCGCCGTGTCGGTGACGCGGTCGCCCTGGGTCAGACCCTCGATGTAATTGGCGTAGAGCGACATGGGCATCGGCAAAGGCTTGATGATGAGGCCGAAAGCGGGCGTCACTGCGCTCTCGTCGTAATAATTCGTCTCGGCGCCCGTCGTCGTATTGTAGCTCTTCGTCTGAACACGCTGCGCGCGGAGACCGAGAATGAGCTGCGCCCGATCGTCGAAAGCGGAGAGCGTATCGGCGAGAGCGACGCTGGAGAGCGTCGTATCGGTGGACTTCGGCGCTTCTCCCGGATCGCGCGCGATGAGCGGCGTGACCGGAAAGTAGATGCTCGACACATAGGCAGAGCTGCGCTGAAATGCCGAGCCTATCTTCGATTCGAGATTGGCCGCGCTCAAAGACAATCGATGGCCGATGTCGAAAGTGCGGAAATCGGCGCGCAAGCCGCCTTGAAACGAAATCGTGTCTGTATAGCCGCGCAGATCGATCGACGTTCCGCTGTAGCGGCCGAGGACATTGACATTGGTCGCGACGGTCGAGTTCGTCAGCCCGTTGAAGCGCGCGTCGATCGCGCCGGCGCTCGCGAACAGAGTGACATTGTCGGCGAGATCATATTCCACGCGCCCCATGGCGCCGGAATTGTTCATTCGGCCGGAGAGACCGCGGAAAATATTGTTGCTGGAATCCGGCGCGGCGGCGACGCCGGTTCCGGTGAAGCTCGCCATCATCGGCACGCCGCCGCGCGCGATTTCCTGGTTGAAATAGGCGTCGAGCGCGATGCGCAGCTTCTCGCCGCGATAGTCGAGCGCGAGCGCCTCGAGCCCACGTTCGCGCGATTGGTAGTCGAGCGTCGTGTCGCCGCCACGATAGGCGCCATTGAAGCGAACGCCGAAGGCGTTGTCCTGGCCGAAGCGCCTGCCGACGTCGATATGCGTTCCGAATTGCGAGTTCGACGTATAATCGGCGGTGACGCTCGTCACGGGCGTGTCGCCGGCCTGCTTGGTGACGAGATTGATCGATCCGCCGACGGCGCCATAGGGAGCCATGCCGCTCAACAGCGCCGCCGGTCCCTTCAGCACCTCGACTCGCTCCAGAAACTCCGTCGGCACGCGGCCATCCGGCGCGACGCCATAAAGTCCGTTGAGCGCCGTCTCGCTGACGAGGACCGAAAAGCCACGAATGCGGAAATTCTCGCGAACCTGACCGGAAGAGACGGTGAAGCGCACCGAAGGATCATTCTCGAGCACGTCGGAGAGCGTGCGCGCCTGCTGGTTCTCGATGAGCTTCGAGGTGTAGCTCGTCATATTGAAGGGCGTATCGAGAAAATCGCGATTGCCGAGCATGCCGAGACGCGCGCCGCGCGCGGCCTGGCGTCCCGCATATTCCTTCGGCAGATTGCCGAGCTCGGCCTGCGCGGGCGCGGCAAAAAGCGAAGGCGCGGTCGATGGCGTCACGGCGACGGAACGCGAAGGCGCATGCCTCTGCGCCGGCGCCGTCGCGGCGCGTGCGCGCGTCTGCGGGACGCGCGCCGCAGCTGCGCCCTGGCGAACGACAGGCCGCGGCTTCTCCTTGGGCGCGTCGACCGCTACGGCTGGCAAGGAGGTCACGGGCTCTGCATGTGCAGCCGCATCGGCGCCGAGACAAAGCATCGCTGCTGCGCTCAGAAGCTTCGCCTGATGGCTTCTTTTTTCTGAGCTCGTTTTCGATCCGGCGCGCTCTAGTATATCGCCAGCGCAAGTTATTGTCATTTGTCGTCTTCTATATTTGAGTGACGCTATTGGTAGGAACTCTATTTTAAATGTATAATCGCGGTCAATAATCTAAGCGGTCATTTGGATGCATTGTAATAAATGAATAATATCATGTATTTTCATACATTTGGTTTGCCCGCCCGGGTCACAATTTGGATGTTTGGAATTGTTACACTTATAATCTAGCCGCATCGGCGCGCCGCGCTCGACGGACGCCTCCGACGGCACGTCCGCGGCATGCCTCTCAGCTGCCCGTTCAAGGCCAACGGCTCGCTCTGGGCAGGCATGCGGCCGGAACGAAAGGGCTCTCAGCTTTGTGGATGGCAGCTTCCGGGAGCGGACATGGGTCTCCTCCTCACATTGTCTTGCAGCAGTGTTCCGGCCGCGTCATAGCGCGTCGCCTATACGACGCGATGGCGCCGACGCGCCTGTGGAATTCGTAGCACGCGCCCCTCGTGTCACGCCGTCTCATCAGCGATAGAACAACGTTCCAACTATCGACCGCGCCGCGCCTCATTGGCGATTGGTCGTCGCTGTGCAGACGAAATGCCGCCGATCCGCGGTGGGACGTGGTAATGCTCCGACGTCCATGCCACAGCTTCCGCTCGAGCTCTCCTTGCTTGAACCGCGCCCCTATTCAATCGCTGTCTGACGCTCGGATGGCGCAACAAATATGATATAGCGAACTCGCAGGCGCAAAATCCACTTTGGCGGAGCCATAGGCGTCGAACTCGTCGATCCAGCTTCCCGACGTGGCGGGTTCGAGGAATCGAGCACGCATCGCATCCAGAAAATCGCTCGCCATCGGACCATCGCACCTCCGATATTTCGACCGCATTACATGGGCGGCCTTTGCAGCCTCGGCATAGAACCAGAGCCGAGTCGAGCGATCCGCGGCTCCGCCGACCGTCGCGCGAGCGTAAATTCGGCCGTCTGCGCCGACGCCGCTGCGCAGCGCGGTTTCCCATAGCCGCGCCACAGTCGATGTCTGATTGAAATGTCGAAGCTCCTCGTTTTGCTCGAGCAACCATATCCACTCGAAATGATGACCAGGCTCGAACGGAAAATGCGGGCCGTCGAGAGGACGCCAAATTTCGTCGAAAAATTCGACCAGAATGGACTCTTCAGCCTGAACGAATCGACTGAAGAAAATGTCTCGCACCGCAATGGCTCGTTCCAGATACGCCGAGCGCTTCGTCGCATCGAAGAGTGAGAGCAATGCTTCGAACAAATGCATATGCGAGTTCTGACGGCGCGGGCTATCGCTCGCCGGAAGGGTCTCGACATAGCCGCCATGCTCGGAAGCCATGCCGTGATCCAGAAAGCTCAGCGTCGCATCGGCGAGCGCGATATAGATGGAATCTCGCGTCGTCTCATATGCCTTCGCGAGAGCGAGCAGAATGAATGCATGCGTATAGAGATCACGACGACCATCGACGATGGCGCCGTCGCGCGCCACGGAAAAGGCCCAGCCGCGAGCGCCGTCGACTTCATAATAGCGTTCGATCATCGCCGCGCCCGCGCGCGCGACCAACTCCGCTCCCTCCGCGAACCAGCCTGTTCGATGCGCAACGCTGTAAGTATAAATCTGACGCGCTTGCACCATGGCTCGTCTGGGCGTCTCGAGTAGCGGCGCGCCTGTGAGCGAAAGACGTTCGACGAATGAGCTCGTGCGTTCATCCCAGCCATTCGAAGCCCACAGCGGAAGCGCTTTCTCCTTCAGCCACGCACGAACCGAGCTCGGCTCTTCGGCGCCAGTCATATCGTATCCTTTGAGAGTGTGTGTTCGAAGGCAAAGACGTGGCGCAGCCGCGACGCCTCGGCGTAGGTCGACAGAATCACAGGTCGACGCCGGCTCGATGCAAGTCGAATCCGCTCACCGGCGCCGACCTCATCGGGCGCGCCTCGAAAGCGATTTCGCGAGCCGCTCCCGTCGAAGTCCCATCATCATGAGCGCGCGCGAGCGCAATGAGCCGCTATCCGCTCGATCTCCCATCGGATCGACGCATAGAGATCGCCGCCCGGAAACAAGCGCCCACGAATTCCTGCGCGCCGCGCCGCCTCCATGTCGCTTTCCTTGTCGCCGACGAGAAGGCTCGCACCCATGTCGATCGGCCACTCGGACGACGCCCGCAAAATCATGCCGGGATTGGGCTTCCGATCGGGATGATCAGTATGTCGCCATTCAGCGTGGACGGCGTCCGGGTGGTATGGACAGAAATAGAATGCGTCGATGTGAGCCCCCGCCGCAGCGAGTTGCGCGGACATGGCGGCGTGAAATCTGTCGATATCCGCTCCACGAAACAGCCCGCGCGCAACTCCGGCTTGATTGCTGACCACGATGGCGAAAGCTCCCGACTCGTTCACGCATCTGATCGCTTCGACGGCCCCCGGAATCCACTCCAAGTCCTCGACGCGATGGCAATAGCCCGCATCGCGATTCAGCACGCCGTCACGGTCGAAAAAAACCGCAGGTCGGCGCCTGTCGGCGAGATCTCTACGGGCTTTGTCGAGCGATTCCGGCGTTCCGATATCGATAAAATATCCTTCGAGCTCATCCCCGAGAATAGCGCGCGCCGTGGCGAGCCGCGGATAAACGTCCGACTCGATCGAGCAGGGCTCGCTCTCGACAAACGTCAATATCTCTCGCCGAAACACGCCCACTCCGGCATTGATCGACGCCGGTCCCGAGACGCGCTCTTTTTCATGAAAGGCGACGACATAGCCATCTTGCAATTTCACGCTGCCGTAGCGGGTTGCGTTCGACTCTCGTCGCAGCGCGAGCACGCCGAGAACATCCGGCCTCTTCTCCAGACCGGCCGACAGGCGCCGGAGGTTGATGTCGAATAGCGTATCGCCGTTCGCCAACAGAAATACGGGATCGAGCAAGTGCGCGGCATTTTTCAAAGCGCCCGCCGTTCCCGCCGGCGTGGATTCGACCACGATTCGCACGGACGCGCCGCGAATGGAACGCCCTTGATAGCGCTCGAGGACGCTGTCGTGCAAATGTCCAGCGAGCAGAAGAATGTCATCGAAGCCGTGGCGAATGATCTCGAGCAGCAATGCATCGAGAAACACAGTGTCCCCGTCGATCGCCATGAGTGGCTTTGGCGTCGTGGATGCGAGCGCGCCGAGCCGCGTTCCTTTGCCGCCGACCAATATCACAGCCTGCCTCATCGTCATGACCTCATGAACCCCGCATCTAGGCGCCGGTCGGCGAATGGATCCGCTCTATCTGAAAAGCGAATACGAATCCCCGCGCTTGTAGACTCTCGCTCGGGCCGCTCTGGAGAACTCCTTCCAGGCGCCGGCAAACACGTCGTGAGAGGGAAGGGTGATCGCCCCGGCCCAATGGGCGAGATAGATTTCCTTGCCTTCTGGATCGAGCGGCTTACCATTCGAGAAGGTGATCCCCGGGGCCTTGTAGTAGTTCTCGTGGGAGGCGTTCTCGACGCAATGAGGCAGCAGCGCCGTCTTCAGCCCTCGCCGATGCACCACGAAATTCATCAGCGGTTGCGCGAACAATTGGCCTCGCTTGCGAACCTCGTGGAAAATGTCGATGTCGGCACGAATCGTCTCGAGAACGTCGGACAGACTCAGAAAGCGGCTCGACGTAACCCAAAACCCATCATTGAACAGCAGCGCGCCGTCCAAGAACGCGTGCTTCTTTTGGTTCTCGTTGTAAACATAGTCGAAGCTCGGCGACGCGACGATGAATTCTCTCTCGCCGCTTTCGAGGCGACCGAAGACCGTCCGCAAGTCACGAAAAAGAATCACATCGACGTCGACATATGCGACTTCGTCGAGCGCGAGCGCGAGCGCCTGCAGCTTGCGAAGCCGACGCCGATGGGAGTTGAATATTCCAGGATAGAGCTCGTGCGACAGCCGATCGATTTCCGCGGGCTCGCTTTCGACGATTGTCGCGCCATAGACGTCGGCGGCCCGTCTGGTCAGTGAGATATTGTCGTCATAGGGAATGAGATAGAGCGGCAGCGCGGCGTTGGTGTCACGATAGCTTTCCAGAAAGGGAAGCAGCCAGTCGATCACCTTGTCATTGGCGACGATCGCGACTCCATACCGACGCTCGTCGGACGGTGATGAATCGAACCCGGCTCCAGTCATCTATTGTCCCATGTCCGTGCAGTCGTCCGTATCGAAGCTTGCGCGTCGCGAGCGACCTATATTTGTTCGAATCGGCAGCCCTGCGCAACTCGGAGGCATCGCCTTTGGCGCATCGGCTACTATCTATATTCGAACCTGAGCGGAAGCATAAAGTCCAGCATATGGCGAAACAGGGCCTTTTCTTTGAACGGTCTGTATTTCGATAAAATGTCAATTTCAAATCGAATTCGAAATTATTCGGAAATACCTCTCCTCGACAAAACCGCTAGGAGGGGCTGGGCGCTGTCGCGAGAAAGGCTTCTTGAACGGCATGTCGCAATTCGGGCGAATAAAAACTCCCAGCTTCAGTCCGTCGAGCCACCGCCGTCGACTCGATGGGAGAACGGTCGCTATCGTTCATCCGGCTTGGTCCTCGTGCGGCTCTTATCGAGTGATCGTCAGCCAGGCCATGGCGTATCGCGCGCTCGGGGCGCGCGTCGTGTCGATTGCCGTGATGGATGCGCCGACGGCCGACGCACCGTATGGAGAGCGATGGCCGCGGTACATCGCCGAGAGCGCCGATTTGCCTGTCGACAAGCGCTATTTTTCCGGCCCGCCGACGCGCAGCTGGGCGAGCTTCTCCTTGCTCAAAAACGGTTGGTGGCCGCTGATCCATGGCGATCAGGCGTCGTGGCTCATCGAGCTTTGCAAGCGCGCCCCTTTGCCGGAAGGGATCGGCGACGAGAGGATCGATCTCGTCCACGCCAATCACTTTTTCACGCTCCCCTTGGTGCGCCGCATGCTTCGAAACCGTCGAGCGCCCGTGGTCCTGGAAACCCATGACGTCCAGGCGGCGCAATTCATATTGCGCAATCGTGACGGCTTCTTCGTGCCTCCATATGTCCGTTTCCCGGATCTTCTCGCGATCGAGCTCGAGTGGATGCAAAAGGCGGATTATTGCGTGCACCTCAATCGTGAGGAGCACGAGACCTTCCAACGACTGCTTCCGAAAAAACGCCATGCGCTCATATATCCGGCTGTGCCGCCAGCGCGACCGTCGCGCGGAGGCGACAGGATTTTGACGGTCGCCAGCGGGCACTACCCGAACTACCTCGGAATCAAATGGCTGCTGGAGGAGGTGCTTCCTCTCGCGCCCGGCGTTTCGATCGACATCGTCGGGGACGTCGACGAAGCGGTGAGAAAGCGCGACAAGTCACTTTTCGACGCTCATCGGCATCTATTCCGAGGGCGTGTCCCGCAGATCGAGTCGGCATACGAGCAAGCCGGCTGCGTGCTGCTCCCGACATTGGAGGGATACGGGCTTTCGATCAGAACGGCGGAAGCGCTATCTAGCGGCGCTCCCTTGATCGCGACGCCGCTCGCGTTTCGCGGCCTGGACGCCGGCGTGCAAAGGCTTCGCAATGTCACGGTAGCAACGGACGCCCCGAGCTTCGCGGCAGCCCTACGCGCCGCTCACGCCCGCATCGAGGATGGCGTCAGGACGACGGACAGCCGCGCGAGCGACACGCGGCAATTCTTCGACACGGTATTCGGCTTCGACGTCTATGTCGACGCGCTCGCGGAGATCTCTGCAATGATGTTGACCGCATGAACGAGCCAGCTTTCCGACCCCGCATGAGCCCCTCGGCGCTTTTCGGCAAGGAGGTGGCGATCGTGCATCCTGCATGGCATTCTTGTGGGAGCTATCAGTCCATTCTCGGTCAAGTCGAGGCGTATCGCGCGATGGGCGCGAATGTGTCGATGGTCGCCGTCAGCACCGATCCCGGATTCACTCCAGAACGTTCTTGGATCTGGCGATCATATATCGAATCGACGCCCGAGCTCGATCGCGACGCGCGCTTCTACGCCGGAGCGCCGTTGAGCGCTCTTTTCCATCCGAGCTTTCTTCGTAACGCCGTTTGGCCCTATGCGCACGGCAATCAAGCGATTATTCGCAGGGCTCTCGCCGAGCGATCACGGCTTTCGGAGAGGCTCGACAGCCTGTCATTCGACATGGTTCACTGCAATCATTTCTTTCTGATGCCCGTCGCCGAACGTCTCGCGAGAGGCGGCTCGCCGATCCTTCTAGACAGCCATGATCTGCAAGCCCGCCAGTTCATGCTCATGAACCAGAAGATTCCGTGGCTGCGCCCGCATGCGAGCTACGAGGCGATGCTCGCGGTCGAGCTCGAGAGCATGCGAGGCGCCGATCTGCTCTTGCATGTGAACATCGAGGAGCATGAGGTATTTTCAGAACTTTTGCCAGAGAAGCGTCATGCTTTGCTCTATCCGGCGGGGCCGGAGGCGCCTCGCGGACCAGGCGGCGACGACATAGTCGTCGTGGCGAGCAACAACACGGCCAATGTCGAAAGCGTCATGTGGTTCCTTCGGGAAGTTGCGCCAAAGGTCCCGGACATCGATATCAAGATCGTCGGCAACATAGATACTGGAGTGCGCTCGGCGGCGCCGGAGGAATATAGGCGCTATCGTGACTGGTTCGTCGGGCGGGTGGATGATGTGCGGCGCGTATATGAGAATGCGCGACTCGTCTTGCTTCCGATGGTCAATGGCTTTGGCCTTTCGATCAAGACGCTGGAGGCGATGGCGAGCGGCTTGCCGTTGATTGCGACATCCGCCGCGCTGCGTGGCATGCAAGACGACGCGTTGGCTCTACGAGACGTGACGATCGCCGATGATCCGGAGTCGTTCGCGCGCGCGCTGAATCGAAAAGCTCGCGAGCCCCGTCGGACGGAAGCGCAGCGGCGAACGAGCGGCGTGAGAGCCTATTTCGACGCTCATTTTTCACAAGCTGTCTATCGCCGCAACCTCGAGGCGTTGGTCGAATCGCTTCTAGAGAACGGACGTCGGCCATGAAGCCGTTCAGCCTCGGCGCGGACGCCGTTCCACGCGGAACGCGAGTTGGCGGTCTCGCAGCGGGCGCGACGATTCGCTCCCGGGCGCCCTTGCGCCTGGGCTTTGGCGGCGGCGGCACCGACCTTTCGCCTTTTTGCGACCTGCACGGCGGCGCAGTGTTGAATTGCACCATCGATCGTTACGCATATTGCTATTTGAGCGCGCGCGACGATATGAAGCTGGTGCTGGACGCTCGTGATAGAGGCGTTGTCGAGACCCACGCATTCGGGGAGCCGATCGATTGCTCCGGCAAGCTACGGCTGCATCGAGGCGTATATAATCGGTTTCTGCAGGACGGCTTCCTGTCACGATCTCGCGGCGTCACGATCGTGACGACGACGGATGCGCTCGCGGGATCGGGGTTGGGAACGTCGTCGGCCCTCGTTGTCGCCATTTGCGAAGCGATGCGGGAATATGCCGAAGCGCCTTTCGGACTGTATGAGCTGGCGCATCTGGCCTTCGAAATCGAGCGTCGGCAGCTTCGACTGGCGGGCGGCAAGCAAGATCAGTATTCGGCGGCGTTCGGCGGCGTCAATTTCGTCGAGTTTTTCGAGCAAGATCGTGTGATCGTCAATCCGCTCCGCGTTCACAGGAATATTCTGCTGGAGCTCGAAGCGGCGCTCGTCATTTGCTTCACCGGGCTGTCTCGCGAATCGGATACGATCATCCAAGCGCAGATCAACCGGTTGAACTCGAATGACGAGGACGTCATCGCAGCGATGACGGCTATGAAGGCGGCGGCTTACGAGATGAAGGCCGCGTTGCTCGCCGGAGATTTGTTCGCTTTCGGAGATATGTTGAATCGGTCTTGGCGTTTCAAGAAGAGCACGGCGGCGACGATTTCCAATGATCGTGTCGAGCGGCTCTTGCAAGTCGGGCTCGGGGCCGGCGCCTTCGCCTGCAAGGTGTCGGGAGCGGGCGGCGGCGGCTTTCTCATGTTCATGACGGAACCCGAGAGCAAAACGGCCGTCATGCACGCCCTGAACGTCGCGGGCGGCGAGGCGACGCCAGTGCGACTGACTGGAGAAGGAGTGGAGGTCTGGACACGCCCCTGAGGCGCGGCGAGCTCGGCGGCAAATGGCGTTTCATGCTTTCGAGCTTCTAACGCGCGAGGCGCGCGTCTGCCGCTGGCCGCGCAAAGGCGCTGGATGGGAAGATGATTCGGGCGATGAGGCCATTCGGCTCGCGTTGGCGCAGCTCGATCTGCCCTTGATGAGCTTCGACAATTTCTTTGACGATAGAGAGCCCGAGGCCCACGCTTCCCGATCGGGACGAGCGCGAGGCGTCGAGTCGCACGAAAGGTTGGAGGATATCCTCGATACGATGCATGGGCACGCCGGGGCCGTCGTCGGCGACATCGATGACGACGCGGCCGCGCTCGATCGATGCGGAAACAATGACCCGGCCGCCGAAATGAAGGCCGTTGTCGATCAAATTGGTCACGGCGCGGTGGATCGCATTCGGCCGACAAAAGAAGGGAATTCCTTCGCGGCCTTCATATTGAATATTCGCTCCGGTCTCTTCGAATTCGTCGCATAGAGTCGAAAGGAGCGCGCCCAGATCGAGCCATTCCTTTTCTTCCTCGTGGAAGGCGCCGCTGAGAAACGAGACGGCGGACGTCACCATCGAATGCATCAAATCGATGTCACGCAGAAGCTTGGCTCTGACGTTCTCCGCCTGTCCCGCCTGAAGCTGCAGGCGCATGCGCGTGAGCGGGGTCCTGAGGTCGTGGCTCACCGCCGCGAGCACGCGCGTGCGTTCGCGTAGCGACCGCGTGATGCGCTCCTGCATGAGATTGAACGCCCGCGCCACACGTCTTATCTCGATTGGCCCTTCTTCGTCGATCGACTCCATGACGATGTCGCGACCGAAAGCGTCCGCCTTGTGCGCCAGTCGACGCAAGGGGCCGGTCACTCGCCACACCGCCCAGCCGGACATTGCCGCCACGGCCACGCAGAGGAATGAGAGAGCGCTCATGAGCGGAAGGGTCAATTTAAAAAACTGGTCGGCTTTCGGATCGCCGGCCAGAACCTCGAGCATTCTCCCCTCCAACGGCAGCAGAACTTGAATATCTGTCGCCGGAACGTCAGAGCCGCAGGATCGAACCGTGAACGTCCCCATGACGTCGCCGAATTTCGATTGCAGAGCCGATCGAAGCTTCTGCGCGTCTTGGCCGAGGCTATCGCAGGGCCGCGGCGTTTGCGTCATCTCGATGGAGAAGTCGCTTCGTCGGGCGCCTGCGGCGATAGCGGCGCGCGCCTCGTCCGGCGCGCTGCGCATCGTCTCGACGAATGTGGCGATGCGATAAGCGGTCGGCCATGGCCATGGCGGCGGCGGCGGCGTCGGATCGAAGATCGAGAGCAGAAGGATAAAGAGAAGGATGGTCGTCGCCGAGGACAAGGCGATGATGGAAGCGATTTGGCCGAGCGTCGTCGCGAAGAAGCGCCGCATCATTCGATCGAAACCTCGGGCTGAAAGGCGTAGCCGTCCGTGCGAATCGTGCGGATGACCTCGGCGACCGAATCATCATGCGCTAGCTTGCGCCTCAGGCGACTTACAAGAAGATCGACGGATCGCGGCGCTATGGCGAAACCCTCGCCACGCGAAAGATTGATCAGCTCTTCTCGTGAGAGGACGCGGGACGCGTTCTTGCAGAAAACCAGCAGCAGATCGGCTTCGGCGCCGGTCAGAGGCACGCGCAGTCCTGCGGGAGAGCGCAGAAAACGCCGCTGCGGATAGAAAGCGAAGCCTGAAAAGCGCAGAACGAATTCCGCGCCCACAGTGCGAGGCCCTGCGGCGCTCAGCGCAGGTCGCCGGAGCACGGCGCGAATTCGTGCGAGCAGCTCGCGAAGATCGAAGGGCTTGCTGACATAATCGTCGGCCCCGAGCTCCAAGCCGACGACTTTGTCCACCGGCTCGTTGAGCGCAGTCAGCATAATGATGCGCGGCCCCTCCGTCGACCGCAGGCTACGGCAGAGCTCAAATCCATCCATGCCGGGAAGCATGACGTCGAGGAGCACGAGATCCACATCGCCGCCCGACAGAATTGGTTTTGCTTGCTCCGCACTGTCGCACACCGAGGCGACGAAGCCCTTCTCTTCGAGAAACGCTTTCAGCAGATCGCGTATGTCGAGGTCGTCCTCGACGATGAGTATGTGGCTTTTGTTCAATGGTTCATTGCACTCCTGGAACCATGCGTCCTCGAGGAGCCGCCGCATCGGGATAGGCGCTATTTCATCGAACGGCAATGCTCCAGCATGTGTCGATTATGACACATTGCGTTAAGATATAAAAATGACGTTCGCTTAATTGAGACCTGCGGCTGCCCGGCTTCTTACGCCGCCGATGACGGGAGTCGCAGCGACGTGCGGAGAGGCCACGTCGGCTTCAATGTAGAAGGCGCTTCGATGTCGGCCAAGCATCGGGTCGGACGCATGCCGGAAAAGCCCAAAGAAGACCTCTGGAACGACGTCACAAAAATATTGGTAATGGCTGGGCAAAGGGGATGGACATTTCGTGAGGATCGGGCGGCCAGCGCCGCGCTCCAAATTTCGCGCGCAGCGGCTCTAAACTTGCTCAGCGCGAATTGCCACTTCCTCGTGCGATGCACGAGGCGGCAAAATTCGCGCCCATTGAATGACTTCCGAGACGTCTAGCGTCGTGCGGCTTGGCGCGCCGCCGGCGACGCGCGCGTTCGCCCCGGAGCGTCGCGGCGTCGTCGCACGAGCGCCGAATACGCGCTAATCGAATTTCTTTGCGCCAAGCGTGTACCAAAATCCGCCGACGGCTGCCGGGGACACGAACAAGAGCCTCAGATTGTCGGGCGCCGATTGGAACAACGCCACGGCTTCGGCGCAGGAGCTTCGGAGCGCGGGACATTTCGTCTCCACTCCGGCGCTCTTGTCGCACGCCTCCAGATGAATAGTCTCGCCGGGCACAGAGCACTTCAGGATGACGATTTTCGCGGCGCCGGAAGGCGTGTCGGCTATGCCGCTCGAAGAAAGAAGACATAGGAGGCCGAGCGCGGCCAAGCCGCGCATACCGATATGAACACCAATCATTTTTGCCCTCTGGCGCGAAATTCGGGACGCGACGCCGCCCCGGCGGGCAGCCTAGAAAAGTGTCGCGACGTCGACAACGGCTTTTTTGTCCGACACAGCGGCGACACGACCGGTGATTTGCGCCTCGCGCTTTAGCCGCTATCTTGCGGCCGGTCTCACGAGAAACGGGCGCGGTCGCATGTGGCGAGATCGACTTGACGCATTCTGGGATGGACGACGCGGCTTCGCCATTCTCTTTTGCGATGACGAGGAGAGCGGCGCGCCGACCCTGCGGCCAGATATAATCGTTCTTTCGGCGCCCGATCCCGAATTCGCGGGCGCGACGCTGCTCGACCGGCTCGACGCGCGGCGGCTTCGCGGCGGTCATTGCGTGCTCGAGCTGCCGCCAGATCATTCGCATGTCAGCCTGCGCGCGCCGGACGGCGCGGAGCTGCGCGTTGCGCTGCGGGGCGCCGACGCCCCCTTCGCCGGCGGCGAGATGCGTCTGCTGCTCGTCGACGCGCCGGAGACGGCGGGCGACGAGCCGGCGTCCTTCCGCGCCGTCTCGGCGCCGGCGCGCGGCGACGTCGAGCGCGCGACGCGCGGGCCGATCGCCCGCTCCGGCGCGCGGCTCGTCTGGGCGCTCCGCGAGCGCCGTCACGTCGGGCGGCGCGACGGCGTCGCCGCTCTGCTGCAGCTCTGGGCCGCGCAGCGCGTCTTTCCCGCGCAACAGAGCCGCATCGTGCTCGAGGCGCTGGAGCAGCAGACCGTCCGCGGCGCGCCGGCGCTGAAGGCGCCTTTCGCCATAATGGAGAATTGGCTGCGCGAGAACGGCGCGCCCTGCCCCGCCTTGCGCCTGCGCTGTCCGGGCCCCTTCGACCGCGACGTCTCGCTGCTCGCGCGCACCAGCGTCGTGCTGGCAATGCATCAGCGACGACGTTTGCGGGAATGGGCGCACGAGCAGCGCGCCGCGGGCGAGCCCATAATAGAGCCGCTCGATTTCGCCGACATTCGCCGCGCGGTGGGCGCCGCGGACGAGCGTCCCGAGGCGGTGGAATCCGACCAGAGCATCGTCGTCCACAATCTCGCGAGCATTCTCGCCGCCGGCGACGGCGCCGCCTTCGACGGCGTGTCGGCGACGCGATGGGCGGAAGAGGGCGAAAGGGGCCTGGTGCTCGATCTGCACTTCTTCGGCGCCTCGCTCGGCGACGACATCGGAATCGTCGGCGCCGCCGCCGACGCCTGCGATCTCGGCGTCGTTCCAGACGATCCCGGCGGCGCCGCCTTCGCGCGCCTGTTCCGCGTCGAGAGCGACGGGCCGCGGCCGCGACGGGTGGCGGAGGAGGACCGCCTCCTGGACGAGATCCTGCGCCTCGCCGCGGATCGAGAGCAAGACGCCGGCCTCGCCCGCGCGCCGTCCGAGCGAAGGACCAACGCCGAGGGCCGTCGCGAGGGTTTCGTCTCCGGCATGAACGCCGCGCTCGCCGCGGCCGCCTATCCAGGCCGGCTCCATGCCGCGCGGCAATGGGACATGCTCGAGCCGATCGCGATGGCGGCCTTCGCCCGTCTCTGCGCCGAGGCCGACGCGGAAGGGCGGGCGACCGTCTCGCGCCTCGGCGGCTATGACGCCTATCGGGCCGATCCGTCGCTGATGGAGGCCTGCGTGCGCGCTCCGCGGCTCGCGCGGGCGGGCGACGAAGCCGGCTTCCGCGCCTATTGCGGCGGCGCGCGGGCGTTGCCGCCGCGTTTCCTCGCTTTGTGCCGCGCGAGCGGCCTGATGGCGGCGACGGCCGGCGCGGCGGCGCAAAGCCGCCTTCTCGAGTTGTTGCTCGCTCATCCCGCGGTCGCCGCTCACGCCATGGAGACGCGCATCGAGCTCGACGACGCGCGCGATCTGGAGCGCGTCGACGAGATCGCCTTGCTGCTGCGCGACGAGGCGATGTTGGAGCGAGCGGCGATCTATTGCGACGATCTGCAGCTCGACGAAGAGGCGCGCCGACTGCGCGACTATGTCATTCGCCGCCGCGCCGGCGAATGGACGCCATTGGCCGAGACGCAACGCCTCGCAGTGGTCGTCGACGAGGCCAACGCCTATTGGCGCCGGCTCGACATGGAGCGCGCGGCTCCGATCGAGACGGAGCCGCGCGCCGTCGCGGCGGCGCCGAAATCCGACGGCATCCTCGCCACAATGCGGAATTTCCTGCGTTTCGGCGGCGCCAGGGGGCCGGGAGGCTGAAACAGTCAGAAGCGAGCCTATGACGCAGAAGCTCACATTATGCCTGGTCGGACCGCGCGGCGGCGGCAAATCCGCCGCGCTCGCGACCTTCACCGACTGCATCGTACAAAACGCCCATGGCTATCCGGCCGAACTGCGGCCAGCGGCGCAGTCCATCACGCGCGCCGCTTTCCACGGGCTCGATTCCGAAGCGTCGCGGCTCGATATTCTCGATGCCGGCGCCGACGAGTATCAGCGGCTGCGTCGCGATTTCGCCGAAGGCGGCGCGCCGACCGACGCGACGCGCCTGCACGAATATTTCTTCCGCATGACGCTGAACGGCGAAGCGTCGCCGCCGCTCGCCGAGCGAAAGCCGGCTCTGGCCAGGATCATCGACGCGGCGGGCACCGCCTCCATCGCCGACGAAACGGCGCCACAAGAGGCCTCGCGCGAGCTGCGAGACGATTTCGTCAAGAGGCTCGCGGAGGCGGACGCCATCATCCTCGTGCTGCCGATGACGCGCTTCGAGGACAGCGGCTGGGTCGGCAATCTCGCCCGCCTCATCGAGCGGCTGGCCTTCGCCGCCGATTGCCGCGCCAAACGCGTCGTCGTCGCCTTCTCGCACTATGAGCGGCTCTTCGTCCGGCTCGGCCCCAGCGCCTTCACCTACGCCTGCGATCCCGCCGTGGCGCTCCATGTGCTGCGCGGCGCGCTACGCGCCTCGTCATGGAGCGACGGCCTGCGCGCTGGAGGCCTCCGGCCGCGCGGCGGTGCGCTTCACCGTGTTCTCGGCCCATGGATTCGTGAAGGGCTTTCAGAACCCGAACATCGATCCGCACATTCGCGGCGACCAGCGCTTCCGCCGCGCCGGCGTGGACGGAAGACGCGGCTTAAACGAATTCTGGCGGCCCTTTCTGACCGCCGATCCGTTTCTCTACGCGGCCTTCGATCTCGAGAACGCCTTCATGTTCTCCTTCGCGCAGATCGACGCATCGACGCTCGCCGGACGTTCGCCTTCGATGCGAAATTCACCCCCCTCGCCCTGATGCGCTTTTTGAGGCGCGCAAAACGCCTCGAAGGAGACGCGCGGCGAGCGTCTCGCTCGGGGCCGAAGCGTCTATTCGGCGGCCGCTTCCTCGCTCTCGGCCTCGACGGACGAGGCGGCGCGCAGCGTCAGATAGCGGTCGAGCGCGCTGCGCCGGCGGCGCCAGTAGCCACGCCCCGATCCGTCCCCGGCGCCGAGCTCGGCGGTGAGCGCGGCGACCTCCGCCGCGACGGAGCCGCGCGACGCGCGCTTCAGCGCGAGCGAGAGCTTCGCCTCCACCTCGGCCAGCGTGCGATTATCGAGCAGGTAGACGCCCTTGCGGTCGAGGCTCGCCACTCCCTCCCGCACCAGCCGGTTCAGCAGGCCGACGATATTGCTGCGCACGTCGATCGGCAGATCGGCGATCTCGGCCGCGTCGAAGGCGCTGCGGCCGCCCGGGCGCGGCCGCGAGAGCCGCAGCAGCGCCTTCATCAGGCGCAAACTCGCGGCCTCGCCGTCGCTGTCCGCGACATCGAGCGCGGGCAGAGCCGGCGCCGGCGCGCGCGACTGCGATTCGCGCGCCTTGAAGATTTCCGACAGCAGCTTCATCACGAACATGAAGGCGTCCTGCGCCACGGCCACGCCGATCGCCATGGTCGCGTCCGGCGTGAGGCCGACGAAGGCCTCGCGCGCCAGCTCGAAGCGATTGCGCTGCATGCTGTGCGTGCGCAGGAAGATGTCGCTGCGCTCGAGATGGCTTCGCACCTCCGCTTCCGTGAGGCCGGCCGCCTTGGCCATCACGATGCAATCGTCGACGATCTTCTTGGCGTCCTCGAAGCCGCCGGCGGCGGAGGCCGTGTCGGCGTCGGCCGCGTTGCGGATGCGCGCGACGATGGCGCTCATCTCGCCGCGAATCTCGCCGTCGAGCGAGCATTTGCGCTCGAATGCGGCGCGGCCGGCGATCGTCTCGTCCCGCGTCGTGAGCCGGTCGCGCGTCTCGACGCTCGCGGGCTCGCAATCGAATTCGGCGGCGACGCCGCCACGCTCGACGCCTGCGGCCCGCATGGCCTCGACGATCGCCTCGCAGGCCGGCTTGGCCTCACGAATCCGCGCCCAGCTCGGATCGGCGCGAATGAGATCGCGCGCGAGGGCGAGGCGGCGCGCGGCGCTCGCGATATCGGCGGGCTCCTCCCCCGTCACAGCGGCGGCGGCGTGCGCGGAGGGCGCGCTCTCCGCCTTCTGCCGCAGCGTGACGATCTGCGCCGCGAGCATGTCGCGCCGCCGGATCGCCTCGTCGCGACGACCGGTCGGCGCCGCGAGCGTGTCCTGTATCGTCTGAATGCGCTTGCGCGCCGCATTGGCCTTGCCGCGATGCGACTCGCAATTGGCGCCGCAGGCGGCGCCGAGCCCGTCGAGGCCCTTCGACGCGTCGACGGCGAGCTGGTCCTCCTGGCGCGCCGTCGAGGTGAGCGCGACGATCTCGTCCTGCTTGGCGCGGATGATCGGCTCGAGGTCGGCGGCGGCATGCTCGAGCGCGGCGAGCCTTTCGCGCGTCTCCGCCAATTGCCGCGCTGCCGCCTGCGCCTCCTCGATCTCGAAGGCGCGCTTGCGGGCGACCTCGGAGGCCGCGCGCAGGCGCTCCTCACGACCTTTCTCCAGCCCGTCGCGCAGGCGCGCCGTGGCGTCGTTGGCCGCCTGCAGCGCGGCCTCGAGCGAATCCTGATAGGCGCGCATGCCCGCCGTCGCATTGAGGCGCGCCGTCTCGGCGTCGTAATCGGCCGCCGCCGCCTCGGCGGCCGGCAGCAGCACGTCGGCGGCGAGCGCCATGGGCTGCAGCTCGGCCACCATCTTCTTCGACGAGAGCCGGAATATGTTCGTGTAGTAGTAGGTGAAGGAGAAGAAGGCCGAGATGGAGAAGACGAAGAGATAGACGATCGCCGTGACGCTCGTCTTGACGAGCATTCGCTCGCCGAAGATCTGCCGCCGCGCGATCAGCGCGCCGAGATCGGCGCCGAGCGACCAGCTCGTCGCGGCCAGCATGACGAGTATGGCCGATGTGCCGATGATCGCGCCGACGACGCCGACGAGGTCGCTCGACTCGCGGCGCATAATGTCGATCATGCCGCTCGATGTCGTAAAGAACACCCAGCAGAACACTGGAACGACGACGATGGCGGCGACGCGGCCTATGTCGATCGACGGCGGAGCGGCGAAAAACACGCGGATGCGAGCGAGCGCGCGGCGCAGCGGCTTCTGCCGCTCTTCCGTCACGAGCGCTGTTTCATCTGGCTCAGGCGCCGCCGCGACGACGGCGTCCGGTCGAATCGAATTGACGTCGGCCATGCCCGACTCCCTCGCGCGCTCCGCATCTGCATCGAAGCCAGACTTAGCATAGAGCCGGGAATGCTTGAACGCACCGGCGCGCCCGCGCCGTTCGGCGCTGTTTCCACGCCCATTTCGAGCGCGGGATGGTCCTGGGCGCGGCGTCGCCTGCTCGTCGATGTACGAGCAGGATGGCCGACAGCGGATCGCCCATGAGCAGCCGGAGCGCAAGACCGCCGGTCACATACTCGGATAGCGATGCGCGGGGGCGACGCGCGACAACTCCAGGGAGGCGAGGAGCGGATGAATCCAGCCGTTGCCGAGCGAGCGATGGCGAGGCAGGACACAAGGGGCAACCTCATCGGCGCGATGCAATACGATCCTGGCGTATTCGATTGAGCGCCGGCGGCGACGGCTTCGACATCCGCACGCCGGCAGAGACCTATCATGCTGGAATGACGCTTGCCGCGCACCGCCATCGTTGGGGCCAGCTCGTCTTTGCGAACGCAGGCGTGATGCGCGTCATGACGGAGGCCGCCGCTTGGCTCGTTCCGCCGACGCGCGCGATCTGGCTGCCGGCCGGCGTTCAGCACGTCATCGCCGTGCAGGGCGAAGTCGCCATGCGCTCGCTCTATATCGATGCGCCGCGCGCCGCGCCGTTGCCCGAAGCCCCTCGTATGTTGGAGGTCGCTCCATTTCTTCGCAAGCTGATTCTGCATATCCTCACGATCGGGATGCTGGCGCCCGAGCATCCCGAACACCACCGGATCGCGGGCTTGCTGATCGACCTGATGCTGGCTGCGCGGCATGAGGATCTGATGTTGCCCCTGCCGCGCGACGCCCGCGCTATGCGGCTTGCCGAACGCTGGCGGCAAATTCCCGGCGACAGTCAAGATCTGGCGGCGCTGGCCATGGAGGTCGGCGCCAGTCTGCGCACGTTGCGGCTGTTTCCGAACGCAACCGGCTTGACGCTCGAAGAGTGGCGACAGAAAGCGCGGATGATTCATGCGATTGGGCGCCTTGCCGCCGGGGTAAGCGTCACGGATACTGCACTGCATTGCGGCTATCAGAGTCCCGCCGCCTTCACCCGGCAGTTCGGCGTTTCACCGGGTCGATATCGGGTCTAGCGACCCAAGACTGGCTGGTTCTGATCGGTGATCCGCAGGCCTGGCTCGCCGACATCCTCGCGCGCATCGGGCGATCGGCGCGATGAATTGCTGCCGTCGAACTGGCGCCAAAAGGATAAAGACGCGCCGGCGCATACAGCCTGTACATGTACGTCAACAATGTCTTTCACGTCACGACCATAGAGCGCATCGCTGAATGCGGCCGAAAACGTCTGGCAATTTCTGCGCGAGAGCTGGTTGTCCAACCGAGTTTTCAAATCCTACGAGGATATCGTCTATCATTGTTGCGCCGCCAGGAACAAGCTCATCGATCAGCTGTGGCGCATCACGTCCATCGGGTGCCGAGTTTGACCCATGGGCTTTGATTACAGAAATTTGGACTAACAGAATCTCGGTCGCGCTTTTCGATGCACGTTGTCCTCCGAGGATAATCGTCGCCAGCGCTTCGAGTGGCAATTCCAACAATCGGCCGAGTTCGCTATTCGAAGCCTCGTGCGGCGAACACGTCGTCGCCCATATTCAGCCTTACCGTGACCATTACTCCGCGCACAATGGCGCCGTTTTGCCTATCGACACGCGATAGCGCCCGATTCGTTCGAGAGATTGAATATGCCCGATCGCTGCACGATGCGCCGAGGCGGGCGCCGAAAGGAGAGCGACTATGACGCACGTACCCGTCACGGAATCCGCGTTACAGAATTTCGGTCACAATCCGCTGTCAGTGCGTGACACTGACCACTATGAGCAGGAATATATCGAGGCCTTCGTCGAAAAATGGGACGAGCTCATCGATTGGGACGCGCGAGCGCAGAGCGAAGGCGGCTTCTTCATCCAAGTGCTCGCGGCCGAAGGCAAGCGCCGAGTCCTCGATGTTTCTACCGGTACGGGATTTCACTCTGTCCAGCTCTTACGAGCGGGATTCGACGTGACGAGCGTCGACGGCAGCGCGAATATGCTGATCAAGGCATTCGAAAACGCGAAACGCCACAATTTGATTTTGAATACGATTCAGGCCGATTGGCGCTGGCTGAACAAGGCCATTCAGGGCAAATACGACGCCATCGTCTGCCTCGGCAATTCCTTCACCCATTTATTCGACGAGATGGACCGTCGCCGCGTGCTGGCGGAATTCTACGCGGCTCTTAGATACGACGGCATGCTGATTCTCGATCAGCGCAACTATGACGCCATTCTCGACGTCGGTTATGACAGCACGCATAAATACTATTATTGCGGCGATCGCGTTGTGGCGGAGCCCGAACATATCGACGCCGAACTCGCACGGTTCCGATACGCCTTTCCCGACGGGCGCGAATTCCATCTGAACATGTTCCCACTTCGCAAGAACTATGTCCGCAGGCTCATATCGGAAGCGGGATTTGCGCGCGTCCGCACCTACGGCGACTTCCAGGAGCAATATGGTGAGCACGACCCCGATTTCTTCATCCATGTCGCGACCAAAAACGCTCCCCGCGGAAACGGAGATGGCTCAGATGAGTAACGCGCAAAGAGTCACGCGAGCTGTCGAAGCCTACTACGACAGCAAAGACGCCCACGCATTCTATCTCCACATCTGGGGAGGAGAGGACATCCATATCGGTCTCTACGAATCCGCGACCGACACGATCGCGGACGCCAGCCGCAGGACCGTCGCCGCTATGGCGGATAGAATCGTCACGCCGCTCGATGAAACGCATACGGTACTCGATATCGGTTCCGGATTCGGCGGCGCCGCGCGCTATCTCGCGACGCGGTTCGCCTGCCACGTCGTCTGCCTGAATATCAGCGAGGTGGAAAATGAGAGAAACCGGGCGACCAATCACGAAAGAGGCGTCGGCCATCTGATTTCCGTTCGCCACGGCGACTTCGAACACATCCCAGCGGAAGACGCCAGCTTCGACCTCGTCTGGTCACAGGATGCGATTTTGCACAGCGCCGACCGCGAACGCGTGATCGCCGAGGTCTCTCGCGTTCTAAAGCCCGGAGGCGAGTTTCTTTTTACAGATCCGCTGCAGGCAGACGACATTCCGCCGAATGCCCTGCGAGCGGTCTATGACCGCATCCATCTCGACTCCCTCGCGTCGGCCGAATTCTATCGAGCGACAGCAATGCGGCACGGGTTAGCCGAAATCTCGATCCAGTTGTCGCCGCATCATCTTCTCAGCCACTACGGAGCCGTGCAAGCAGAGCTGAAGGCGCGCTATCGAGAGATGATCGATGTTGCGTCGCGAGAGTATGTCGATCGCATGCTCGTCGGCTTACGGAACTGGGTCGAGGCGGCGGAGATCGGTTACCTCGATTGGGGAATTCTGCACTTCCAGAAGCGGCGCGCAGCGCGGACCGCCTCTGCCGATCCGATTTCCTGAAAGCGCTGATGGCCATCGTCGTCTGTCTGTTGCGAGGCGGAGATCGGATTGCGCGAAAACGACAGGAGCGTCGGGACTATGCAAGCAATTTTTCGCACAGGAGACGCTGCGACCGATCCCGCCTCGACAGGGGTCGACCCGGAAGATGCGCCGCTCAATCGCTTCCATTGGCGCCTGACTTTTTATTCGGGAGGCGGCCCGTTTCTGGACGGCTATATATTGAGCATCATTGGCGTAGCAATGGTCCAAGCCACTCCCGAATTGGGATTGTCGACGTCCTGGCAGGGCCTGATAGGGGCGTCCGCTTTGATCGGCATTTTCTTCGGAGGATGTCTCGGCGGGTGGCTGACCGACAAATTCGGCCGCCAAGTTTTATACACTTTGGATCTGATCCTCATCATCGCTTGTTCGGTCGCGCAATTTTGGGCGCAAACCGCATTCACGCTTTTCATCCTGCGTTTGTTGATTGGCGTCGCGGTGGGCGCCGATTATCCTATCGCGACAGCTCTATTGGCCGAGTTCGTCCCGAGGCGCTACAGGGGCCCTTTGCTCGGCGGCTTGATCGCCATTTGGTTCGCGGGCGCGGCGGTCGCCTATGTGGTCGGAGAGCTGCTGCTCAATTTCGGTCCCGATGGATGGCGCTGGATGCTGGCGAGCGCTGCTCTTCCGGCGACTGCCTTCGTCATCATGCGACACGGCACGCCCGAGTCGCCGCGTTGGCTGTCGCGACAAGGCCGCCACGCGGAGGCGACGATGGTGATCCGACAAATTTACGGGACGAATGCGAATTCGAAGCCGATTTCGTCGAGCTCTGGCCATGAACGCCTCGACGGATGGGCGCTTTTTCGTTCTGGGTATGGCGATCGCCTGTTTTTCGTGACCGCTTTCTGGACCTGCTCGATCATTCCGCTGTTTGCCGTCTATGCGTTCGGCCCGACGATCCTCGCGTCTCTCGGGCTGGATGAAGCGATGACGAACATCGGGTCGGCATTCATCACGACCCTTCTCTTGGCGGGGTGCCTCGTCGCGATGGCCATCGTGAACAGGCTGGGGCGACGCAAGCTGATGCTCCACAGCTTTCTATGGTCGGGCATAGCGCTTTTGCTGCTGAGCACTTCGACGGGAAGCGCGCCGATCATCGCGTTATCCTGCTTTTCGGCATATGCGCTATTCATTGGCGGCGCACAGGTGCTCACGTGGGTTTACCCGAACGAATTGTTCCCTACGGAGATCCGAGGCACAGCGATCGGGTTGGCTTCGTCTTTGAGCCGGATCGGCGCAGCGGCGGGAACTTATTTGGCGCCGATTTCGCTCGACACTCTCGGAATAGGCGCAACAATGTCGATCGCAGCTTTCATCACCTTCGTCGGGTTTGTGGTGAGCTGGCGGTGGGCGCCTGAAACCACGAACTTTGGTCTCGATCAAAGTGCGTCCCTTTGAGTTTCGTGGCGGCCGATGTGCGCCAATCGAGCTTGGTGCAGGGATACCCCGTGATCCGGGATTTTAAGGAATGCTGGGGCCGAACATGCTTCCGGTTTTGACAACGGGAACGGACCATGCCTTTCAAGTTTCCGGTCTTCTGCGCCTATCGGACATGCCGCAGATTTCCCGGCCATGCGGGCGTCTCGTTCGCGTTGGTTGAGTGGACAGCCCGCATCGCTTCTCGGAGCTTGCGCGCATAGGCTTCGTGAGGGCGCGGCACGGATTGTCATAGACTTCCAGCGCGACGCCTCCGAAACATTGGCCTATCGCTACGACAAGCTGCACTTCATCGGACCGGACGGGAGATCGATGCCACAGCCGCCGCCATCGGCGGTCGTCACCACTCAGATGACAATGTACGGGCTGCATCTCGGTCGCTTCGCCGACGCGACTCTGCGGGCATGCCTGTTCATTTGCGGATCGGCAGGGACAGCGATGATCGGAACGGGTCTCGTGCTGTGGTCGGTCAGCGCGCGCCGACGCGCGACGTCGCGCATGGGAATGTTTCTCGTCGAGAGGCTGAATATTGGCGTGATCGTCGGATTGCCGATCGCTGTGACGGCGTATTTCTGGGCTAACAGGCTGCTCCCTTCCGCCTATCCCGGTCGCCTGCTAGGCGAGCCTATGATCTTTTTCTCGACCTGGCTCGCCGTGTTCCTCGCCTCGCTTCTCCCTTGGCGCCGCGCGCCCTGGGGGCCGATGCTGCTCGTCGCCGCGGTAGCCTTCGCCGCTTTGCCGCTCGCCGACGCGGCGGCCTATCGCAATGGAGAGATCGCATCCAATGATCGAGTCTTTCTGGGATTCGACGTCGCTATGGCGACAATCGGATATGCGTTCGCAGCGATCGCGGAAAAGCTGCGTGAAGAACACACAAACGAGAAAATCCTCGATCAGACGCCCGAGAGAGAGCTCTACTTTCATTTCCGCGACATTGGCGCGAAGCGGCTCGATCGGCGTCGTCGCATTCGTCATTGCAGCCTCCGTCGGAGCGCTGCTGGCCACCGTCCTGCTCGCCTACGCTCCCCGATTTGCGGCGGCCGTCGGCTCGTTCGCGGGTCTGATCGCAATTCTCGAGATGATCTTGGACACAGCGTGATGTCATTGAAGTGATCGCCCAACCTTGCTCGAACGTGTGTGTCCCTCTCCTCGGCGCGTTCGTCCGGCCTTCGAGATAGCAACGGCCGAAGGGGACGAAAGCATTTTTTCTGTTGCAGAGCCGCAATACGAAAGGAGCAGCAAGGGATATTGTCCTGGCGGCCGTTGCATGACGCCCTGCGAAGCGAACACATAGACCGCTTCGAGCGAAGCGGGCGGCCATTTCGCCGTATTGCGAGCCCATGCGACCCGGTACGCGGCGTCAGATCGCCGTTGATGTTTCGGCGCTGGACCGCGGCGGCGCGGCCCGCGAGACGAAAGGCGCCTGCTTCCAAAAGCGCAATGCGCTGAGACCCTCCGGGACGATCAGCGACAAATAAGCGACGAAAGGCGAATCGATATAAAGTCCGAGCGCGACAAGCGGCAAGGCGACGAACCAAAACACCGAGCTATCCGTTTTCGCGACCGCCCCGAACGACCCTCGAGCCTGCAAGACGGCTCTGAAGATCGACGTCATATAGCGCAGCGGTATCGACGCAGCCAAAATTTCGACCAAGGTCGTCCACCAAGGACCATGCTGACCATATAATCGCCCAAGCGCATCGGTTCCGGCCAAGAGCAAGATCGCGACGCCCACGGCGAAGGGAGCGCCCTTCAGCGAGATCGTTCTGATCGACTCTATGAGGCGTTCGTCGGTGAGCCCTGCAAGGCGAAATGCGAGAAAGCGCATCAATGTGACGAGCGGCGTGAAAACGATCAACATCAATGTCTGACCCGCGGCGAAGCAATTCAGCCGCCCGACGTGATAATTGCCGAGTCCGGGCGCCGCGAACATGGTGAGGCATGCGAGCATAGCGAGATGCATGGCGACGCCCCGCTCGGACTCCCAGAGCGCCGCTTTGCCGAAGCGACGCGCCCATGAGGCGCCCGGCAAGGTACGCCAATCGACGCCATGCCGCGATAGAGCCCAAATTCCCCAGATCGACGAGCCGACGCAGATGACGGCCCCTATCTGGAAGCAGCTGGAAAACCCCAGTCCGAAAATCTCCATGGCCAAAAAATTGCCGATGGCTTTGGCGGCGAACTCCCACAGCTTCCATTTCACGACGCCAGAGCCTTGGTCGAGCGCATGGAGCATGAAGGCCGAAGTGCTGCTGACGAAGCGGAACGGCGCGGCGAACGAATACCAGAGCACTCCGTCGCAGATCAGTCCAGCGATCACATCATCATCGACGAGCAGCCTCGCAAATCGGGGATAGCTCGCCGAGCCGAACGCCGCGCAGCACAGGCCTGCAAACAGCGAGAGCCATAGGATCGCGCCGATGACGCGCGGACTTGCGCCGCTTCGCCGCGCCTCGCCGATCGCGGTCGAAGCGACGGCGCCCAGCGCGCTCAGCAAGATCACATCGACGACGACCAGACGTGTCGTCATCGCATAAGCCCCCGGCGCGCCACCGCCCAAATGGCCGACCATTATGACATCGGCTTGCTGTGCGAGCTGCCCCGCCACGATCACGAGAAGCAGGGGCCAATAGCCTCGCCAAAAGCCCTTGTCGCTCTCGATCATAGAGGTATGGGCCGCCATCCCGGGAAATGATCGAGCTCGTAGCCCGGCGTCCGAAAGCATCCAAAATTGCCTTCGGGCGCCGGAAGCTCGCATTCGAACTCGACCTGTTCGACTTCGATGAAGCGCGTCTCTATGCTGCTGAGCTTCCAGCCGGCGACCGCCTTCGTCGGTCCGATCAGACGGCTCGCAATGACGATCCCGCAATAATCGAGATCACGGTCGCGTCCCGACCACCGCGATGCGGCCGCAGCCATGAGCTTCAGAGCGAGGTCTGCTCCGACACGTTCGCGAAACTCCGATTGCAGCAGCCATTCCGCGGCCCAGATATGATAGGCCCAATCGAATGTGAGGTTCTTCTCCTGCGCCCATTGCATGAACGGCAGGAAAATCGCGCGCCCGTCGGGGCCCGAAAGCTCCAACAATTGCGGAACGGCGTCGAACAGCACATGCCAATAGGCCCGATAGCTGATGTCGAGACGAACATGACTTCGTGACTCTCGCGCGAACGCGTCGAGCCGGGAAGGGTTCATCATGTCCTGATAGAGATCGGCGTCGATTCTAGCCGGCGCAGGCGACAAAAGACTCATTGGTCGTGTCCTCGGCGTGGGGGAATATCTCGCGCAGACGTTCGAGATCGATCGCGATCGAATCATATTCGATCTCGAAATCGCGCTCATATGTGATCGTCGAGCCCGGCTTGTCGAATGCCGCGCGCATGGAGCGAAGGAACTCCAACGTGTCCGGCGCCATTTCCCTATCATGCGAATCGACGATGACTCGCGGGTCCAGAAACGAAGGCCCATATCCCGCGACATGAAAATGTCGCGTCGACGAGATGACATCGTTCCAAGCGTCCAGCGGCGCACCGCAATTGTGTCGGGCGACCACCGCATTGGAGGCGTCGAAGAGGATCCCTGCTCCAGTTTCCCGGCAGAGCCTCCGAAAAAACTCGGGCTGCTCCCATCCGCCGTCCATGATGGATGGATAGTTTTCGAGATGGAGCTGGACGCCGAGCATATCCTGCCATTGCTCCACACGATTCCGCACGGGGGCATATTGGGCGTAATCGATTTCGCCGAGATAGAAGAGATTCCGTCCGTTCGGCGCAAAACGCAGAAGATGGTCGGACACGTATGCCGGCTGAAGCGCATCGATGAGAATACGGATCTGCTTGGCGAGCTTCTCGAGCGTCTCTCTATCATTCTCGAGAAACTTCGACAGCATGATATGGAACCCGACCGGACACTCGAACGCGTCCGCCAGCTCTTTGAGCGGAACATTCAGGAAATTGTCGATGAGCAACTCGCAATAGTCGATTTGCCGCTCTCTGAGCATGCGCCGAACCATGTCCAGCGTGCCGTTCAAGGTGAAGTTGAATCCGATTTGCATCTGGAAAGCTTTCGACGATGTCCGCATGGAAGCTGGAAAGCCGTCCCCGGCCGTATGAACCGGGGACGGCGCTGCCGAATAAAATCAGCAGGTGCCGCACCACGGCGGGTTGCACGCGCACATGGCCTGAACGCGGCCGATCACGGGGAGGATTTCCTTCTTGACGACTTTGATGGTCATTGCTTTCTCCATTCGGCGTTTGATCTGTCGTCACGCCGTCGCAACCGGCGGCGTGACGACTCGCTCTTCCGCAACGCCCCAGCGGAAGACGATTCCGTGTCGCGTTTCGCTCTTTATGTCGAAAGAGATTCGCGGCTCTCGACGGGCGACAGTGATGCGAGCGCTTCGAGGAGCGCATCGTTTTCCGACGGCGTCCCGACAGTGATGCGCAAATGTTTTCCGATCCGAGAGGTCGGAGGAAACGCTTTGACGAAGATGCGAAATCTCTCTCTCAATTCCTCCGCGACGCTCGCGCCGGTCCGTGGCGTCGCGCAAAAGAGGAAATTGCCCTCCGAGCGAAAGGGGGAAAAGCCCGGCATCCTCGCCAGTTCCTCACGCAAGCGCTCACGCTCGCGCTTCACCTGGTCGATGAGCGGTTGGAACAGAGCGGCTTCTTCGAGAAAGATTCGCGCGACGCATGCGGTCATCGCATTCACGCGGTAAGGGAGCGAGGCGCGTTCCAATTCGCCAATGAGCGGCTCCGATGCGACGAGATATCCCAATCGGCACCCCGCGAGTCCGATCTTCGAAAATGATTGCGCGACGATTACATTGTGGCGATCGATCGCATCCGTCGCATAGGAGACGTCGGCATAGGCAGAATATGCCTCGTCCAGGCACAGCAGGTCGCTCGTGGACGCCGCGAGCCGCTCGAATACGCCGCGATCCAGGGCGCGTCCGGTCGGATTATTGGGATTGCCGACATAAAATATCTTTGCGCCGTCCACCGCTGTCATTTTGTCGACGACCTCGGTCGACAGGACAAATGCGTCGTCGAGCGGAACAGTGACGAAGCCTTTGTCGTTGAGAGCGGCGAAATGCCCGTAGAGCGGGAATGTCGGCGTCGGAACGACCACCGCTTCGAAGGGGCCCCCGAAAGCACGACAAACAAGATCGAGCATTTCCGTCGAGCCGACGCCGAGAAGAATATTTTTGGCTCGCACGCCGATATTCGCAGCGATCGCGGCCTCGAGCGCATCGATCTCCATCGCATCTGGATAGCGTCGAAAGTCGATCGTCGAAATCTCTCGCGCGACACGCGCCAGGAATTCGTCCGGGAGAGGAAAACGCATCTCATTGGCGTCGAGACAAAGGCCGTCGCTCCGCGGAATCGAGCCGTATATCGGCGTCGCTCCCAAGCGCTTCTTGGCTTGCGGCCGAGGCGTCGCAGAGTGTGGCGCTGTTTGCGCGAGAACATCGATCAGGACCGACAAGGCGCGCCTCCTGTTCTACCGATGGTGAAAGCTATCGTGGCCATGCCTACGCTCGCTCTGTGTGCTTCATCGAGACATGGGACGATGGCGCCTCGCGTATCTGCGAGTCATTCACGAAACATGTCGGATCATTCACTCGTCATGAGAGACGCGCCGATGCGATCGAAACCGACATGGGCGAAAAAAAATTTCTCGTGATACAGAAAAATTCGCTCGATCGATCTATGTCGCGATGATCGACTAGAAGGAGACATACGTCGACGCCGGAACTTATGCGCAAACCTCGAACGAACGCCCGCTCGAGCCGCAGACGTGGAAGCGAACGGCCTCACAGCAGTGACGCCGTTCGTCATGTTTCTTATCGGGCGGTCATGTCGGGGAGGCTCAGCTCCAGCGCTTTCGACAATCGCGCGCGATGCGCCTTGATCTTATCGCTTTCGGAGCGAGAAATTTGCGGAAATGCGAGCGCCTGCGCGCAAGCATCGGTCGCGGCGGCGATCGATGTCGGCGAATTCGGCCTTTTGAAGCACCTGCGCCAGCTTTCGATATATCTCGCCATGCTCGGATCGAAGGGCGTCGCCGATCCGGCGCGATGCGCATCCGCGTCGGCGCCCTCGTCATTTTCGCAGACTGTTTCGATGATCTTGCAGGGACCTTTCGCGCCGCATTCGGCGTCGGCTTTGTCTCGTGCGTGAGCGAGGCTGTCGCCGAGCGCCGCTGCATAGCGAGATCCGTCGAGACTCACCGCGACGGCGGCGCAGCCGTCGTGAAGCGACTGCGCGACCGTGCAGGCGCTTCTCTCGCCGCCGCAGACATAGACGGCGAATCGCGCGGCCCCGCGCGGGTCTGAAAAGCCGCGAGCGGAGCCCGTCAGCCATTCGCCATTGTCGCGTCGCCCGAGCGCGAGAGCCGACTCCGCCCGAGAGCCCGAAGAGGCTCCCGATATGAGCAAAATCCACGTCGATAAGACGTATGCGGCGCCGCGTCCGAGGCGCCCGCTCTTCGGCCTATGGGCATGAGCGTGAAATAGAGAGATTGGTTCGGTCATGAACAAGCTCGACTTTTGATGAGTCGACGAATGCGCGCGCCTGCCGAAAAGTCATGCGGGATTCGACGATTGAAACGCCATGCTGTGGCGTAAATCGCCACGGGCTTTGGTCAAATGCCTTTCCACCGTTCGTGTCGATACGCCGCAACGGTCGGCGATTTCGATGTTGGTGGCGCCGTCGACCACTTTCAAGAGGATGATCTGCTTGCGCAATGGCGACAGCTGTTCGAATGTCGAGGAATAGTCGTGGGGCTCGGCGACATTCGGCATGTCGGAATGAACGGATTCGTCGAAGGGCGTCGCGGCGTCGGTAAAGGCGGAGCGGAGCTTTCGCCGCCTGTGCATGTCGGTGACGAGATTGGCGGTGATGCGATATAGATAGGCGCGCGGGCAGGTTAGCTTTTCGGCTCCTTCCTTTACCAATCGCAGATAGGCCTCCTGAACGATGTCTTCAGATTCTTCCCAACCGAGTCGCCGGCTGGCGAATTGACGTAATCTGGGCGCATAATCCCGGTAGAGCTGTTGGACCGACTTCTCCTTCGCTGTCATGCGCATCTCCATAGCTTCGCTCGGAAGTGGTGAAACAGGCGTTTGGTGGGCTCTAGCGTCTATGGCGCGATCGATCGCGCTTCTTCATGGATTCGGCCGACGACCGAATATGAGAATGGCTTCGGTTCAAAGCGATCTGATTCATCGGCACGACCAAGACGGTGGGGGCGATCGACGCATCCGCGAGCGCGATCCGGCACATGAGTCCGAACCCTTCGCAGCGTCGAAGACTTCGATCGCCGTGGGGCGGGGCGAGCGTCGGTCATCGACCGAACGGCTACGCAAGAACGGTAATAGCGCGGGGCGGCCCTGCGCCGCGAAAGGCGGTTCACGTCGTAGGCGAGCGACGAGGTCTCTTTCTCTTTGCATGCCAATTCGCCTCGAATGAGATTGCGAGAAGCTAAAAAGGCGGGAACGACGTCGCGACAAATCAATCGCTCTTCACCGAATGGAAGAGGCGTTGAAATTTGGGTCGGGTCCGCTCGTCGTCTCAGACGTGAGCTGCTTCGGCTTTCCCGGGTCGCCTGGTCAGTTGTCCATCGGCGGCGTCCGTCGCCACGCTTGGTTAGAGGCGGCTTCGCTCGGTGCGCGCTGGATGTGCCGCGTCATGCGGTGTCGATGCGACGAGCGCGCCACGCCAAATCGGTCGCGCTCGCGCCTATGACGCGCGTTCGATGTGATGTCGGCGCGGCGAATGTGGCCGTTCGAGCGCCGAGACAATTTATATGTGACAGAGCGCTTCGCGCCCTCATTTCCTTCGAAAATCGCAATAGCCGCATTTTGTTTCCTCTGACGATCGGTTTCAGTCGCCTCGCTTTCATCGATGCAATAGTGGGCGTCGTCTCGTGAGACGAACGCCTTCGAGATGAGGCCTTCCGCTCGAGGCGGGAGGCGTCCGCTTTTTCAGCCGTCAGAACTCCCATCGGAGCGAGCCGAGGAAGCTGCGCGGCGTTCCCGTTTGAATCGTCGTCCTGCTGCTCGCCGTAGGATAATAGATGGCGTCGGTTATGTTCTTGACATTGAGCTGCGCGGTCACCTTGTAGCCCGCGATCTCGGTCGTATAGGCGACCATGCCATTGAGCAGCGCATAGCTCGGCAGGATCAATGTGTTGGCGTTATCGCCAAAGGAATCGTCGACGACGGTGACGCCGGCTCCGAGGCTCAGACCGCGCAATTCGCCATCGGCTGCATATTTGACCCAGAGGTTCCCGTAGTTGCGCGGGCTGCCGGGCAGCTTATAGCCGGCGGCCGCGAGTTGCGTCGTCATCAGCGTGGCCGGATTATAGGTGAGCGCGCCTTGCATCGTGCGCACATCGTCATGCGTGTAATTGGCGATGACGCTCCAATTGTCGTCGATGCGGCCCATGAGATCGAATTCGACGCCGCGGCTGCGCGCTTTTCCGATGACCAGCGAATTGCTCGCATTGGTGGGGTCCGGCGTCGGAATATTCGTCTTTGTGATGCCGAAATAGGCGAGCGTCGCCGTCAGCCGACCGTCCAGAAGCTCCGCTTTGACTCCGCCTTCGAACTGCTCGCCTTTTTGCGGCGGAAGCGCCGCTCCGAGGCTAGTTGTATTGTTCAAGCCGAAGGAACGCGTGAAATTGCCGTAGAGCGAGAGCCATGGCGTCGGCTGATAGACGAGGCCGACTCTGGGGCTGAACGCCTTATTATAGACCGTGGTGTAGGAAGCGAGAGCGCCGGCGAGCGAGGTGACGGTCTTATTGCTGCCCGTTTCCGCCCAATCATAGCGCCCGCCCAGCAGCACATGAACCGAGTCGTCGAAGAAGGAGACCATGTCCTGCGCGTAGACGCCGGTCCAGCGTTGATCCTGCGTGATATATTGTGGGGCGGCGAAGGGATTGTCGAGCGTCCAATAATTGGGAGCATAGATGTTTATCGAGCTCGTCGCTGCGAATATATTCTTGTACATCGGCATATGAGTGCTGAGATAATCATAGCCGACGAGGGTCGAATGCGATAGCGGGCCCGTCTCGAACTTGCCTTTGAGGTCCAAATTGGTCGCGAAGTCGAATTCGTGGAATCCGCCGCCGAGCGTGGAGTTCGTCAATGTGCGCGTGAGAACGCCGGTCGCTTGATTGACGGTCAAGCCGAGCGCATTGATCTGGCTGTCGTCGAATGTCGAATAGCTCATCCGATTGGTGAGGCTCCAACCGGGGAAGAAATCATAGGTCCAGTCATAGGCGACGCGCTTCTTGTCGTATTCGTGCGGAGAGGTCGTCGTCAGAAGCGGAGTCTGAAGATAGCGCGAGATCGGTATCGGCGCAGGATAGGAGCCGATCGCCGGCAGCACGGGATAGTCGTCGACCCAAGTGCGATGCTGATATTCGAAATCTATGTTCATCCGAAATTGCTCGGTCGGACGAAAGCTCAGCGTCGGCGCCAGAAAAATATTCTGGTCCTTCACGAAATCCCGATAGGAATAAGTGTGGTAGAATTCGCCGTTGATCCGATATCCGAATACATTGTCCGGCGTCAGCGGACCGGTGGCGTCGACCGTCGTTCGGGTAAGTCCATAAGAGCCGTTCTGCTGCTGAACGGAATAATAAGGCGTCTCCAACGGGCGCTTCACCACGAGGTCGATGAGGCCGCCGGGCTCCACGCGGCCATAGAGAATCGCCGCCGGACCTTTCAGCACCTCGACCGATTGCAGATTGGCGGTGTCGAGATAGCGCATTCGGTATTCCATCAGGCCGTTCTTATAAGAGTTGCCATTGCTGGAAAATCCACGAATCTTATAAGATTCGGAAAAGCCCGGAGTCGTTTGCACGGAGCTGACATTGGTGACGATCGCGTCCTTGACGCTGATCGCTTGCTGATCGTCCATCAGCTGCCGCGTCACCACCTGAACAGCGATCGGCGTTTTTAGCAGCGGCATGTCCATCTTCATGGCGCTGGACGCGTTTTCGGCCTTATATCCGGTCATGCGATCGCCGGGGCCCTGGGGAGCGCCGCCAATGCGACGACCCGCGCGATCGGCGTTCGATTCGTGTCCGATGTCGATCGTCGGCAGCGGCGTCGCGCCCTCCGGGCTCGCGTCATTGCGCACTTCGGTCGCCTGGGCGAGAACGATCACCACGGATTTTCCGTTGGGCGACAGCTCATATTTCAAGCCGGTTCCGGACAGAACTTCCGACAGCGCTTCGGCGAGGCTGTGCTGGCCGGTCAGTCCTCTGGTCCGATGGGAACGGGTGAGGC
Organism: Methylosinus sp. DMC45; assembly: GCF_056313885.1. Lineage (NCBI taxonomy): Bacteria > Pseudomonadati > Pseudomonadota > Alphaproteobacteria > Hyphomicrobiales > Methylocystaceae > Methylosinus > Methylosinus sp. DMC45. Next base: position 101,917 of record NZ_JBQUZK010000054.1, read on the forward strand.
GTGAATCATAGACGATGCGAACGCCGCTCGCATCGGCGACGCTGTTCAACGCGGTCGACATGGGGCCGGCCGGAATATCGTAGCTGCGGACGATCTCGGAGATTTCCTGCTGCGACATCTGCGCATGCGCTTCGGCGCGATCCGCGTTCGAGCCGAACGCTATGGCGCTCATCACGGACGCGATCGCCGTGGCGCTCATCATCCCACCCTTCGCCGACTTGCTTCCATTGGGAATCCGATCCGACATCGATTTGGTTCCGTCCCGTCTCCTAGCGGCAGGCACAGCGCCTCCCACTCTGACAAGGACGAAGCTCTCCTCCTCCGGGGAGGTCGACGAGTTAAAAAATTCTCCTTTCTCTATGCCGCGAGCGCGATGCGGTAGCCGAGGCCGCCGCCTTCGCCCGACGGCGAAGACGGCCCGCTATACAACAAGACGAACGGCGGCGGCGATAGGGGACGCGGCCACGCGGAAAAAGGCGTGGTCGAGCGCGGCTGGTCCGCGCGCCGGTTGCGGTGCAAATGGATACTCGACTTGGCGGAAAGCCGAGATGAGAGCCTGCCCGGCCCCCCACGAATCGAGAAGCCTCCTGAATGAAAATCCTTCGCCCCCTCGTCCGGGGAGGTCGAAGAGCAAAACTTTCTTCTTTTTTATCCCGTGAGCACGACGAGATAGCCGAGATCGAGAGCGCGAAGGCCGAGGGCCTTCTCGATCGCGGAAATCGCAGCCATTGGCTCTGCCGCATCGAACACGCCGCTCACACGCCTCTCGCGGATCGAGGGATCGAGAACCAAAATATATCCGCGCAGATAATGTCCGAGGACGGAGACAACCTCGGTGAGCGGCCTGTCGTCGAAAATCAGCTTTCCGCGCCGCCATGCGGTCACATGGTCGACCTGCACCCGATATGGATCAACCGCGGCGGCGCCAGGCCCAAAAGCGCTCTGTTCGCCTTCATCGACGATGATCGCCGGGCCGCCCGCCATGACGCGCACGCGATGCTGCGCGACCGTGACCTCGGTTCGTTCCCCTGTGGTCGAAATGTCGAAACTGGTGCCGAGAGCCGTCACCGAGCCGCGGGCGACCAGAACAGAGAAAGGCCTACCGGCGTCCGGCGCGACCTCGAACCACGCCTGCCCCCTCAGGAGCGTCACGTTCCTCTTGCCTTCATCGAAATCCAGCGAGATGGCGGAGCGAGGGCCGAGTTCGATCCGAGAGCCGTCCATGAGCGGGACCATCCGCGTCTCCGCGACGCCGGTGCTGGCCTGCGCCCGTAGCATGATCCAGACGTCGTCGAAGAAGACATAGGACAGCAGCGCGAAAGCGAGCCCCACGAGGCCGGCGGCGACGCGAGCATGCGGCGTCCGGCGCGGCGGGGCCACCTCGAATTCGTCGATGAATGGCCGGAGGCCTTCGAGATCGCCCCAGATGCGGCAAACCTTTTCGAATGCTTCGCGGTTCGACGGGTCACATGTCAGCCAAAGGACGAACGCCTCGCGCTCCTGCGGCGTCGGGGCTTGGCAATCGAGGCGCGTCCACCATTCGATGGCCGCTCTACGACGGCTCGATCGATCAAAAAGAGCGTCGTCATCCTCCATACGTCGCGCCAATCTGCCTCTTATCGGGCGTCACCGCCGCCACTGATCCCTTACTGTAAGAGGACGTATGTCGACAGTCGCAAGGAGCTTGTCTCGAGGAAAAATTTTAGTCGAGCGCCGCATGGCACCGCTCTAGCGCCAATCGTAGATGTTTGAGGACCATGTTTCGGGAAATGCCTAATCTATGAGCAATCTCGTCCGGCGAGAGATCATGGAAGCGGCGCAAGATGAACACCTCCCGGCACTTGGGGGGTAGACTCGTCAACGCGGCGTAGAACAAGCGGACGCTTTCCTTCGCCTCGCAAATCTGTGATGGGTCGAGCCCAGCCTCGGCGATCTCGGTCGGGATATCGCCCGGCGCGACGTGCTTGGCCATGCTCTTACGGTGACGGGATAAGTCGCGTGCGAGATTGATCGCTGTCGTTCGCAGATAGGCGTCCTCGTCGACGATCGGCTCGATCTCCCGACGGCGCATGAGTCGCATAAAGGTCTCTTGTAGAAGATCAAAAGCATCTTCGTGGCCCACGCGCCGCGTCAGGCAACCGAGAAGATCGCGCTTATTGCGCTCGAAGAGTTCGCCGATCAAACGGCCTTTGGTCTTGGACATGGGCGGGCTTCCGCTGGAGCCTCGAATTCGCGATGACAGCGAAGCGAGAAGCCGCCACGAGCGGTTCCCGCCTCGAACGATCTCCCCGCTCTAGATCAGGGAGACACGCGTTCAGGACAGAGACGGCGGAGCGCGAGCGAGGTGAGAATTTGCCCAAGGTTCGAGGCTGCGGTCGAAGTCGTCGACCGCGGCGAGGGGGACGCCGGTCGAGGCTGGACGGACGAAAAAATCGCCAACAACTGCAAGGAATGAAAGCAGAGTGGCCGGATCGCCCCGTCCACCGGCCCCACAGAGAAGGCAGCACTGATCGGTCGTGTGGCGTTCATCAATAGGGGCGCCTCGATCCGACTCTGAGCCGATTCGACAAATCTCATAATTTGCCGCCGCGACTGAGGCGGAGGCATGAAATCGAAACGCCGCAGCGGTGCGTGCAGAGAAAATAATTCCCTGCAACGCGACCAAGCAAATCAAAGCGCCAAAGAGGGCGCTCGCTGCTCGTTTCCGCTGAGATCCCCAATCCGCCATAAGCGATTTGTAAGCTCGGTCTCCGGCGTCGGTCAAGGCTCTGGGACATCCAACGCTTGTCCAGGCGGTAGTGAGGGGCGCGGTGGAATGAGACGAGGCTTCGCGATCTGGACGAATTCGCCCACGCGCCACAAGGCGGCAGGCGTCGAGGAAATACGCGCGAAGAACGAACGCTTCAGCGACGAGACTGGAGCGAAGCCGCTCGTCGAAACGTGCGAGGGCGTCCGACGCTCTTTCGAATGGAGCCTGCAGGCGCTCGAATGAAAGAGAGCCGGGAAGATCTAATTCCATGTTAATTCCGTGTGAATCGAGACAATTATCATGTTATCGCGACTTTTACTTGAGTGATAGAAGATACCTATTTCTCTTTCGACGCCTGGATCGAAATGCGGTGCCGCGGCCGCCGAAAGCAAGCCTCGGACTGGCTCCGAAGGCGCATTGTCAGCCAGCAAATCGACGAAAAAGGCTGTTTTCTGGGCTTTTCTCCTGCTGTCCCCTGGGTGGCGGCTTCGAACCTCGGCCTTCGGCTGCATTTTCAAACGACCGTTTACTAATATTCATAATAATTGAAATTACACCTATTGATCACATCATGGGCGATATGATACTGTCGCTGCAATGAGATTGGTTCTGGATACGAACGCCCTGATCGCAGCGCTCCGAAGCCCAGGCGGAGCATCCGCCGAGCTTCTCAAGCTCGCGCGTCGCGGCCAGGTTCGGCTTTTGGCCAGCGCCGCTCTCGCAATCGAATATGAGGCCGTGTGTCTGCGCGACGAACATCGAAAAGCGGCCGGCCTATCGACGAAAGAGGTCGGTCAGTTTCTCGACTCGATCATCGACCTGATCGAGCCAGTCGAAATCTGGTTCCTTTGGCGGCCGCAATTGCGCGATCCGGGCGACGAGCTGGTCCTCGAGGCGGCTGTGAACGGGCGGGCCGCGACGATCGTTACGTTCAATTTGCGTGACTTCGGACTTGTGCGAGAGCGCTTTGGCGTCGACGTTCTCACGCCGAGAGATACGCTGATGAGGATGGTGCGATGAAAACGAAAACTGCCGCTTATGCTCTTCGGCTCCCCGCTTCGATGAAGGCGGAAGCCGAAAAGATCGCCGCCGAGGATGGCACGAGCCTCAACCAGTTCGTCGCTTCGGCGGTGGCCGAAAAGGTTTCGGCGCTGCGCACGGCGCGTTATTTCGCGGAAAAGAAAGGTCGGACCGATTGGAGCGCCTTCGACCAGATCATGCGCCGCGAGGGTGGCGCGCCGCCGGTTGCGGACGACGAGATTCCTGAGGCTTATCGAGCGGCTCGCAAATAGTCCGTCGCGGATTTCGTCGGAAGGAGACCAGCGCGAATGCCCCTGATCGGCTACGCTCGCGTCTCGACCGAGGAGCAGGTCACGGACGCCCAGACCGATGTGCTGAAGGCCGCCGGCTGCGTCGAGATTTTTCGTGAGCATATGTCGGGGGCGAAAGCCTCGCGGCCGGAACTCGCCAAGGCCCTTTC